>JBDKGS010000112.1:0-12338 GCA_039798065.1 Fibrobacterota bacterium | reverse complement strand
TTCTGGAGGAGCTTCGACTTCAATGTGTCGGCTTTGCCATACTGGAAGCAAACCGAGACGAATGGCGTCTGGACATGCCGAGGTAATTGCTTGAATGTCGTTCCACCAGCAAGAACCGATTGGTTGTAATACTTCTCGGTTTTCCTAGCGTAAGCGGGTTTAACCTTGTGGTTGATTTCTCGAATTTGTTCAGCGGTTAGCGTGCATGGATTGTTCTCAACGAACGCCACTGCAGGCTGGCCCTTTATCCCGATGAATTTCTTTAGGCTTTCTTGGATTCCTGATGAGAAACCATATTCCAAAAAGGCTGTTAGAGTTGTTTGGCCAAGGTCAAATCCACTCGCAATGGTTGGTCCACTAACGCCGATCACGGTCCCGTTTTTTGTCGGGACGTATACTTTGAGTTCAGTTCCTTCGCGGGCGGCAATAAAATCCCAGTCGATATCAAATTCGTCCTGTGATGCATCGGGTGCAGATTCACTGTTAGCTGGTGCCGCTTTCGCCACCGGGAACTCGCGCAGAATAAACTCCGCCGGATGGTAGTGCCAAATCTTTCCGCCTTTGGGCACATCGCATCCTGCCGCTTCAGCGTCCTTCCAGAAGTTGTAGGGGAGCAGTCGGGGGGCGAGTTCCTTTGGGTCGTAGACATCCTTGCGTTTGTCCAATGCGGTGTTCCAGTCCACCGACCATTCACTCGTGAAGAAGAAGGTGCGCTTGCGGATCTCCGCGGACGTCTTGGCGTCGGAGTAGGCCGCGATGATGTCGGCTTTGGTCAGCTCGTTCATGAAGTTTATGGCTTCGCTCTTGTTCAAAAGCTTCTTGAATTCTTCGGCATCGCAAACGATATCGTTGTCTTCGTCCTTGACTTGAATCCATTGGTCGGAAACGACTTGGTCCGAGAAGACTTCCCAGTGCACGAATGCCGACCTTCCAGGCAGTGCAGGGCTGACGAATCCAATGCAATCGTTGCGTTTCACCGGCTTGTCTAGCTTGACGACCTTGCCGGCCTTGAGGTCCTGCAGCTTGTCAATTTCTGACTTGAGCTCGAATCGGCTGGTCATGGCCACCCATCCGTCGAGTTTATCCTTGTCTGCTTTTGCCTTGATCCATTTTTGGGTGCCGACCATTTTCTGATCTAGAACCGCGAAGGTCTCGCCAGGTTCGATCGTGCGGAGGATCGGAGCATTGGCTGCCGGCGACCCGCGGAAATTCGAGGATTCCGTCCCGATTTGCTTCAGGGTTTGTTTGACAAGCCAAGGGAACAGCGCGCCGAGCTCCGGGGTTTCCGGCTTCAAGGGAAGAGGGCGCAAGTGCATGTAGAGACTCCAGAAGGGGAGGCTCTTCGGGGTCGTGTGTTTGATCAGGACGAAGTTCCGGCTTCCGTACGAAAGTTTGGCGGGATCCTTGTCCGAGAGGCGTGCCGCCACGATGACGCCATCGGTCATGGCGTGGATGGAACCGTCGGTCTGGGCCTGTGCATGGATACCGCCATGCCACGTCAGATTTTGTCCGACAGGGAAGAATCCGCGATCGGTGTGGATTCCATCGTTGGCGTCTGCGGTTGCGGCGTCTCGATAGGCGTCGAAGAAGCTGGTCCAATTCGTCTCGAACCATTTTTTGGAATCTTCAGCGTTTTTCAGCAAGTCCTTGGGCGATGGTGTCGATGCAGTTGACGCCGCAGGCTTGGCTGGCTGCGATTTTGGAGCAGGCTGCGCAGGTGGGGCTGTGTTTTGTGGCGGAGCCTTCTCCTGCACGGCGCTGGGCGGGACCGTAGGCGTGGTAGCTTGGCCAGCGGTGTAGCGAGGGGCGAAGAGGTCCGCTGCATTGGTGACGTAAGCCTTGTAGGCGTATGTCGTCGCATCGATGTGCGTCCACGTTCCGGTTTTGGCAAACCCTTCCGTGCGAAGTGTATTGGTGGCTCCCGTTTTAAAGGCTTTTGGATTCACACCTTGAACTCTGACTCTGTCTCCTGTGGCAAACCCGAATTCTTCAAGCCAGTCAATTAGAGCAAGGCAGTGCGCTTGTTTGGACGAACTACTCGCAGAGTTCCTCAATGGAATTTTTAATGTCGAAAATTCGAAGGAAAGCTCTGCTGTTGAATCAATATGAATATCAACCGCGTTTCCGGTGTGATTCGTCATTGACGCGCCTTGCGTGGCGTTCTTGCAAACTTGGAAATAATCAAGATTGCATCTATATCCGTTGTGGCTTCTACCGATATCTATCGAGACGGCTGCGCCTTCCTTGTTTTTCTTCATAACCTGCAGCATCATAAATAGCGCCCAGCAGAGCGCTCTATGCAATCCTGCGTTTTCTGTAATCTCTGAATAACCTGAGAAATTCCAAGAATTCGCTGAAGTCAATGCAACTTTTGTTAACTGAGAGCCGAACCCCTTGCATTCTGCTCCGCTAACAATCCTGAAGTTGCTCCCTGAGCCCGAAGTCGTGATTGCGCTCGCAAAAGAGCCATCAATTTTTCTGCATACCCCAGCAATTTTTGCATTCCAAATTCTCACCATTTGTTCTTGGTCAGCCGCAGATCTGCGTTGACACTTGCACATGGAGCGTTCAAATATCTGATCCATTTCGGAAAGATTATTTGAAATTAAATCTTCAATATTCTGGAATACGGAGTGATCCACTATTCCATTTTCAGGAAGATTAAAAATTCGCTGGAATTTTTTTACTCCCATTTCGAAATCGTCATCGAATGTCTCTGTACACTTGATTGGATGATCTTTCGATCCAAAAAATGCAAGGCGAACCTGTGCCTCTTTTACATCCAGTCCAGAATCCCCTTTTTTGAGAGATCTAGTACCGTAGGCAGTCATTCTTCTGCGCTCTCTGTGATAAGCAAATTATCGGCGTCGGTGCCAGAATAGGAGATACGTGCAAAAATCAAGGGAATTCCATTGGACCTTGCAGAGTTAGAAAAGCGAATGGAGTCCTGAGCTGAAAGGCATACTCCAAGGGCAACAGCACCTTTAGCTTTGTTTTGTGCGTCAACCTCAACGCCGGCAATTTTTGAGAAATTGAGAGCCATATTCGCAGCCTCGACAGAGTCGAGCCACCCCGCAACCGAAACGCGCCAGCCCTGAAATTCACTTTTCAGTTCCACACGGTAATTTGAAAATTTCTCGGCGATATTTTGTGAATCACCGGCAACTACTACCGATACAGCAAAACGTTTCTTGAAAAGAGCATTCTCTTCAAGAAGGTTTGGTAAGTACACAGGGCGAAAAATCGAATCCGCACGAAGAACGGAGTTGTTGCGAGCTCCATTAAGGGAGTCTAGACAGTCACGTTTTTTCTCTTCCAAATTACCGTCTAAAGCCAGCTCCATTATCGCGCATGGCAGGATTGCAGCGAGGCCGGGTTTATGCAAGCAGTTTGGAAACTCAGGCAAGCCAGGAGTTATGGAAGTGGTATCAATGCCCGCTGCAGCCGAATCACCGATACCCTCAGTGGTTGATTCGCTTTTTTTGGAGCAGGACGTTATGAATACCGCTGCGAAACACAAGGGTAAAACGGCGAAATTCCGATTCATTCTTACTCCGAAAAGGCGAACGACGCTGCCAGATACTTCACCTTCTTCGAAGGCTTGCTGGTGACGCCGTACAGGTTGATGGTGTAGTCGAGTTTGCCTTTGCGGGAATGGATTTCCCAGTCGGCGACGAACGACTCTTTGATCTTCTTCGATACGATCTTGCCCGGGTACTTGAAGGTCACCGGTTGCGGCTCGTGCGAATGGCCGTGGGACGCGTTGCCTGACGATTTCGCTCCCGCCGAATCCGGCGAGGCCTTGATGGTCATGGCGATGGTTTCGTCCATGGGGCCCAGCGTGACATCCGCTGTCAACGTCACTTTCTGTCCGCGGACCACGGTCTCCAATTCCTTGGAGCCTTCTTCGTCCATCCACTTCAGGTTCTCGATCTTGATCGGCGGGTACACCTTGCAAGCAGGGCCCGCCAATTTCAGGCCGTAGTCGGAAAGTTCAGCCACTGCCAGCATGTGGCCGGTGGAGTTGGCCTTCTCGACATGGAACAGGCCGCGGTAGACGTTCGAATGGACCTTGCCCTTCATGGTGCCCACATTGGCTCCAGCGCCGTCGAGCAACGTGATTTCGATCTTGGCTTCGTCGGCCACGTTCAGGGTGTGCGCTTCGACGCCGATGAATCCGCCCATCGAAACCACGTGCGAGGTGAAACTCACCTGCAACAGGTACGGGGTCATGTTGATTTTGAGGGTGCTGTCGGTCTGGCCTTTGGTCGCGGGCATCAGTCCTCCAGCACGCCGTATTCGAGGCCGGTCCAGTCGGCCATCGCCTCGGGGCCGCCGTAGTAGCATGAACCTCGCCAGAGCAAGGTCACCTGGTTGGTCTCCTTGTGGACAACAACTGTCTGCAATACGGCGGCCAGCTCCTCGGGGCCTTCGTCGTTGGCTTCCAGGAACAAGGATGGAACATCCATGGGGAGCTTGAACTCGAACAGCGGAAAATCCGGATCCATGTACGACAGGCGGATGGTCTCGTCGCCGCGCAGGAACGGAAAACGTTGGCCTTCGGGGGCGCCGTTGTAGAAGAGAGGGTTGAGGACCGGTGTCGGTGCTGCAGGAACGGAGTCGGCACCGGCTCCCACCTCGGGCATGGCCGCGACCGTTTTTTGTCGCTCCCATTCCTGGGCGGAGCGATCGTCCATGGGCAGTCCGGCCAGGTCCAACCGAGGGTGGAAGTTCTTGCCGGTGGGCGAAAACGCCTGCGGTTGCGGCATGCGTTCCCAGTCCTGGAACTTACCGAGAACGAGGGTTTCGGGAGTCAGAACCTGTCGAGGGTCCTCGAGGTTCGGCAACACCAGGCCGTGGAGGGCTTTGGGCTCTTTCTTGACGATGAAGCCTTTGCCGATGGGGTTGCGCGAGTAGGTACAGGTGGTGCCGGGTTCGGATTCGGTATCGGTGCCACCATAGGCGAGGCCGTAGTGCAGGGGCATGGAGTCGAAGGCTTCGGGTTCGCTGAACTCGAAGCCAAACGATTTGACCTGGACCGTGCGATTGCCGAACACGCGCAGCATCCGCACGGCGGTGCCGATCTGCATCCCCACATCGAAGAACTTGGCGCGCTTGCCACGCGGTGCGTGTGCCGAGCCGACCACGATGAAATCCACGCAGGGCTTGTAGGCGACAAGATCCGACTCCACCTGGACGGCGTCGACCTTGGGATTCCCGCTGCCCCAGTAGACATCGGCCTCGAACAGCCCGATCGGGCTCTCCAGGTCTTCCACGGCGACTTGCTGGTGGGCGATCGTGTAGGTCTTCTTCGCCAGCACGGACAAGATGTGGCCGCCGTCGGGAGCATGCCCCGGAACCATGCGCGTCGCCCAGGTCATGGCTGGACCTCGGAGCGGATCGATCGGGTGGTGGACGGAGTCGGGAAAACGAGTGTCGCCAGGAGAGACCTCACACGAGGAAGTGATACCAGGAATGTAGTCAGATTGCGTCGGCCAGAGCAGGCCAGGAGGTGTCGGGTGATCCCGATCACACTCTGCTTGATTCTTGAGGTGGGCAGGCGGCGTGGTGCTGTTCGAGCACCATGCGCCGGGGCTTAGCGTCCGTCGCGCGTCGGTTGGTGGGGAGGTGATCCGGTGCGCAAGTCCTTGGTGTGCGGGATTCGGCATTTCAAAATCTGTCGACAGATCCTGCATTGGGAATGCGGCCGTTGCTAGATTGAACCCGTACTCTCATTCCCCGGAGACCGCATCCATGTTCTTCCCCGCGTCAAGTCATTCCCGTATCCAATTGGCAGGAATTGTCCTGTTGCCGCTGTGCGTGGGCGCCGCGGCGAACCCTTACGAAAGCGATTTCGCGACGTGGGGGAATCGACGGGTCTTGTCGCGTCCGGTAACCGCGATTTCCGCGGGGATGATGAATTCGGCGGCCTTGCAGGACGATGGTACCGTCGTGCAGTGGGGCAACAATTGGAGCGACGAGAACATCGTTCCAAACGACCTCGATTCGGTGGTCGCGATTTCGTCGGGTTCATACCATATGCTGGCATTGCGGGCGAATGGAACAATGGCGGCATGGGGACGTGGTGACAACGATCAAACCAAGGTGCCCCAGAATTTGGGGCCTGCCAAAGCCATTGCGGCAGGGTCCTACCATTCGGTAGCGCTGTTGATGGATGGAACACTTGCGCTGTGGGGTGATACGACGAGCGGAAAAACGGCCGTTCCCAAAAACATGGGAACCATCGTCCAGATTTCCGCCGGAATCGAACACACCTTGGCATTGAACAGCGCGGGGAAGGTGTTCGCATGGGGAGGGAATCCCCAGGGTCAGGCCACGGTGCCGACAGGAATTGGCAAGGTGAAGGCGATCGCGGCAGGTCGCATGCATTCCATGGCGCTGCTCGAAACCGGAAAGGTCGTCACCTGGGGCGACGATTTCGCCCGCCGATCCGATCCGAATCCGACGGCTCCCGACATCACCGACACGTTGCACACCGTCAAGGCGATCGCCGCGGGGTATGGCCATTGCATTGCCCTGCTTGCGAACGGGACGGTGGTCGGATGGGGCGGCACTCCGCAAGGCCAAACCAAGATTCCAACGGGTTTGACGAATGTCCTCGCGATCGCTGCCGGGCACGACCACAGCATGGCTCTGAAGGAAGATGGATCGGTGGTCGCCTGGGGATGGAACGCCTGGGGGCAGACGACAATTCCTGCCGGCATGACCGGAGTCAAATCCGTCGCGGCCCATTTCTCCCATACGGTTGTCTTGAAAAACGACGGCACCGTGGTGGCATGGGGGTATGTCGAGGGTGGAAATTCTCCGATCTTGGCGCCTGCCGGACTCAAGAACGTGACACAGATCGCCGCTGGCGAAAACTTCACGGTCGCCTTGAAGGACAACGGGGAAGCCGTCGCGTGGGGCGATACCGCGACAGGTCTTGTCAAAGTGCCTGTTGGTACCGGCAAGGTGAAATTCGTCGCCGCGACCCGAACGGACATTTTCTGCATGCTCGCCGACGGATCGGTGGTGAAGTGGACCCCGGTTTGGAGCGGCTCGACGAGCGCGACGGAAGTCGCCGTGGCCAACAGCGAGAATTGGAAGTTGTTTGCTGCGGCGAATGGCGGAGCCCTTGGCATCAAGGAAAATGGTGGATTGGTCGGTTGGCCGGATGCCGAGATTCCGAATACGGTCGGTGCGGTGGCTGCCGTGGCCGGGGGGTATTCCCATGTCCTTGCCCTGAAGCAGAGCGGCGACCTTGTCGGATGGGGCGACACCTCGGAAACGTCCGTTGGGGTGGCTAGAATCCCTGCTGGAACAGGAAAGGCCACGGCGGTCGCCGCAGGACAGCTGCACTCCTTGGTTTTGCTGGAGAACGGCTCGCTTGTCTCGTGGGGTTACGATCGTCAGCACCAGACGCAAATTCCGAAAGGTTTGGGCAAGATCAAGTCGATCTTCGCAGGCGGTTGGCTCAGCGGCGCGATCCTAGATCGCACGGTGGTGACGGATATCGATTCGCGCGGCAGTCAAAAATTGTCGGGACTGCGAAAGGGTGTCTATTCGGTGGAAGTTCGGAATCTTTCCGGCGAATTGGCCTGGGCCGGGAGCGCCGCCTGGTCGGGCACTTCATGGAAAATGGGGTTCGATAGAGCTGGCGCCTGGATTCTGTTGGCGCGAGGTCCGGATGGAGTGGTCGCGCGCCGAGTTGCCATCGTGCACTAGCCAGCAGGTTGATCGCCGCGACCGGGGCGGGAGGGTGCGCGTTTGACTCCGGCGTTCTAGTTTCGGGGGTATGCCACGACCTCCGATCGACCTTCCGCGTTCCTTCTTCGCACGCGACGCCGAAACGGTGGCGCGCGAACTATTGGGATGCCTGCTGGTCAGACGATTTCCGGATGGCGACAAGATCTGTCGTATCGTCGAGACCGAGGCGTACGTGGGAGCCCACGATCTGGCCTGCCACGCCTCCAAGGGGCGCACGCCACGCACAGAGCCCATGTTCGGAAACGCGGGACACGCCTACGTGTACTTCGTGTACGGCATGCACCACCTCTTGAACGTGGTGACAGGTCCTGTCGGGGATCCGCAGGCGGTGCTGATCCGCGGCGCCGAGCCGTGGCCGTGTACTGGAATGCGGGACACCCGGTTCGCCGGTCCCGCCAAGTTGTGCAAGGCTCTGGAGATCACCACGCAGATCCACAATCGCATGGATGTTTGCGCCCATGGTGATGTCGCTTTCTGTCCGCGGCCGGAATCCGTCGGCGAGGTCGGCGTCACGGCGCGGATCGGGGTCGATTACGCGAAGGAGTGGGCGGCGGCACCGTTGAGGTTCTATCTGCGCGGGTCGAGCGGAGTGTCGGGGCCGATCGGTTCGAGGAGATGACCGGCTGCAGCGTGGATCATGCATCTCGGCGGAATGGACGCGATGCGAACGAGGAATGGGACATCGATCGAAAGTTGGTCCGGAAATTGATCGAAGAAATCAAACATGATCCACGCCTTTCTCGTCATGCTGTTTGCCGCATCGCCGTCTTCGTTCGATTCCAACGCAGGACGATTTCCGCAACCGGTTTTCCAGGCTCATATGCCTGCCGATGAGGAGGCGGCGCCTGGGGGACGCTGGGACAAGGCTGGGGTGCAATTCATCGCGGGTACGGCGGGTGCGTCCATTGGCTCGCTGGGAGGCGCCTTTGTCGGCGGGCTGGCTGGCTACATCATCGGCGAAGGGGTTTCGTCCAAAAAGGATCGCTGCGAGGAAGAGGTTGAAGGCGAGGGGCGCTGGTGCATCCCGGCGTCAGTGGGTACGGCCGTCCTTGGTGGGATGATTGGCGCGAGCGCGTTGGGGGTGTGGACCAGTGCCAAGTTCGTGAGCTTGACCGCGCCCGAAAGCCATCCCTCCTCCGGAATCGGCATCGGGGTGATGGGGTCGATGCTCGGTGCCATGGGTGGTTTCACGATTCTAGGCGTCACCTCGAACTCCATGGATTGGCAGTTCTGGCCCGGATTCGCGGTGGTGATGGCAAGCTCCAGCGCCGGGGCGCTCGCCTTCGATCGCAGCTTCGCGGTTCCACGCCGATTGAGCTTGTCGCCGTGGGTGCCGCGCCCCGGGTTGAACGGAGCCATGCTGAGCATGGAGCTCTAGTTACGGCAGAATCCGTCACTCCGCATCCAATGCGGTGGGTGACGTAACTCCCGTTTTCAGGGGGCGGCGACGGCGAAGATCCGAGGTTTGGCGCCGGAGCGGGTCACGACCAGCCAGGCCATGGCGGCCCGCGGCGCTTCGAGGGTCAGTTCGTTGACGCCAGGCTTCAGGACGAACGCGCGAGGTTCTGACAGATTCCGTCCGGTGGCGTCAACCAGGCGGATCATGACGGATTCCGTCATCGATGACCCGAGTTCGACGATGGCCGCCCCATGGATCCAACGGACGGATTCCGTCGCGATCGATCGGCTCGAGGCGCTGGATGTCGTACCCGACTCGAAGGCTCCCAGGTCCGGAGCGCTTCCGCCGTAGGTTGTGCCTGTCTTGGTGCCGGCATCGATCAGCTTGCTGCCCGATTTGAGACGCATGAAGGCTGTGACAGGAATTGATCCGTCGTCGTTGCGATTCGGCAGGGCGATGGAAGCGTCGGTGCTCTGGAAGTCGCTTGCCGCGGCGGCCAGGCTGTTCCATGTGTTGGTGGTGGATGTTGCGCTGGTGATCTGGTCGGCGCTGCCCGGTAAAAGCGAAATATTGTTGGTAAACACGTTCTTTTCGCCCGAGACGAGGGTTCCTGCGAAGGAATAGTTCTGGGTGCCGTTCTTGTAGGACGTGCAGTTGACGAGGGTCACGCCGCCGGTGTTGTTGTTCTGGTCGAACCCGCGCGCCTTGTTCCCGAACGCCACGCAATGGCGCAGGATGTTGCGCTGCGCCTGCTGAAGGCCGCCCACTTTGAATCCGTTGCCGTTCATGGTGGTGTTGGAGCGCGAGTCCTTCGGGTCGCCGTGGTACCAGCCGCTGGTGGCGGCCCAGCAACTGTCCAAGGTGACAAATTCCGGGCTGTCGTAGGTGTCGTAGGCATCGTCGGAGTTGTTCCACGACCGGCATCCCACCAGCTTGTTTCCTGGGCCCATGGTCTGCTTGATGGCGAAGCCGTCGGCCATCGATCCGTTTTTTTTGGGGTCGTAGTTGTTGTAGGAATCGACGTTGTGCAGCAACGTGTTGGAGCCGCCCTTGTTGACCTCCACCCCCGAGTTGCGGTTGTGGTGGAAGGAGCAGTTGTCGAAGGTGTTGTGGTCGCCGGTCACGTAGGTGCCCTGGTAGCCCGCGCGCGTCACCTCGATCCGCTCGAAAGTCCAGTAGCTGCCCGTGAGCGAAATGCCATAGCTGTCTTGCACATAGGTGTCTTCGGGAAAGCCGAAGTCAAAAATTGCCCGGCCAACGGGGCTGCGCACCACGATGGGTGCGGATGCGGTCGCCTTGACCGCGCAGACCAGGCTGTTCTTGGCGCCGGAGGTGTACGGGATGGAATAGGTGCCTTTTTCCAACAGGAGCGAGTCGCCCGCGGCAAGCTTCTTGATGGCGCTGACGAGATCGTACGGGGAGGATTGGGTGCCCGCGTTGCCCGATTTGCCGGTGGGCGCCGCCCAATAGGTGTTGGCCGAAACGCAGATTGGCGTCGGCAACGCGAACGCCGCGATGACAGAATATGTCGAGAGCCGACAGGATTTCATGGGAGCCCACCTCTGGTTGGACGGACCACGGAATGTCCGGTCGCCCGCTGTTACCGGTAAACGGTACCGCGAGGAGGTTCAAACCGAGGAAGGATGGCGCGAAGAGGTGTTGTAGAGCGATCAATGAGCAATGATCTGGGCAAAATGGGATCATTCAAATGGTATGGAAACGGACAAGAAGAGTCGGCGGTCCATGCGGGTACAGGGGCATGATTATTCCCTCCAGGGCGCGTATTTCCTGACGCTATGCCTGAAGGAGCGAATCCTGGTGTTCGGCGATGTCAAGGATGGCGAGATGCATCTGAACGAACTCGGTCGTTTCGTGGAACGCGAATGGCAAAACGTGGCGAATACTTACCCCGGCGTATCGTTGGATTCGTTCGTGGTCATGCCGGATCATGTGCATGGAATCGTGATGATTGATGATTGTGTGAACCACACAAACAATGGGGCGATTCATGAATCGCCCCTACAGCCAACCGAACGACGGAAAATGACAATATCCCGGTTGGTGGGTCGGTTCAAAACGGTGACCGCGAAATGGATCAATTCCATGCGCGGAACGCCGGGACAGGCGGTATGGCAGCGCAATTACCACGACCGCATCATTCGAGATTCATTCGAACTGCACCGGATCCGGGAATACATCGCCGCCAATCCATCGCGATGGGGTACCGACAAAACAGTTGTGACGGATTGATGTGGTTCCACCCGTAGGGGCGATTCACGAATCGCCCAAAATGCCGATATCCACATTTTGAATCGATGGCGGCGATGGATTGTCGGCCCAGCGAGGGGGTGACCGGAGGATCCCGGCCTCGAGAAACCCGGTCGTAGGGGCGATTCACGAATCGCCCTGTAGTCCACAGCGAGGCCGGAGCCGCAGGCAGGGGGAGACGTCCCCCTTTTGATCATCCAACGGACCTCCAGCTCCGGTTTCTACCTTTGCACACCTGTCAACACGCGACAAGAAGCGTCTTTTTTGTCCCAAGAATCCAACAACGAAGCAGGAGTCCTGAATGACCCAGTTGTCCGCTCTCCAGACCGCTCGCAAGGCCTACCAGCCCAAGCTGCCCCCCGTCCTGCGCAAGGGCCCCGGTGCCGTGGAACTCAAGTTCGGCGCGGCTACAGAATCTGTCGCCGACCAGGCTGCGGTCAAGGCCCTGTTCCCCAACACCTACGGACAGCCCGTGGCGGAATTTGTCGCCGGTGCTTCCACCTTGGCTGGCCCTCTCACCGTGGGCGTCGTGCTCTCGGGCGGCCAGGCTCCTGGCGGCCACAACGTGATCGCGGGCATTTTCGACGGTCTCAAGGCCATCAACGCCGCTTCGCGCGTCGTAGGATTTTTGGGCGGACCTTCGGGACTCGAAGAGGGCAAGTACCTCGAAATCACCCCCGAGATCATGGACGCCTACCGCAACACCGGTGGTTTCGACATCATTGGATCGGGCCGCACCAAGCTGGAAACCGAAGAGCAGTTCCTGAAGTGCAAGGCCGTGTTGGAAGGCCTCAAGGCCAACGCCGTGGTCATCATCGGCGGCGACGACTCGAACACCAACGCGGCTGTCTTGGCCGAATGGTTCAAGGCCAAGGGCTCGTCGATTTCTGTCGTGGGCTGCCCC
>JBDKGS010000111.1:0-12384 GCA_039798065.1 Fibrobacterota bacterium | reverse complement strand
GCCGTCTTCTGTTGAAAATCCTGGGAGCCATCGCTCTTGGGATTTTCTTTTCTTGCGCCCCAAACGACCCCGATCCGCTCTATCCCCAGAACCGGAACGTGCTTTCGCTCGCCTACCGCGATCTGACTAAGGGCACGAACGATTCCATCCGCAACGCAACCTATCCCGATTCGCTTTCGGGGTGGCGCTTGGCATGGGAGCTTCCCGAAGGCTCGGGGCTCAACGGCGTCTACATCTTCGCCGACACGGTCCCCGATGAATTGGCCAAATCGCGGCTTGTCAGCGGATCCGGATCGTTCGACCCCAACGGTCTTCCAAAACTGTGGGCGGCGCTCGGCCCCAAGGACACGACGTGGGAAATCCCCAGTTCGTTCTTCGCGGGAAAGCAGGGCAGATCGGTCCGCTCCGACACCGCATACTGGTTCTCCGTCTGGTTGCGCTACGACAAGGATGTCGCGGGACTTCCGGTTCGCTTGCGCGTCTACCTTGGCGACGAAACGCCTCCCGCCATTCCTCTCATCTCCGATTCCATCGGACAGACCAATGCCGTGCTCCGCGTTCCGCGTCCCTCCGACCAGACCAGCGTGTTCGACACGCTGCGCCAAGGCCCGCTTTCCCGGGTGGAAGTCCGGTGGTGGCCGGGCAGTTTCCCTTCCGATTCGAGCAAGGACAGCGGCAGGAACGTGGCCTCCATCCAAGTGCCGCAATCCCAGCTGAGCGACCGGTCGTTCGACACTTTCCGTCTTGAACTGAAACCTCTGCGCTACTTCACCCGCTACATGTACATGGTGGTTGCGACAGATTCTGTCGGATTGCGCAGCATCTCCACGCCCGTCCCTTTCACCACCTCCGATTCCCTGCTCCCAAGCTCTCCCGGCCTGCTCGACGGGGCCATCAGGAACATCGACACTCTCGACCTGACATGGGAGGCGTCCTCCGATTCTTTCGATGCCGGTGGACAGGCGCTGGTGGATGCATTCCCCAATCACCGCATCGCCTCATACACGGTGCGTTTCAACGGGGTCACTGTCGATTCCTTGAATCTGTCGGCGGCGGGAGGCGCACCACTTGGCGCGGGCGCGACCTGGCAAGGCACTGGTCTGCAGAAGCGGTTCCGCTGGAGCGGCGACCGTTGGCATTGGACCTGGCCCAACCTCGAACCAGGCGCAAGATTTTCGTTCACCGTTTCCTCGCGCGACAGCTCCGGAAACGATTCCCGCACCGCCGCCCGATTCGATTCCGTGGCACCGCTCGCCGCAACCTTCGCCTGCTCGACCGGATTCGTGCCGGTCAAGGGCTCCGGAGCATTGGGCGATTTCTGCATCGAACCCCGCGAACACCGCGTCGGAAGTTCGGTCAAGAAGGCTGTGACCTGGGCCGAGGCCATTTCCATCTGCTCCGAGGCCGGCGCCTTCCTTTGCTCCGACAGCCAGTGGGTGCGCGCCTGCGAGTCGTCGCCTTCTGGACAGATTTTGCCGTATGGATCCATCGAGACCGGAGCGCTGGACGGATCCGATTCACTGGGTTGGCTCTCACGTCGCTGCCAACTTGGGACCGGCGATTCTACGGGGCTCGCCTTGTCGACGAGCGACACGCGCTGCATGTCGGGGTGGGGCGTCTTCGACATGTCGGGAGGTGTCGCCGAGTGGACCCGCGACGTCTACCACTCCAATCCGGCAGGGGGCGGCAAACGCGACGCGAATCTGGCTTGGATCGACACGTCGGATCTGACGCGCAAAGCCGATCTCGGTACCATCCATGGCGGTTCCTGGCTCAAGTTGGATCAGTTCGACAGAACACTTGCTTCCGCCAGGTGCCGGGAGCGGAACTATCCGGCCTTTTCCGGAATTTTCGACACTCTCCCGGGCGGCGTCCTTCGTCGTCGCGCCAATCCCGCCGGGTTCAGCAGCGGTGTCGGTTTCCGCTGTTGCAAGCCTCCGAAATAATCCCTCGTCACGGTTGCGTAGCGGGGGTTTCGGAACCAGCGCGAAATGAGATCGAAATTCCGTTTCATCCTTCCCGACCACACGATCCAATACTATAGTTGAGTCGTACAATTTGTTTTGGAGGATGCTCCGGATGATCTATAGCAAACCTTGCATGCACGGCCTGCGCGCCGTGATCTACATCGCTTCTCGCAATGTCGAATCCCCTGTCCGAGGCGAAGACATCGCTCGAGAGGAAGATCTCCCGCAGCCCTTCTTGTCCAAGATCCTCAAGATCCTTTCCAGCCGCAACATCCTCCATTCCGTTCGTGGACCCGGTGGCGGATTCCGTCTGGCCCGCACAGCCGAGGAAATCACGCTTCTGGACATCGTGGAAGCCATCGACGGCCTTTCCCAGTTCGAAGAATGCGCGCTCGGCTGGAAGACCTGCCAGGACGACAAGCCGTGCCCGTTGCATTCCTCCTGGAAGGACATGCGCCTTGGCCTGAAGGAATATCTCTCCCGCACGCCCGTCTCCGAGCTCGTGCAGATGGAAAAGTTGAACCCGAAGGCTCCGAAGCTCTAAGACTCGATTTCCACTCCTTCGTCGGCGGTCCATTTCCGCTCCGCAAGGAGCGGGAAAAGCATATTGCTGAACGATAGGAGTGAAACCCATGAGCGAGAATCTGCGCGAAATCGCATCGCGCTACGCACGCGAGGCCCGAAAGGCTTCCCGGATGCTTGCCGGTATCGATGCCGACAAGCGAAACCTTGCCATCGAAGTCATCGCCGCGGCACTGCTGGACAACACCGCCGCGATCGCCGATGAAAACGCCAAGGACCTCGTCGCCGGACAGGCGTCGGGGCTTTCCAGCGCCATGCTCGACCGCCTCAAGCTGGATGCGAACCGCGTCGCGGCGATGGCCAAGGGCTTGCGCGAAATCGGCGGCCAGCCGGATCCTGTCGGACAGATTCTGTCTAGCCGCGTGCGCGAAGACGGGCTTTCCATCGAGAAGGTCGTCGTACCGCTCGGTGTCGTGTTCTTCATCTACGAATCGCGCCCCAACGTCACCACCGACGCGGCCGGATTGTGCCTTCGCAGCGGCAACGCCATCCTGCTGCGAGGCGGCAAGGAAGCGATCCACTCCAACCGAATTTTGGGGCGCATCATCTCCGAAGCCATCACCAAGGCAGGCCTGCCCGCCAACGCCGTGCAGTTGGTGCAGGAGACCGATCGCGCCTTGGTGGGCGAGCTCCTCCAGATGGATCGCGACATCGATCTGGTCATTCCCCGCGGCGGCGAGAGCCTGATCCGCGCGGTGGCCGAGCAGTCCAAGATCCCGGTGCTCAAGCACTACAAGGGCGTGTGCCACCTCTACGTGCACCCAACGGCCGATGCCTCCACCGCCGCGAATGTGGTGTTCAACGCCAAGGTGCAGCGCCCCGGCGTGTGCAACGCTTTGGAAAAACTTCTCATCGACCGTGGCGTCGATCTCGCGTTGGGCGAAGGAATATTGAAGACGCTGGCCGAGGCCGGAGTCGAATTGCGCGGGTCGGATTCCGTCCGCGCCAAGTGGCCGGGCTTCGCCTGGAAGCAAGCGACAGATTCCGACTGGGACGAGGAGTACCTCGAGAAGATCCTGGCCGTGCGCGAGGTCGACGGCGTCGACGAGGCGCTGGACTGGATCGCCGAACACGGTTCGGGCCATACCGAGGCCATCCTGACGCGCGAGGCTTCCGTGGCCGATCGGTTCGTGACTGGCTGCGACAGTTCCAGCGTGATGGTCAACGCCAGCACGCGCTTCGCCGACGGCGGCGAGTACGGACTGGGCGCCGAGATCGGGATCAGCACCGACAAGCTCCACGCGCGCGGCCCCATGGGCGCCGCGGACCTGTGCACCTACAAGTGGGTCGTGCGCGGCCAAGGACACGTCAGAAAATGACCAAGATCTTCAAGGTAACGGAATCCGACGCGATGCTTGCGACAGAATCCGTCAAGTTCGACGACAAGGGGCTCGTGCTCGCGCTGGCCTGCGATTCCGCCTCGGGCGAGATCCTGATGGCTGCGTACATGAATCGCGAAACCCTGGTGCAAACGCTGGTCACGGGCCGCATGACCTACTGGTCGCGTTCGCGCAAGGAAGTCTGGGTCAAGGGTCTCACGTCGGGGCACGTGCAGGATGTGATCGGGGTCGACCTGGATTGCGATGGCGACGCGCTGCGTTTCCGGGTTGTGCAGCACGGCCACGCCGCCTGCCACACGAACCGCTTCAGCTGCTTCTACCGCACCCTGGACGGCTCCAAATGGAGCGCCACCAGCCAGCCGGGATCGACCGACTGATCGAGATCTTCCTGACGAGTCTCACGGCTCTCCCCTTGCCCTGGCGGACCGCTCCGCTGGGGCTTTGCCTTTCCGGAGGGGTCGATTCCTCCGCTCTGGCGATCGCCGCCTCCAAGGCGCTGGAAAGCGCCCCCGAGGCGTTTCCTCAAGGAGTTCGGGCCTTCCACGCCCGCCACGGGTTGCGCGGAAGCGAATCCTCCGGCGATGCAGCCTCGGTGCGCGAGCTGTGCGGACGACTGGGGCTCGCCCTGACAGAAGTCGACGCTTCCGTTCCCCACGGCCCGGGATTGGAGGCGCGCGCCCGCGCGGCTCGCTACGACGCCATCCGCCTGGCCGCAGGCCCCGCCACCTTGCTTGCCACCGCCCATCACCGCGACGACCAGACGGAAACCGTCCTGTTGCGGCTCCTGCGCGGCGCCGGTCCCGTTGGGCTGCGAGGAATCCACCCGCTTCGCGCCGACGGCGTCTGGCGGCCGTTCCTTTCGGTACCCCGCACCAGCCTCGCTGCGATGTGCGAAGACTGCGGATGGACACCCCGACAGGATTCGTCCAACCTCGACACGGCGTTCGCGCGCAACGCCTTGCGCCACGAATTCATTCCCGCGCTGGAGCAGGAGCATCCGGGAGTTTCGGAAGTCTTGGCCGCGCTGGGAGACGCCGCGCAACGGCTGGAACCCTACATCGAGCGCGCGTTGATCCGCTTGTCAGAATCCGTCCACCTCGCGGTCGACGACCGCGGCTTTTCCTGCGACTTGTCGCACCTGGACGATCCCGCCACCGATCCCGAGCTCGAACTGCTTCTCGATCGCGTTTGGACAAAATTTGGTCGGAGACCCTGGGCGGGACAGCAGCGCGCAAGGCTGCTCTCCGACGCGGCTTCGGGCTCCACAGGGCGTCGCGCGGGCGGACAAGGCGAGCTCGCCATCTGGGGATCCCGCAAGCTCAGGATCGAACGCGCGTAGCGACGCGCGACCTCGAGAGGCGTTCAGCCCTCCCGCAATTTCCTGTACAGCGTCTTCGGGTCGATCCCCAGGATCTCGCAGGTCTTGCCGCGATGTCCGCCGCTCTTCTTGAGCACCTTCTCCACGTAGCGCCGCTCCAGCTCCTCCAACGTCGGCCAGTCGTCCTCCAGCGGATCCACGCCTTCGATCCTAGCGCTTTCCGTCTTCAGGAAATCGAAATCCTCGGGCTGCAAGATATCGGCGTCGGCGAAGGCCACCACGCGTTCCATCGCGTTGCCCAGCTCGCGGATGTTGCCGGGCCATCGGTGCGAAAGCAGCAGCGCTTGGGCGTCCTTCGACAATCGCCTGGTGGGCAGTCCCGCCCGCTGACAATGTTTGTCAAGCAGCCTTTGGGCCAGCGGGACGACGTCCTCCGAACGGTCGCGCAGCGGCGGCAGGTGGATGGGGATCACGTTGAAGCGGTAGAACAGGTCTTCGCGGAACCTTCCCGTACGCACCTCTTCCGCGAGGTCGCGGTTGGTGGCCACCACCACTCGGGCCTTGAACTCCAGTTCCTTGCGCGACCCGATCCGTCGGAACCGGCCTTCCTGCAACACGCGCAGCAGCTTGGCCTGCATGGAAAGCGGCAGCTCCCCGATCTCGTCCAGGAACAACGTGCCTTCTCCGGCCACCTCGAACAGCCCTTCCTGGGTGCGCACCGCACCGGTGAACGAGCCTTCCTCGTGTCCGAACAGCTCGCTTTCGATCAGGTTCTCGGGGATCGCGCCGCAGTTCACCGGCACGAAGGGCTTCTCCGACCGGTGCGACAAAAAATGCAAGGCTCGCGAAACCCGCTCCTTGCCGGTTCCCGATTCGCCCGTGATCATGACAGTTCCCGACAACTGCGCCAACCGCGGCACCTGCCCCAGGATCTTCTGCATCGCGAGGTTCAAGCTGTGCAGCGATTCGTCCGCCCCTTTGAGGCCCGCGAGCTCGGAACGCATCCGAACCTCTTCCAGCGCCCGTCGCACCCAGAGCATCAGGTCGTCGGCCTGGACAGGTTTTGTCAGGTAGTGGTAGGCCCCGGCGCGCACGGCTTCCATGGCGGCTTCCATGCTCGCGAACGCCGTGATCAGAAGCACGGGCAGGGAATTGTCCACGCGCCGCACCTCGCGCACCAGATCCATCCCCGTCATGCCCGGCATGTTCACGTCCGACAGCACCACCCGCACCTTCCCTTCGCGGGCGCGCAAAAGCACTTCGCGGGCGTCGGTGAAGGCCTCGGCGCGAATCCCTTCCGCTTCCAGAAGTTCGCAGAGGGCCACCGCCATCTCCTTCACGTCGTCGACCACCGCGACCTCGATCATCGCCGAACGAGCCACCTAATTCCTCCAGACCTTGAACCGAATATCGAATCTAGCGCCCCCGAGCGGACTTCCACCGACCGTCATGGTGGCGTTCATCTGACGCACCAATCCCAGGACCACCGTCAAGCCCAAGCCAGTGCCTTCGCCCTGCTTCTTGGTGGTGTAGAAAGGATCGAACACCGAGGCCCGCCGTTCTTCGGGAATCCCCGGCCCGTCGTCCTCCACCGAAAGCAACACGTCGTCCTCGATCGGCTTGGCGGTGACCAGGACCCTACCCCCGTCGCCGATCGCCTGCAGCGCGTTCATCACCAGATTGAGCACGATCTGCTGCACGCCTTCCGGATTTCCCTTGATGCTGGGCAAGCCTTCGGTCATCTCCACGTCGACGCTCGCATTGCGCCTCTGCGCCAACGGCCCCACCAGATCCCTGGTGCTCTTGCACGACCAGGAAATGTCAACGGCCTGCTCGTGCCCCGGCTTGTTGCGCGCGAAGTCCAGAAGTTGTCGGATCAAGCCCGTCACGCGATCCAACTGCGACAGCGCGATGTCCAGCGTCTTGCGATCGTCGCTGTCTTCCGCCGTTTTCCGTCGCATCAGTTGCAGTCGCATCGAGACCACACCCAGCGGTGTGCCGATCTCGTGCGCCAGCCCCGACACCAACACGCCCACGGTCGACAGTTTTTCGGCCTGCACCAGTTGTTCGTCCTTGCGGCGCAGCTCGCGCAGATGGTCGATGTCCTCTTCCAAGCGCGACAACCGCAGGTCGCGCCTCACCAGAACCCAAGCCATCGCCATCCACAGGGCGCCCAGGATTCCCAGGAGGACTCCCGTCCGACCGAATTGCGCGATCAGCGGAGCCGTGATCTCGCGCCGAGGCACATGGAGCACCAGGATCCAATGGAGGTTCCCCCAGATCCGCGTCTGGCGAGCATGCACGAGGCTCCCGGCCACGAGTGGTCCGCTGTCGCTCAGGCCCGTCCAAAGGATGCCTCGCGGCTGCGCCTTCAGTTCTTCGAACACGGAACGAGGCAACGGCGTCGCGTCTCGCGGTTCCAATCCCCCCGAATCGCGGTCGTACAGCGGAAACCAAGTGCCGTTGTTGTTCACGACAGAAAGTGACACACCCCGGTTCAGCAAAAATGGTTCGATCACGCTTCGCAGCGAGTGGCCGGTGGCGGCCAATTCCAGATCCTGTCCGGGAAAGACGCTTTTGACCCGCACGGACAGCACAGCGTCCCAAGTGGAGTCGCGACCGGGTGGCGGCGCTTCGAGGTCGGAAACCGACAGCCCGCTGCGCTCGGAAAAGAATTCGCGCGCAAGCCACGGCTGGTGGTCTCCGCGCGACCAGAGCAATCGCGCCCCGCGCTTGTGGACCTGCGCCAAGTGCCCCACCGACGAATCCGACGCCAACAGCGACCACGACCTGGAACGCACCTCGCTTCCCGTCTGGAAGTTGCGGACCACATGGGCCATGAGCGAG
Source organism: Fibrobacterota bacterium (assembly GCA_039798065.1). GTDB lineage: Bacteria > Fibrobacterota > Fibrobacteria > UBA5070 > UBA5070 > UBA5070. The sequence goes on along the minus strand of JBDKGS010000111.1, from coordinate 4,330 downwards.
GCGGTCCGCATCTGACGCTCCTGAAGCTGCTCGAACGCGCTTTCCAGCTCCAACAGCAACCGGTCCTGCTGCAACAAATGCGATTCCACCAGGACCGCGCGTTGCTGCAAGTACACGGCCACCACCATCCCAAGCGTGGCAATTCCTGTCGCCACGATCCCCGTCCAGGTTCTTCGGCGGACGGTCTTGCGGATCACCTGGAGACGGTGCCTGGTTTCGTGTTCGTTGGGCATACTCGCTGGAAAAATGCAGTTTCAAACGCACTCCAATGAAAACAACCATCGACGGCATCGAAATCACCTGGGAGGAAGCCGGGTCCGGCCAGCCCCTCGTCCTCGTCCACGGCCTTCCGTTCCAGCGCGGGATGTGGGCTCCCCAGCTTTCCGGACTCGCCCGCAAACATCGCGTGATCGCCCTCGACCTGCCCGGTTTCGGCGAAAGCGGCGCGCCCTCCGGTCCCGCGACCATGGTCGCCATCGCCGACTTCCTCGCCAAATTCTGTCAATCCGTCGCCAAGGTCCCGGTGGTCCTCGCTGGCCATTCCATGGGCGGCTACGCGGCCCTGGAATTTGCACGACAAAATCCGTCATTGTTGCGCGGGCTCGTGATGGTGGCTTCCCGCTGCATCGCAGACACACCCGACGCCGCCGCCAACCGCAAGGCCATGGTCTCCCGACTCAAGACCGAATCACCCGAGTTCGTCGCCGAAGCCATGCTCCCGCGCATGCTCTCCACCGACAACCGCGATCCCGCCATGCGCCAATCCGTGCGCGCCCTCATGGAGCCTCTGCGCGCCGACGGCATCTCCCACGCGCAGATGGCCATCGCAACTCGCGTCGATTTCAGCAACCTCCTCGGCCAGCTCAAAACCCCCGCCCTGGTGATCGCCGGCGAAAAGGACCTGGTCGCTCCGCTGGAGGAGGCGGGGATCATGGCTGCCGGATTCCGTCAAGGACGGCTGGAGGTGATCGAACACGCGGGCCACATGGTCTCGTGGGAGCAACCAAAGGCGGTCAACGCCGCGCTCGACAAGTGGATCTCCGCGCTCTGATCCCGGCGCGCCCCGCATCCGACAATTTCTGACCTGTCTCAGGATGCGGTCGGGCCCTACGCCTCCCTGGCGGTCGGCGCGCAGCCTCCTCGGACACCGACATTTTCCGTCGTGACTTTGGTTCCTTTCACTTCGGGTCCTGCGGTGTCTGCGCCCCCGTGAGCCCGCTCCGGCACCCCGTATTCGGGTTGCCTTCGCGGCGGTGGGGGTGACGGTCCCTGGCGCAAAACAAATGCGGCCTTTCCGCTTTCGCGAAAAGGCCGCATTCCGAACATCTTCCCTGTATTCGTCGCCGAATCAGTCACCCATGACAGGGAGCACCGATTGCCGACCGGCGCAGCGAACCACGGCGTAATACACGCCCGCTTCCGAAGGCTTGACCAGGTCCAACGACTTCGATCCCGCCGCGGAGCTTACCATCACGCCCTTCGCATCGAGCAGTTCCGCCGAACCGGCCTCGGGCAATTCGACCCGAATTCCGCGGCCGCTGCGGCGAACGCTCCAGCCGTGCGGCACCGTCCGGCCATCCGCACCGATCACCCCTGTGTTCATCGGTTTGACCGTTTCGGCGAAGTTCTGGAAATTGCCGCTCATGGTCAGCTCGTAGAGCAGCTTCCAGGACGAGTTGTAATAATTCTGGCCGTCGGCTTGGAACAGGTACCGCATGCCCTGCGTGATCCAAGTCATTCCCGTGTCGCTCATGCCAGGAGTTGTCAACGCGCCCGTGTAGAGGGCGTTTGTCCACGTGGTTACCGAGGTGGTGCCGTCTTGTTTGTAGTCCGCCCGGATTCGACCGGGATTGTTGGTTGTCATGCTCCTTGCCCACTTGGTGATGGGGGCGTTGATTTCCTTGGCGGCGGCCGTGCCGTACCAGAGGTAATCCAAGGTCACACGCCATGGTGTTCGCGCCGCATCGTAACCAAACTTCCCGGTTCCCGAGCCGTTCACATCCTGAGATGCACCGCCGGAATTGCACCAGTCCGAAACCAAGCCTGTGCTGGAGTTCTGGTTTTTCTTGATCAAAGCCAAGCTGTTGTCAGCTACACCTTTCCAGTCGTGGGCAGGGTCGATCTTTTGAAAGATACGAAGAGCCCCAGTGGCGAAATAGCTCGGATTGAACACCGATTGCGTCCAAAGCGAACCCGGCTTGAGCAGCTTGGCCCCTTGATCGACTTCGGAGTTCCAGACCTTTCCAAGCAGGTCTTGTGCGTCGGTCAGATAGGAGGCATTCCCCCACTGCTTGTTGGCCATGATCAATGCGAAAATGACGTCCATTTCCGAATCCGTGGCACCGCCATCCTTCTTGGCGCTGTTGCAACCGTCGATCAGCCACTTCATCAAGCCCTTCGAATCCGGGAACTTCTTGTAGTACTTGAGCAGCTTGTCGAATTTGGCTTGCGTGTTGTTGGCCCCATTGTCCATGTAGACCAGGATCATCATTCCGTATCCGATGCCTTCGGAGACGGTGCAGCCGCCGTCGGCGGAGCAGCCCGCAGCCGAAGCCGCAGGGTCCGTCCACTTCACCCGTGCGCTCCCATCCGAGCAATCCGAGTAATAGTTGGTCAACCAGTCCTCGTACACCGCTTGGATGTCGTCGTTGGTGGTGGATTTCAGGGGAGGACGAATGCCATAGGCATAGTCGGCGTTGTATGGAAACGGGTATTTGGCAGCGGCAAGGACCGAACTTGCCATTGCAAGCACAATAAGAAACAACCGTTTCACAAAATTCTCCTTTTGGGGATACAACTGGATGCCAAAACCCGAAGGCAGGCAACACCGACGATTTAGTCCTCTAACATTGCTCGTCCAGGAAGCTTCGGCAAGCCGTTTCCGCCGCCTTGGGCTCTTTCAGTTCGCCGTTGTTTGTCGGCTGCGGAACAAGGCGAATTGCAGGCTGTCCACCAATGCCAACCACGAAGCTTCGATGATGTTTTCGCTCACGCCAGCCGTCGCCCAAGTGCGCTTGCCGTCGGTGCTTTCCACCCAAACCCTGACCCTCGAACCGGTGCCGCTCGTCCCTTCCAGAACACGCACCTTGTAGTCGGTCAAACGAACGCTTTGCAGCTGCGGGAAAAACCGTACCACAGCCTTGCGCAAAGCCGTATCCAAGGCTCCAACAGGTCCATCACCAAAGGCGGCGGTATGCGCGGTTTCATCTCCAACTTTCACGCGAACGGTCGCCTCTGAAGCCACGGTTCCCATCTCCTCGGTCACCCGATAATGGGTCACTTCGAAGGGGTTCTCAAACAACCCCAAACGCCGCGCAGCCAACAATTGGAACGAGGCTTCGGCCACTTCGAAGTGCCATCCGGCGCTTTCCAAGGCTTTCACCTCGCGCAGGATTTCGGACACTCGAGGATCCTTCTTGTCCAAGTTCGGGACAATTTCGGCCAAGCGAGCCACCACCAAGGCGCCACCCCCTTGATCGGAAACGATCAATTCGCGCTCGTTCCCCACAATAGCCGGGTCCAGGTGCTCAAAAGAATGTGCGACCTTCACGACCCCGTCGATGTGCATCCCACCCTTGTGGGCGAAAGCCGCATCCCCAACGTAGGGGGCGCGGATGTCGGTGGGAAGGTTTGCGATTTCCCAAACCGAAACCGACAGCCGTCGCAGCGGCGACAGGTCGGGCACCACCTTGATTCCCATTTTCGCCTGAAGATTGGCCAGGATGGTCACCAAGTTGGCATTTCCGCAACGCTCACCGATCCCGTTGATGGTCCCCTGAACTTGCGTGGCCCCAGCTCGAACCGCAGCCAAGGAATTGGCCACAGCGGTTCCGGTGTCGTTGTGGGCATGGATGCCGATTTGTGTCGTCGGGAATTCCAACTTCACTTGGCGCACGATCTCTTCCAACTCCCACGACAACGCCATTCCACCATTGGTCTCGCACAGGACCAACCAATCCGCACCGCCATCCACCGCCGCCTTGAGGGTAGCGCGCGCATATTCGGGATTGGCCTTCCAGCCATCGAAGAAATGCTCGGCATCATAGACGACTTCGCGGCCTTTGGACTTCAGGAACTCGCAGGTATCCTGGATCATGGCCAGATTTTCTTCGCGCGGGATCCGCAGAACCTGATCCACATGCAAATCCCACGACTTCCCAAATATTGTCACCACTGGGCATTCGGCTTCCAGCAGATACCCTAAACCCGGATCTTCCGAAGCAGGCTTGTTCGCGCGACGCGTCGATCCAAAACACGTGATCTTGGCGTTCTTCCATTCCATTTCACGGGCGCGCCGGAAAAAGTCCACGTCCAGCTGATTGCTTGGATT
>JBDKGS010000110.1:0-12464 GCA_039798065.1 Fibrobacterota bacterium | reverse complement strand
ACAGTGGCGGCGATCGCCGCGCGATGGAGTCCTGTTCCTGGATGGCACGCGGTTGGAACCGCACGCCTGGAAGGCGATGCTCCCCGCCGACCTGCTCGCCAACCTTCCGCACGGTTTGCGCGTGGTCCTGGTGGCGCGCGCGCGCCCCAGGCTGGCCCTCGAGCGACATCGGATGTCGGGGGCGTTGTTGGAGATCGGGGCCGACGATTTTTGTCTCGATCGGCGCGAGTCGGAGCGGCTCGTGGAAGCCACCGGGATCAGCGTCCTGGGCCCCGAGGCCACCGATGCCATCCACAGGATTTCCCAAGGCTGGATGGCCGGAATCCACTTGTGCGCCCTGCATGCCAGATCCTGTCCCGATCCGGAGAGGGCCCTGCGGACGTTCGGCGAAAACCCCCATCTGCACCAGTACCTGATGCAGGAGATCCTGGAAGGTCTGCCCCCGGCCTTGCAGTGGTTCCTGTCCGACGCGTCCATCCTGGCGCGGATCGCCCCCGAAGCCTGCGATCCGATCCTGGAGCGCTCCGGATCCGCTGCCGCTTTGATCGAAATCGGAGAACTGACGCCGCTGGTCGCCAGATCCCATGACGGAATCTGGCAGATCCATCCGTTGGTGCGGGCAGGCTTGGAACGGATGCTCTTCGCCAGGGATCCCGATCGATACCGCGCCTTGCACCGGCGCGCGGCGCGATGGCACCTGGCGTCGGGAATGGCCGAACAAGCCGTGGTGCATGCGCTCGAGGCGCGCGATCCTGAAACCTTGGAGAGCGTGGCCGAAAGGGCGTTGCAGAACCTGTTCCGGGATTCCGATTTCCTGGCGCTGCAAAAGCATGCTCGACAATTCCTGCCTTCCATGGTCCACGACCGCCCGTTCCTTTCGTTGTTCCTGGCTTGGGCGCTGTTCCACATGGGAAGGGAGCGCGAAGGGGCCGAGCACCTGGAACGAGCGCGCGAACTGGCGATCGCCATCGACCCGGAAGCCTCCGATCCGCGTCGCGAATCCATCCTGGCGCACGAGGCGTTCCTCCGCTCGATCCTGTTGCGGCTGGACGGGGACTTCGCGGCTTCGGTGGAGGTGGCCAAGGCGGGCATGGCGTCCTGCGGGAAGAGCCGCCCGTTCTTGTCTGCATCCTTCCTGGTCCAGGTTGCGGTAAGCCAATTTTTGTCGGGGGCGACCGAGGCTTCCGAGACGACGCTTCGCGAAGCCATGGATCGCGCGACCATGGCCAGGCACCATCTGGCGTACTACGGAGCGGGGTATTCCCTCTGCGAAATCCTGATGCTGCGCGGTCGATTGGACCTGGCCCATGGACAGATCCTGTCGCAACGGACCATGGTGGCGACCGATTCCACCAGGCGGCGACCCGTGTGGGGGTACCTGGAGATCTCGACCTCGCGTCTGGAACTGCTGCAGGGCAACCTGGATACCGCCTGCGAAGCCGCCGAGCGAGGCATCCAGCTGGGTCGCGAATGCGACAACATCCGCATTCTCAACTACGGCCTGGCCGCGCGCGCCGAAATCGCGGCTTTGACGGGCGATCTCGACACCGCGGCACGGGCATTGGACGAAGCCGTGGCGGTGGCGCGTCGCACGCGCATGCACTGGGCTGTCGACCACGACGATCTGGAGGCCAAGCGGATGCGATTGCTGCTGCCCCGGCTTCCCGATTCCATCCTGCATTCGTGGTTGGCGCGCCGACTGCCCGGGATCGAGACCCCTGTCGTTTTCCGTCATGACGAATTCCGTACCGCCATGCGCATCCTGACCTGCATGGGGCGCATCGACGAAGCGATGCGCCTGGGGAAATCGTGGCGGAAATTCTTCGCGGAAAACCAGCTGCGCCTGCCGCTGGTCGAGACCGAATACGCACTTTCGCTGGCGAACGCCTTCCAGGGGCGCAAGGAGGACGCGGTCCAGAGGTTGGATTCCGCCTTGATGCTGGCCGCTTCGCAGGGAATCGCAAGTCCGTTCCTGCACGGACCCGAATTGGACGGAATCCGTCGCGAAGCCTTTTCGGCGTGGTTCCATCGTCATGGGGGCGTGGATCCGATGGCCACGGCGCTGGCCTCCAGGGTGGCTCCAACCCAGTTGGGCGAGGTTGTCAAAATCCGTCCTTCGGTCCAGGAACGGCCGGATGGCTCGCTGCTTTCGGAGCGGGAGCTGGAGGTCCTGCAGGCCCTGCGCGACGGTCGATCCAACAAGGAGATCGCAGATCGGCTCTTCGTCGCCGAAAGCACGGTCAAGACGCATCTGAAGAACATCTTCGCGAAGTTGGACGTGACGAACCGCACCCACGCGGTTTCGCTCGCGGTGGAAAAAGGCGTGATCTGACCGGGTTAGGTGGGTGTTGCAGAATCCCCCTTTCGGGGGATGCGGGGGGAGATGCCTTGGCCCTATTCTCTAGAAGTAGGGTCGCGCGTCGATCCGCAATCCGGCACCGTCAACCTTCAGGAGACATCCTATGCGCAGAGCGCAAACTTCCGTGCTGACCGCGATCGCCCTCGCAACCGCATCCGCAACGCATGCTGATTTCACCGCCGCCGACATCCAGTACATGATCGGCCCCGATCTCGAAGCTCCCAAAGGGTCGGACGCGGTCCAGATCATGACCTTCGAGGTCGCCAACGGTTGGAAGTACGGCGACAACTTCTTCTTCACCGACGTCACCAACGGCGCGGTCTACGACAAGAAGAAGGCTATCGGCACCTACAGCGAAGTCCATTCGCGGATCTCCATCGGCAAGGTGACAGGAATCGACATGTCGGCGGGCCCTCTTGGCGATGTCCTCGTGGCCGGAGAGGTCGATTATCCGTCGGGCTTCAGCCCCACCTTCTGCTACGGCATCGGGACCAATCTCAAGATCCCCGGTGCCGCGTTCTTCATGCTCAACTTCTTCGTGCGCGACGAGGTGGCCACCAAGGGGATCTCGTTCCAAGTCAATCCCGCCTGGTCGTTCCCTTTCGAGTTCGGAGCCGTGAAAGGATCGTTCGGAGGTTGGATCGACCTCATGACCGGCGAAGGCGACAACCAGGAGATGTGGTGGCAGATGCAGCCCACCCTGATGGTGGACGTCGGGAATTTCTGGGGAGCACCCGGAAAGATCGAGACCGGCATCGAGTACCAGTACTTCAGCAACTTCCTGGGGATCAAGGATCTGGTGGTGAACCAACCCCAGTTCGTCCTGAAGTGGAACCTGTAAGCCCGATCAACACCCGGCAGCTTCGCTGCACGGGAATTCCTTAGCCAGTGATTTCGGGTCTGAAGCCGAGTCATCGTGGAATCAGACCCGAACAGACTGACATAATCTGTCGCAAGGAGCGATCACCATGCAATTGCGCATGCGCGGCATCACCAGAAGGTTCGGGTCCCTCGTCGCCAACGACGCGGTGGACCTGGACGTGGACCACGGCGAGGTCCTCGCTCTTCTGGGCGAGAACGGCGCGGGCAAGAGCACGCTCATGAAGGTGCTGTACGGTCTGGTGGCCCCCGACGAAGGGACCATCGAGATCGATGGCAAGCCCGTGAAATTCGCGGGTCCTTCCCAGGCGATGGAAGCCGGGATCGGGATGGTGTTCCAGCAGTTCAGCCTGATTCCCGCTCTCACGGTGCGGGAGAACCTCCAGCTCGCCCTTCCCGGAGTGCCGTGGAACCTGTCGCGCACCGACAAAAAACGTCTGCTGGCCAACCTGAGCCTGCTGGCGCCGGAACTCGATCCCGACGCCAAGGTGGCCGACATCCCGGTGGGCCAGATGCAATTGGTGGAGCTTGCCAAGGTCCTCAACCTGGACGCCAAGCTGGTGATCCTGGACGAGCCCACTTCGGTCCTGACTCCGGTCGAGACCAAGGCGCTGCACCAGCGCGTGCGGGCGTTGGCGCAAGAAGGCCGATCGGTGATCCTGATCACCCACAAGTTCGAGGACGTGGTCTCGTGCGCCGATCGCGCCTCGGTGATGCGCCAGGGAAAACTGGTGGAGACGCGGCGTGCGGCGGGTCTTTCGGCGCAGGAATTGTCGTCGTTGATGGTGGGTGGCGCGGCCATCCATCCGGCATCCCCGGTGCAGCTGCCCACCCACGACGTGCCTTGGCTCGAGGTGCGCGGCCTTTCGGCGGGCGATGTGTTCGGCGCCATCCACGACGTGTCATTTTCCGTCGCGCCGGGCGAGATCCTCGGGATCGCTGGGGTTTCCGGCAATGGACAGGATTTGTTGGCGGCTTGCCTCGCGGGGGTGCGCGAAATCGGCGGTGGCGAGGTCCTGCTCGACGGGATCGCGGTGCATCGCGGCGCATCGGGACGGCCCGATCCGCAAGCGGTGGGTTACGTGCCGGAGCGCCCCTCGGTGAATGGCGTGGCGCCCGATCTGGATCTTGCGGTGAACCTGGCGCTCAAATCCATCCCGTCGCTTCCGTTCTGGATGGGCAAGCGCGCACCCCGTGCACAAGACGCCATGCCCTTGTTGGAGGCTTTCGACGTGAGGCCTCGCGACCCGCGGCGCAAGGCCCGCGAGTTGTCGGGAGGAAACCTGCAAAAGTTGGTGGCGGCGCGCGAATTCACGGGAACACGCAAACTGGTGGTGGCGTGCTATCCCACCATGGGCTTGGATCTGTCGGCCACCCAGGCCGTGTACGCCAAGCTCTTCGAGCACGCGGCCTCGGGCGCGTCGGTGGTGTGGATCTCGGAAGAGCTCGACGACCTGATGCGCTTCGCGCACCGGATCGGGGTCCTGTTCCACGGGCGCATCCTGGGAGTGGTCGACGCCCGCACCGCGGACAGAAACCGTCTTGGACGCTGGATGATGGGGGATGTCGCATGAACGCCTTGGGATCCCTGCAGGAGCGACGCAAGAGCTTGGCGCATCGGTTCGCGTGGTTCGAGGGCGCGCTCTCGGCCACTCTTGCCACCTTGGCGTTCCTGGTGGCCAGCGCCTTGTTCTTCGCGGTGTTGGGACGCGCTCCCATACCGCTTTTGCTGGAGCTTGTGGAGGGGGCCTTCGGGTCGGCCTACGGGATTTCCGAGACCTTGGTGAAGACCACCCCCATCCTGTTCTGCGCCCTGGCCACGGCGTTGCCCGCGCGACTGGGATTGCTCACGGTGGGTGCCAGCGGGCAGTTCTACATGGGGGCGTGGTTGGGCACGGCCATGTTCCTCTACGGCGACCCCCAACCCACGATTTTCCTGGTTCTGACAGTATTTGTCGGAGCATGTCTTGGTGGCGCGATCTGGTCGTCGATTTCGGGATTCCTCAAAGCCCATCTGGAAGTCAACGAGACCCTGGCCACATTGCTCTTGAACTACGTGGCCTCGCTCCTGGTGGATTGGGTCGTCTACGGCCCGTGGCGCGATCCCGCCAACCTGGGCTGGCCCGCGACAAGATCGTTTCCAGATTCTGTCAAGTTGCCGACGCTCATCGATGGATCGCGTCTGCACGCGGGCTTGCTGGTGGCCGTGGGCTTGGCGGTGGTGTTGCATGTGGTGCTTGCCCGCTCGCGCTGGGGGCTCGCGTTGCGCATTCTCAAGAGCAATCGCGCGCTGGGCGTGGGGGCGGGGTTTTCGTGGGTGGCCAACGTGGCATTGGTGATGGCCATCGGTGGTGCCATCGCGGGTTTGGCGGGAATTTTGGAAGCCACCATGGTGCACGGGCGGTTGCAATCGGGCATCGCCCTCAACTACGGGATCACGGGATTCCTGGTGGCCTGGATGGCGGGACAGCACATGCTGCGCGTCATCCCGCTGGCCGTGGCGATGGGGGCCTTGATGTCGGCGTCCGATGCCCTCCAGCTGTTCGCGCAGCTTCCCGAATCCACGTCCATCGTGCTGCAGTCCTTGTTGTTCATCAGCGTGCTGGTCACGGGCGGGCTTCTGGCCCGCGGGAGGTCGTGAGCATGGAAATCGTCGGGACGCTGTTGGCCATCTTCCTGTCGGGTTTGCGCGGTGCCACTCCTCTGCTTTACGTGCTGTTGGGCGAGACCGTCACCGAGCGTGCCGGAATCGCGAACCTGGGAGTCGAAGGACAAATGTTGTCAGGTGCCTTCGCAGGGTTCGCCGCAACCGTCGTCACCGGAAATCCGTGGATCGGACTGATGGCGGGGGCGTTGTGCGCGACGCTTCTTTCGTGCGTCCATGCGGTGCTTTGCCTGGTGGTGAAGGCCAACATGTTCGCTTCGGGCGTGGCCGTGTGGGTGCTGGGAGGCGGGTTGTCGGCGTTCTTCGGGATTCCCTTCGTGGGACGGCGCATCGACGGATTCGTGGCCCCCGATTTCGGATCGCTGAAGGACATGCCGCTTGTAGGCCCACTGCTGCGCACGCTGACTCCCACCGTCTTGCTGGCCTTGGTCCTGTGGGCCGTGCTGGGTTGGTTCCTGTACCGCACGCGCGGCGGATTGCGGCTTCGCGCCGTGGGCGAATCGGCCGAATCGGCAGCCACCATGGGTGTCGCCGTGATGCGCGTGAAGTGGATGGCCATCCTGGGTGGCGGAGCCTTGTCGGGTCTGGGCGGAGCCGCGCTTTCGGTCGACCAGGTCAGAAATTGGATCGAATGGATGACGGCAGGTCGCGGCCTGGTGGCGGTGGGTCTGGTGATCGTGGCGCGCTGGAATCCGTGGCTCGCCTTGCCGGCGGCGCTGCTCTTCGGCGTGGTGGAAGCCCTCACCCTTCGCATGCAGACATGGGGCGTTCCGGTGTCCAGCTACTTGCTCTCCACCTTCCCCTACATGGTGTGCCTGGCCGTGCTGGTGTGGGGCTATGTGCGAGCCCGCACCCGCGGTGGAATGCCCAAGGATCTCGCGCAGGCCTTCGCTCGCACCGAATGACGAACCTCTTCCCTCCTTGCAACTCGTAACCCAACCGGAGACAAAAAATGAACAGACGGATTCTGACATTGCTGGCCGCTTCCACGCTCCTGCTCGCCTCGTGCAAGAAGACCGACGAGGCGCAAGCCGCCACCGAAGACCGGGTGGGTTTCATCTACGTGGGGCCCCGCACCGACTACGGATACAACTACGCCATGGACCAGGGCCGCCTGGCCCTGGAGAAGGATCTTGGGGTCAAGACCGTGTTCTTCGAGAACATCCCCGAGAACGCGGAAGTGGAGCGCGTGATGGAACGCATGATCGCCGACGGCATCAAGATCATCTTCCCCACCAGCTACGGCTATCTGGACCCGGCCCTCAACGTGGCGGCAAAACACCCCGATGTCAAATTCTTCCATGGCGGCGGTTTCAAGCTCGCGCCCAACCTGGGCACCTTCTTCGCCGACATCGACGAGGTCGAATACCTGTCCGGCATGGCGGCGGGAGCGGCGACAAAAACCGGCAAGATGGGCTTCATCGCGGCCCATCCCATTCCGCAGACCCTGCGCAACATCAACGCTTTCACATTGGGTGCCCAGAGCGTGAATCCCAAGGCGACCATGAACGTGGTCTGGACCGGATCGTGGAGCGATCCCACCAAGGAAGCCGAAGCCGCCAACACGCTCGCCGACCAGGGCATCGACGTGCTCACCATGCACGTGGATGGACCCATCACCATCGCGCAGACCGCCGAGAAGCGCGGCATCATGGTGTGCGGATACCACGCCGACGCCTCGCAGTTCGCTCCCAAGGGTTGGGTCACCGGCGCCTCGTGGAACTGGGCGCCGCTCATGGAGAAGATCGTGAAGTCTGTTAAGGACAGCACTTGGACCTCGGGTCACCTGCGCGGCAAGCTGTCCGACGGCTACGTGAAGCTGGCGTCGTTCGGGCCATCGGTGCCGGAATCCGTCAAGCCGAAGATCGACTCGGTCAAGAAGAGCTACGAGACCGGATCCAAGCTGTGGTCCGGGCCCATCGTCGACCAGGCGGGCAAGACCGTGCTGGCGGCGGGCGACACCTTGACCATGGAGAAGGTCGAGTCCATGTCGTTCCTGGTCAAGGGCGTGGTGGGCAGCATCAAGTAAGGCGGAAACGGCCCGCGCCCGCCTCGGACGAGGGTGACGGAAAATGTCCAATCCGTCGCCGTCGCGCCACACCAAACTCCAACTGGAGATGTGCACCGATGATCCAAGTGCAAGCGATGCCCTACACATGGCCGTACGACATCGGCGTCGCGCCCGAAAACCTCGCGATCCTGGTGATCGACATGCAGGCCGACTTCTGCGGTCCCGGTGGATACATCGACAGCCAGGGAATTTCCCTCGACAACACCCGTCGCGCCATCGAGCCCATCCGATCGGTGCTGGCGGCGGCTCGACGGATTCCGTCCATCCTCGTGATCCACACCCGCGAAGGGCATCGGCCCGAACTCGTGGATCTTCCCGAAGTGAAGCGCTTCCGGTCCAAGCGGGTCTGCCCCGGAATCGGCGAGAACGGACCCTGCGGACGGATTTTGGTCCGCGGGGAACCGGGCTGGGAGATCATCCCCGAACTGGCTCCTGCCCCGGGGGAAATCGTGGTCGACAAACCCGGCAAGGGAGCCTTCTTCGCCACCGACCTGGAGCACATCCTTCGCACCACCGGTCGCACCCATCTGGTGCTGTGCGGAATCACCACCGACGTGTGCGTGCACACCACGCTTCGCGAGGCGGGCGATCGGGGATTCGAGTGCCTGGTGCTGGAAGACTGCACCGGCGCGACGGAAACCGACCACCATGTGGCGGCGCTCACCATGACGACCATGCAAGGTGGGATCTTCGGGTGCGTGAGCTCGTCCAAGGAACTCGTCGCCGCCCTGGAGGTCATGCATGCCTGACAATTATCGTCGTGTCGACCTCCTGGTCAAAGGGCGCGAATCGGATCTCTGGCCCTCGCTGCGCGAAGGCGTGAGGATCCTGTTGCTGGAAGAAAGCGCCGACGGCAACGACCGCACCGCGTTGCTGCGCTACGAACCCGGCGCCACGGTTCCCGAACACCTGCACAGAGGGCGCGAGACCATCTACGTGCTGGAAGGTTCGCAGGAAGACCACACCGGCGTGCACACCGCGGGAACCTGGCTTTCCAATCCGCCGGGAACGCGCCATTCCATCCGGTCTCCGGAAGGTTGCCTGGTGCTCATCCACTGGAGCCGCCCGGTGGAATTCCTCTGACCCCACTTATTCCCTCCTCCAAACCCGGAGCATCCACCCATGACAGGTCTTGCCGTCGCCGCCAACCCCTATCCCTGGCCCTACGACGAAACCGTTCCGCTGGAACGGCTCGCGCTGCTGATCATCGACATGCAGACCGACTTCTGCGGCAAAGGTGGATACGTCGAGACCATGGGCTACGACATCGAACTCACCCGCGCGCCCATCGACCCTATCCGACAATTATTGACAGCTTTGCGCGCCAAGGGGAAGGCGACCATCATCCACACCCGCGAAGGCCACCGTCCCGACCTGTCCGACCTTCCCGACAACAAGCGTTGGCGCAGCCAGCGCATCGGCGCGGGCATCGGAGATCCGGGTCCGTGCGGACGGATTCTGGTCCGGGGGCAACCAGGCTGGGAGATCATTCCCGAGCTGGCTCCGCTGCCGGGCGAGGTGGTTTTGGACAAGCCTGGAAAAGGTTGTTTCTGCGCCACCGATCTGGAGCTCATCCTGCGTCTGCGCGGAATCACCCACCTGATCATCACCGGGATCACCACCGACGTGTGCGTGCACACCACCATGCGCGAAGCCAACGACCGCGGCTTCGAGTGCCTCATGCTGGAAGACGCCACCGCCGCCACCAAACACGCCAACCATCTGGCCGCCATCGACATGATCCACATGCAAGGCGGAGTGTTCGGAGCCACGTCGACCACGGCAGAGGTGCTGAGGGGATTGGCCTCGATGTGAAGGTGGACGCGCGGGAATCGGCGATGTGACAGATTCCGTCAATATTGCCTTGTGTGGCAGGAGGTGACATTGATGTCACCACCTGGCGGTTTCGAAACCGGACCGGTACATCCAGAATTTGTCCGACGGAGTTAATTTCGCCACAGGTCCCAATTCCCACGTATCGATCCCTCACCCATCGAGGTTTTTCATGACGAAGCGTTTTCTGGCACTGGCTGCACTGGCGGCGTTAGCCGTACCGAGCCATGCTGCCAATCTCCTGGCCAATGGTGATTTCGAGTCCGACACAACCGGTTGGTCGTTGGCGATCAACAACACGGCCGCTGCGGGCGCGGCAACGGCCTCCTTCCATGCCACCGACGCGGCCCACTCCGGCACCTATGGCGCGAAGATCCAGATCACCACCGCGCAGGCATCGGGCAACAACTGGTACATCCAGTTGTCGGTTCCTGTCGAAGGCATCGCGCTCAATCCCAACCGTTCCTACAAGCTCACCTACTGGGTGAAGGCCTCCAGCGCCAAGACCCAGTACGGCGCCTTCCAAGTGAAGCTCGAAACCACGTCCTACCAGAACTTGATCGCATCCACCGGATGGACCAAGGCCCAGGCCCAGGTGTCCACGGGCGAAACGGTCGCGGCCACTCTCGCCATGAAGGTCTCGTTGGGCGCCGACACCGGCACCTACTACTTCGACGATTTCGTGTTCGAGGACATGGGTCCGTCCAAGGCCCCTTCGACCATTGCCTTCCAGGCCAAGCCCGCGTGGGAAACCGGCATCTACCGCAATCTCTTCGCCGAATTCGGCTACTCCCAGGAGAAGATCGACGAAAAGGTCAACGGGGCGTTCAACCAGTTGTTCTTCGGCGACAGCGCCACCCAGCGTCTGTTCCGCGTGGTTCCCGGCGACACCACCATGGGGTTCATCGATGCGACAGATTATGTCCTCACCGAAGGCCAGAGCTACGGCATGATGATCGCCGTGCAGCTGGATCGCAAGGACATCTTCGACAAGCTCTGGAAGTTCGCCAAGAACCACATGCAGCAGAAGTCCGGCGACCAGCAAGGCTACTTCGCCTGGAAGGTCGCGAACAAGGCTCCGTTCACACCCGCCGATGTCAACCCCGCTCCCGATGGCGAGGAGTATTTCGTGACGGCGCTGTACCTTGCCGACAAGCGCTGGAGCAGCGTCGAAGGGATCACGGCTTTCCAGAACTACAAGCAGCAGGCCGATAGCATCCTCCACTACATGCTCAAGAGCCGTTCCGCGCTCGGGCCCCTGGTCGATCCCACCGCCAAGCAGATCGTGTTCTCGCCTGCGGGGAACAACCCCTTCACAGACCCCTCCTACCACACACCGGCCTTCTACCGCCTGTGGGCCGCCTTCGCGAGCCACAACAACGCGCTGTGGAGCGCCATGGCCGACACTTCGGCGGCGTTCTTCCTGCGGGCCTCGAAGAAATCTCCGTACGGCATCATGCCCAACTACGCGACCTTCGATGGAGCCGCGGCGGTCTACGCCAGCGCACAGGTGACGGATTCCGGCGCCAACGCGCAGCGCACCTACCGTTACGACACGGTGTACTCGGCCGACGCCCACCGCACGCCCATGAACATCGGCGCCTACTGGAACTGGTTCCAGGCCGACACCAACGCGTGGACGGAAACCGACAAGTTCTTGGGCTTCCTGCGTGAACAGGGTGGCGCCACATTGAAGTACAACCAGGCCTACAATCTCGCCGGACAGCCTTGCGCCCCCTCCGGCTGGAGCCCCGCCGAAAGCCAGGTGGGCTCCAACGCCGCGGCCGTGCTCGCCTCCAAGGACACCGCCAACTGGGCGTTCGTGACGGCAGCTTTCGACCAGGCGACCCCTTCGGGCCAGTACCGCTACTACAACGGCATGGTGTACATGCTGGGTCTTCTGCACACCGCAGGCAAGTTCAAGGCCTATGGATCGCCAGGCAACCCCACTTCCGTCGGGCCTCGTTCGTCCGCCGCGGGCAAGCTCCTCTCCGTCCGTCTTTCCGGACAGAACGTGTCCGTGGCAGGAGTGACAGGAACCGTCCGTCTGCTCGACGCCAAGGGTCGCGAAGCGGCTCGCGCCACGGCCAAGGGTGGTGTTTCGTTCGCGCTGCCCCACGCGGGCCTGTGGGTTGTCGACGCCGGTTCCGCCGGCCGTCGCACCGTCGTCCTGCCTTAAAGCATCAAGTCGAAATTTGTCCGACAAGCCCTGTCCACCAGAACGGTGGATGGGGCTTTTTCGTGCCTGCGATGGGTCTTGGCCTTGCGCGCGGTTGCCCGCAACCCAATTCCTACTAGCTTCTTCCATCGCGGCGACCACCTGCCCGCCCGAGATTCGACCACTGCCATGCCCGAACGAGGATCAACATGCTCGCATCCTTCGCCAGTTTCGCTGTCGCGCTATCCCCTTTCGCCGCGCTCCCCGATGCCATCAAGGCCGCATTGGAGGCGCAGCTTCCCGCCTGGTCGCAGGTGACAGGAAATGTCGCGAGCTCGTCGGAAGCCGAAGAACGGATCGCGGTGGAGCGCACCACGGGCGACAAGATCGGCGTGTGGCTGATCGATCGCAAGGTGAAGGTCTCGATCCTGCGCGAGGATTCGCGCCATTGGCTGACGGATGTCGTCTGGTGCGGCACAGGGGCCGGGCGTTGCGACGA
>JBDKGS010000109.1:0-12517 GCA_039798065.1 Fibrobacterota bacterium | reverse complement strand
TCCGCGAAATACGCTCGAAACGAAAAGACCCCCGGAACCGAGATGGAACCGAGGGTCGAATTTTGTCCTGCAAGCCGAGCCACTTCAATGGAAGATGGCTCGTGGCGTGAACTCAGTCCTTCAGGGGAGCGAACAGCGGATACTGGCAGCACAGCGCCGAGACTTCGGCCTTGATCGAAGCGAGCTTGCCTTCGTTGCCCTTGGCTTGCACAGCGCGGTCCAAGACGTCGGCGATGAAGTCGATCTGTTCGATTCCAAAGCCACGGGTGGTGACGGCGGCCGAACCCAAACGAACGCCCGAAGGATCGAGGGGCTTGCGGGGATCGTAGGGAATGGTCGAGCGCGAGCTGGAAATGCCCACTTCGTCGAAGAGCTTCTCGGATTCCTTGCCCGACAATCCCTTGGAGGTCATATCGACCACCAGAAGATGGTTGTCGGTGCCGCCGGAGATGACGGTGAAGCCCTTGTCCTGGAGCTTGGTGGCCAAGCGCTGGGCGTTCACGATCACGTTCTTGGCGTAGGTGCCGAACGACGGGCGCAAGGCTTCGCCGAAGGCGACAGCTTTTGCCACGATCTGCGGAATGTGGGGGCCGCCCTGCATGCCGGGGAAGATGGCGCGATCGATCTTCTTGGCGAGATCTTCGGAGTCGGTCATGATCAAGGCGCCGCGGGGGCCGCGAAGCGTCTTGTGGGTGGTGGTGGTGACCACGTCGAAGATGCCGACGGGGGTGTCGATGGCCTTGCCAGCGACCAGGCCCGCGATGTGCGCGATGTCGGCCATGGTGTAGGCACCGACTTCGTCGGCGATGGACTTGAATTCCTTCCAGTCCAGGCCGCGGGAGTAGGCGCTGAATCCGGCCAGGATCAGCTTGGGCTTTTCACGACGGGCGATCTCGCGCACCTTGTTCATGTCGATGCGGCCGGTGTCCTTTTCGACCGTGTACTGCGTGAACTTGTAGAGGATGCCCGAAGCGTTCACGGGGTGGCCGTGCGACAAGTGGCCGCCGTGGTCCAACGCCAGGCCCAGCACGGTGTCGCCGGGGTTCAGAAGGGCGAAGTACACGGCCAGATTGGCAGGCGAGCCCGACAAAGGCTGGACGTTGGCGTATTTGCAGCCAAACAGCGACTTGGCGCGATCGATTGCCATGGATTCGACGATGTCGACATATTCCTGGCCGCCGTAATAGCGCTTGCCGGGGTAGCCTTCCGAATACTTGTTCGTGAACACCGACGACATGGCTTCCAGGACGGCCGGCGAGACGTAGTTCTCGGAGGCGATCAGCTCCATGCCATGGAGCTGGCGAAGCTCTTCATGCAGGGTCGCAAGGTGAAGCTGAGGGTCCTGGGACTGGAGGATGCTCATGAAGTGTTCTCCTGGAAAAGGCGACTTGGAGCTGACAGAGGCGGGTAAAAATAACCCCACCTGGCCAAAAAGCCGGGCGGGGCGACGCAGATCTTTCGAAAATGCGGGTTTTTAGTCCACAACAGCCAATTTGACCGGGGTGGCCTTGCCGTTTTGGATCCGGAACAAGCCGAAAGGGGTCTTGGATTCTTCCATCACCGAGGTCAAGCCGTAGATGGCGGTTTCGTCGGTGCCCAACTTGATGTCCTCGTCGGAGGGCCTTGCGGGCGAGAACGGATGGCTGTGCCAATAGCCCAGAATCCTGGTGTCACCGTCGCGAAGTTTCTTTTCCACATCGAGTCTCGCTTGCGGATCCAAAGTGAAATGGTCCTCGGAGTGGTCGATGTTGGTCACCTGGATGCTGGACAGAATTTGCCGTGAATCGGCCCGTCCCACCAGCAGACCGCATTGTTCGATGGGTGCGCCTTTGCGGGCCGCGGTTGCGATTTCGGCCACGACCTTGGCGGGAATCGTCCAGATCTCGTCCAATGCAGCGGGCTTGAGGATCCATCGCCAGGCATCGTGGACATCGCCCAGGCGGGTGAACAGGCCGTCGACCTCCACGCTGCCATCGGAGCGCTGCAGGGCCGTTTCCGCCATGTTCCAGTTGCCGGCGGTGGCCGTCAAATCCTGTCGCAACCCGAAGGAACGGACGGATCCCGACAAAGTCACCGATTCGGTGTGGACTTCCACCTTGAACGCCTGCCGATTGGCGCGGCCTTTTGCCAGCCTCAAAAGCCTCTGCGGGCCTTCTTCGTCCACCAGGATGTACCGGGCCGTGTCGTCGTCGATCTCCACACGACCGCTGACGGTGCGCCAGACCCCGGTGGCCGATCGCCATTCGCCTTCCAGCGTCCAGTTCCCGTCCCGCAACAGCCAGACGTGGTCCATGTCCCAACCCAATTGGGAGGTCTTGGGAGCTTTGGTCATCATGGTTTCAAATCTCCTGGTCGCCGCATAGGCGATTCATTCTTCTTGAGTTCGCAGAGCGGTTCTTCGCCCAATGGAGCCAGATCGCTGATGTCGGGATGTGCGGCGCCAGGTGCCCAGCGCGGATCGCGCTTGACGTTGACGGTGCGCATGCGCATCCGCAGTGAATCATACACCAGGAGGCGGTTCTCGAGCAACTCGCCGGCCCCCAGCAGGTATTTGACGGCTTCTGTCGCTTGGATCGTGCCCAGGGTGCCCGCCATGGAGCCGAGGACACCCGCCTGTGCGCAGGTGGGAACGGCACCCGGCGGCGGCATCTTCTTGAAGATGCAACGGTAGGTGGCCGATTTCCACGGAAGGCAGGTGATGGTCTGGCCGTCCCAGCGCAGCATGCCAGCGTGGCTGAACGGCTTGTTGGCCAGCACGCAAGCGTCGTTGATGAGGAACTTGATGGGGAAGCCGTCGGTGCAATCGAGCACGAAGTCGTAGCGGTCCACCAGCTCCAGGATGTTGGTGTGGTCCAGGAAGTAGGGGTACTCCTCGACCAGGATGTCGGGGTTGATGTCCCGCATCTTTTCGGCGGCCGACTGCACCTTGATGCGGCCGAGATCCGAAGTGTGGTGGATCACCTGGCGCTGGAGGTTCGATGCCTCCACCCTGTCGCCGTCGGCGATGCCGATGCGCCCGATTCCCGCTGCCGCCAGATACAGCGCGGCGGGCGATCCCAGGCCGCCCGTGCCGATGATGAGCACCGACGAGGAAAGGAGCTTTTCTTGGCCTTTGCCACCAATTTCTGTCAATACGAGATGGCGCAGGTAGCGGTTCAACTGTTCTTCGCGAAGGGCCATTGGCTGGTTGTAGTTCCTCGGTGGAGAGAAGCGTGTCCAGCGGAACAATAGACAAGTTCCGACGTGTGTCGGCAACCGCCGGCACTTTGGTTTTTTTTCCAATACCCACGTTTCGAATCCTGCGCTCGGATGATGGACTCGGTAGTATGGTTAACGCATGCAATACACCACCGCCACCACCATCCGGTGTCTATCGCTCTCTCTGGCAGGATTTGCCGCTTGGGTCGGCGCCGCCGATATCAAGGTCGCTTGCGTGGGGAATTCCATCACGGCGGGAATGGGGATCGCTTCGAACCAAGCCTATCCAGCCAAGCTCGATTCGATTCTGGGCACCGGCTATGCGGTCACCAACCACGGCAACAGCGGCAAGACCATGATCCGCGCGGTGAACGACGCCTACTGGAAACAACCGCAGTTCGGCGATGCGATCTCCTCCAGTCCCGGCATCGTGATCATCGAGCTGGGCACCAACGATTCCAAGGACTACATCTGGCCCAACTACAAGCAGGATTTCAAACGCGACTACCGCGCCATGGTCGACACTTTCCGGAATTTGTCCTCCAAGCCGGAGGTCTGGATTTGCCTGCAACCACGGGCCAACAATCCGAGCTGGGGCATGCTCGATGCGGTCATCGAAAAACAGGTCAATCCGTTGATCCAGCAGGTGGCCATGGAAGCCGGAATTCCGCTGGTCGATCTGCGAACGGGAATGAACGGGCACCCCGAGTGGTTCCAAAGCGACAGCGTCCACCCCAACGCGGCGGGTGCCAAGGGCATGGCGTCGATCATCGGGACCCTGCTCAAGCGTCCGACAATTACTGTCGCGATGGACGCCTCTCTGGAAGGAGGCCTCCATGCGCCGCAGGGGTTCGGGTTCCAGTGGTACCGCAACGACACCCTCCTGGCGGGCGAAACGGGGCAGAGCCTCAAGCCCAAAGCGCGCGGATCGTACAAGGTTTCGGTGAAGGTCGAGGCGAACACCCAGTCGCGTCTGGTGTCGCGACCGACCCTGATCGTTGCTGGAATGGAGGTGCGCACCCCAAAGCATCGACTTCTGCGCGTCGGCCCGTCGGGACGTCTGGAATTGTCGGGATCGGGAGCGTTGCAGGTAAGGCTTTCGGGGCCTGGTGGTAGAGAGGTCGACCCGCTGGGGAAGAGCACGGGCGGTGCCCAATCCGCCAACGGCTCCGGTGATGCACCCTGACGAAAGCATCCAAGAGCCGTAACAGATGTGCGGGGATAGTGTACTCTGAAATGTGCCCACAAAGACGCTTCCAGGTATCCAAGATATCCCGTATTATTGGGGTATGGATGAACCCATAGCGTACTCTTATAATGACTTCAGGAAGTTCCTAGGCGACTGGCAAACCTGGAAACAATCGCTGGACCCCGATTATTCCAAGAGCGAGGTTTCCAGAAGGCTCGGGCTTCCGCGCACGCGCAGCTACTTCACCGACGTCTTGTCGGGGCGCAAGGTGGGATCGAGCTTTGTGGATCGGTTTGTGGAGCTCCTGGGGCTGGCGCGCGACGAGGCCAAGTACTTCCGGACGCTGGTGCGCTTCAACCAGGCCGAAACCCCGGAAGATCGCGAGATCGCCTTCGATGCGTTGGTGGGGATGAGTCGCGTGCACCGCAGCGAACTGGATCCGGACTCGTGGAGCTACTACAAGCACTGGTGGAACGGTGCCATCCGCGCCTTGGTGGCGACCGGCGATTTCACCGATGATCCTGCGCCCATCGCCAAACGGCTCAAGCCTTCCGTCACGCCTGGCCAGGTGAAGGAATCGGTTCGATTGCTCTTGGAGCTTGGGCTTGTGCGGACAGATTCCGACGGCTTCTTGCGACAGACCGACCGGATGCTCTCCACGCCGGAACAAAGCCGCGACGACCTGGTCAAGCAGTTGCAAATCCAGCAGATGCAGCTGGTGCAGACCTCGCTGCTTTCCGGCGACGACCCCGATCGGCGCGTCTTCACCAACACGATCGCGATCTCCAGCGAAGGCGCCGCCCTGATCCTGGAACGCGTCGATACCTTCCGTCGCGCCTTGCGCGCGATCATCCAACAAGATCCGTCGCCGCAGGACCAGGTCCTGCAGGTCGCTCTGTCCTTGATCCCCCTGACCAAGAGGTCTACCCGATGATCCCCGAACGCCAGAACCACGCCGCCGATCGACGCGGAGAAGCTGAACCCAGGAGAGTCAAATTCCGTCCTCGGACGGTTTTTGTCGCAACGCTTTCCGTGTTGGGACTGTTTGGCTGCGACCAGACCAAGACCACCCAAGGTGGATCCGCCGACGAGACCTCGACGATCGCCTTCTATCGGCCCGACGGCAAACCCGCGGCTGGTGCGCGCGTGATGATCTACGGCACAGCCGACACGGGGGCGTCGCCTCGGGATCAGGTGATCACGAATGCCAACGGAAGCGTGGAGCTACCCGCTCTTGGCAAAGGCTTCTACAACTTGGTGGTTCGCCAGGACGGAAAGGCCATCTTCCAGGATTCGCTCTTTTCCAACGGTGAGCGGATGCTCGCCTCCTCCGATACGCTGCGAGCCACGGGGGTTCTGGCTGGGCGAGTGCGCGTGCAGTCGCAGCATTCGCCGCGCATCGCCTGGATCCACTTGTTGGGTGCCGGCAAATACCTGAACGTGGACGATTCCGGGTTTTTCCGGATGGAAGGGATTCCACAAGGGAAGTTCACCATGGCGGCCCTGACGCGAGAAGGTGGCTACACGCCGACCTTCAAGGAAGTGCGCGCCGTATCCGACAGCGTGGTGGACGTCGGGGACATCGAGCTGGTCTACACGGGGTTGCCCGTGATCAAGAACCTGGAGGCGCGATTCGATACCTTGACAGGAATTGTCTATCTGCGATGGGATTCGACCGCGCTGCGCCAAACCTGGCACTACAACGTCTACCGCGACGACATCCTGTTGGGCCAGACGACCGGTCCTCGTTGGAACGACACTGTGTCCGATGAATATCCTGGCAATGTGCCATCCCAAGGATTGCACACCTATCGAGTGGCTCTCGCTAACGCGGATTCTGTCGGGTCCAAGTGGGAGTCCATCACCATGCGCATCATCAGCGCGTACCTGTACCAGGAGGTGAAGATCGATTGGGAGAAGCGGTCGGAGTTGCCGTGGCCATCGGGATTGTTCCGTATCGACACGGCGGGAGGGGACTTGGTCGGATGGCGGTCGGCGGAGTTTGGAACGGAGCTTGGGGTTGGGATCGATGGCTCAGCGAGGATAAACGTGCATACAGGCTGGATCGAAATGTGGGTATCCACTGACTCCGGGAGGAATTGGATTCGTAAAATCGACTCGCTCGAGCTTGGTGCCTTGCCTGTCCGATACCGAGGAAAATGGTGGAGTGTTCGCCGCGGTGAAAGGCGGATCGGTTCCATGGATTCCGCTGCCATCGAAGCCAAGTATTCAACACCCGTGGCGTATCCGTCGGTGGTGGTGATGGAAAGCTCCGACGGAATCGCTTGGGATTCCGTCGAATCGCTGTCATTCGAGTCGGTCCAGACGGCATGGCGCTTCGAGTTGGACGAATCGCGGTTGATCTTGGTGGGAGGTTGCGCGAATTCAAACTGTGGAGGCACTCCATTTTCGCAGTACCAGTACGACATGAGCCTATGGAGTTTGCAAGCCGCTGGCTGGCGAAACGAATCGATGAGCGATGGGCCCCTTATCGGTTACGGTGCGCTCTTCATGAAACGGGTATGGAACGAACGTTGGTGGGAGATAACGAGGTTCGGGGATGAATTGGACGGCCGCGCACTGCCTCCCGCGTTCACCTTGTGGAGCATGGTGGAAATGCCGATCAACAACATCCTGTTTCCGATGCGAATCGAAGGCGGAAAAATTCTGTTCTTCAGGATGACCGATGCGATATCGCTGGATTCGTCCGGATCCTATACGCATGCTCTTGCTTGGCCGGGAAAAGGGCCGCACTATGAAACAAAATTCAAGTCTCGGATCTTGTCGATCTCCGATTCGGGCGTCTACCTGGGACGGATTCTGTCGGGCACCCAAGGTGGCGATCCGCGCGGCACCTGGGTGAAACAGACCGAGATTCCCACGGTCTTCTGACCGCAATGGATTCGCGATGACAAAAAACGCCGGCCTCCGCGAAGGAGACCGGCGTTGTCGTTTTGGAACCCGATGACCGAATGTATCGAGTTATCGAATCATTCCGATCCGGCGGACTTCACGCTTGCTGCCCGCCTGCAACTCCAGGAAGTAGAGCCCGGTCTTGGGAAGGTTCAGGAGGAGCTCGTTGTTTCCGGATGTGCGTGCCAACAAACGGCCCGAATGGTCGTACAGGCGGGCCTGGCCATCGGCCGCACCGGGCATCGACATGGACAAAACGTGTCCGGTGCGTCGCACGGTCCAGCCGCTGGCGCCGGGGCTGCGGCGGTTCACCCAAACCGGCGCGTACACCGAATCACCTTTCGTGAACAGCAAGGTGAGATTGTCCAGACGGAAATTGCCACGACCCGCTCCGGCGGCGCGGAACTCCAGCTTCTGGGCGGTTCGGAAGTCCAGCGCACCCACCGCTTTGCCCCAGCCGGCCTGCTGGAAGTCGTTCCAGAGCAAGGTTTTGCGGACCCACGTTCCCTTGGTCCCCGCCAACTTCACGATATGGTCGTCGTAATCCTTCACCGAATCTTCGGGGATGTGGAGTTCGAAGCCGCTGGACCCGCTGTCCACGCTGGTGAACCAATCGAAGGAGAGACCCGCGGCGCCACCGGCCAAGGTATCGAGCCACTTGCGGGGAAGGTTCAGGCTGGTGGCGATGTAATTGGCGTAGCCCATGCCCGATGGCTGGTCGATGTTGAAATCCACCTGGGCCCAGCGCTTGTTGATGCTCGAATCGGGCCATACCGGAAGCGAGGCCTTCATGGTGGTGGTGCCGGTGGCATTGGCCACGTAGTTGGCCCAGCTGATGCCACCGGGAAGTTCGGAAGACCGCGTGCGTTTGTCGAAGCGATCGATCCAGACGGTGGGGCGAGGGACGTCGTTCACGACCAAGTTGACGGTATCTGTCAAGATGGTTCCACCCGACCCCTGGAAGGCGAACACGAGCCGGTTCGATCCGAGCAGGAGTTTGTTCGTCGCGATCTTGAAGACCACCCCTTCCATGCTGCCGTCCCAGGCGCCGTCGAAGGACTTCAGGGTATCGACGCAGACGCCCTGGTCGGGGCATGGCGATCGAGTGACGACAGCTCCTGTCAGTTTCCCGCCTTTCTGGCGAAGCGTGCTCGAAATGGTCGTGGTGTCGCCCACGGTCATCGTCGATTTGGAGACGGTGCGCAACAGCATCTCGAGCTTTGGCGTGGCCACCGACCTTCGCGAAGTCCGAAGGACCACGGCACCGTAGGCGGGAAGCGCCACCTTTCCTCCGTTCCAGACGGCAGCGGTGGGGCCCAGGTTGGGGATCGCGCGCGCATCGGCGTCGGTCCCGAGCCAGGTGTAGTGCTTCTGGCTCCAACTCAGCGCCTCACCCGAGTCCACCGTGGCACCGGCCAAGGTGATGGAATCCGCGATGCCGCCCAGGTTCAGGACAAGAACCGACACCCTTGCCGAATCGACCAGAGCGTAGGCTCTTGCGTTGGTGCTTCCGGCGACTTCCACGGGTATGCTGGTGGGCGCGCCCGAGTCGCCCGCTCGACCGCGTTCGATCCAGGCCTGGGTTGCCAGAAATTGTCCCCAAAACGCGGATGTGGGCGCGTTGCCGATGTCGGTGGTGAGACCTTTTCGGTTGGGGGTGAAGATGCGCAGGCTGCCGTAGGTGGTACCCGATGTCCCGTCGGGGTTCATGGGTTCGCCACCTTCGGGCTCCCACAAACAGGTGATGGCGCGATCGCCGAAATGCGAGGCCATTTGGGCAAGCATGTCGGCCATTCCGATGCCATTCGTCTGGTGCATGAGCAGGTAGGTGATGGACACCGAAGCGTTGAATTCCGTCATGGCCACCTTGCGCGAGCCGGCGTCGGTCAGATAACGGTTCATCCAGGTCGCCAGCGTGTCCAGCTGCATACCCAAATTGTCCATCGCGTTGAGCATGCTGGTGGGCGAGCCCGCACCACTGGGCAGGTAGTAGGGATAGGCGTGGAAATCGACGCCGTCCAGATACCTGCGTCCGTCGGCTTTTTCCACTTCGCCGATGCGCCGCAGGAAGGATCCCATCCAGCTCTCGGAGTTGCGGCCGCTGGGACGATTGGAAAAGTCCATGGTGGAAAGGACCGGCCCGTAGACCTCGATGGTGGAATCGACCGCTTTCATGGCCTTCACGAAAGCGATGTAACGCGAGGCGTATTGGCCTGGATCCAACGGTCCGCCCTGCTCCCAATTTCCGTCAATCTCGTTGCCCACGTGCCATTGGCGCACGCCGTAGCCTTTCACCTTGTTGGCGAAGTGGACCCATGCCGCGGCTTCCTCGGGAGTTCCGGTGCCCACGTTCACGCAAAGCAGCGGGACCGAACCGGGGAATTCCCTCTGGATGGTGGTCATGTAGGTGACGAAATCCCACCGCGAGGGGGTCTCGCCGGTGGGGTCGCTGCCGGGATGGGTTCCCATCGCGTAGACCATGGTGGTGCTGGCCGCATCGTTGTCGGTGACCACCTCGCCGTTGGCGAACAGTCGAACTTCGCGCACCTGGGAGCCTTGTTTGCCATGGAGCCGAAGCTTGAACCAGGAATTGTCGAGCACCGACGCAAGCTTGGCCCGGGTGGCCGCTCCGTTGACGGGAATTGTCATAGGGGCGCTCCAGACCGCGTCGTTGGACCAGAGCGCGCCGCCCTCGGTCAGAATCTGTACGACGACGGAATCCGGCCGGAGATCGCCCCACAGGATCTCGAGGGAATCGACCTTGGCTTCTCCAGAGAGGTTCAGCATGACCCATGGCTCCAAGGAGTCCTGCTCGGCCAAGCCCCACCAGAACGAGGCCGTGTCGTTGTCGACCATCATGGAGGCGAAGATGCTGCCGTAGTTGTTTCGGCTGGTGCCCCTGTAGCGGCTGTCCGACTTGAATCCCGGAGTGAATGTCTCGTTGGAGGGATGCCAGATTCCGACACTGTCGTAGGTGCCCGTCCCGTTCCAGTGGTATTCGTTGGAAAGGGTTCCGTTGGGGTAGCGGAACAGCGAAAATTGTCCGCGGCGGAGACCTTCGGCCATTCCCTGCACTTTTTCCGGCGAATACCAGATTGGTAGCACCGTTCCTGTCATACCCGCTGGACGCAAGGCGTGGAGCGGTTGGCTTGGCTGCACGGTCAGGTTTACCGTGGCAGGAAGGGACAAAAAGGCACCTAGAACTGCGGAACCGATCACGACGACCTCCTCTTGGACGAATCCAAAAGGATATGTCGCAAATCGCTCCATTAAGGTTTTCGGAGACAATCCATGCGAAAAACGTTTCGTGCCAGGAAACCGGATCGGTTTGTCGGGAGAGGCACCTGGCCAGAATCCGTCATGGATGGATATGGCCAGGTGGAGCTTTGGAATCGGACCTTAGCGTTGGAATTCGAAGCTGTACCGGCTTGTCCCGTACAACGTGTCGTTCAGAGCCGCAAGTCCGTGGCAGGGGGTTCCGGAAAATGGTTTCGAGGAGTTCGAGATCCGGGTAAGCTTCCAGCCTTGCGAAAAGGCGGTCATCAGAATGGAATTGGCTTCCATGCTCTCTTCGACGCTGACCGTGTCGGTGGTTGTCATCGGAATCGGCTCGAAAGTCGGGAATGGTCCGGGAATCGTATCATGATAGGTCCTGGCTCCATTCAGGACGACGAACCCGCGGTTTTTTCCGGTGGAATCCGAAAGGTTGAATCGTTTCAGGTACACCTTGCCCACGCTCCGAGGAGACGACCCGTAAGTGCCAGTCGTGGGTTTGGTCGAGCTGCTGACCGAGGTGATCGTCCAGCGGGGGACGCTCAGATCGGTGCAAGCGCTCTGGGCGGCGTGGGTGGATCCCAATGCGAGGAGCACTGCGAGCGAGGCGATTCGAAAGTTCATGGCGTGTCTCGTTTCCGTGTACATGGATGGTTGGATGCGCACCCCTGTCGAGCTGGACAAATTCCGACCACGAGGTTCCAACCACGCCGCAGGGCGCGATCTGGCGACGAGGGGCGATGTGTTCGGCTCGGCTAAGGTTGCTGGATCCAATATCGTCGAACTCCCGCATTGCGGCTGGGCATGATTCGTAGAACAGAACCTGTCGATCTCGAGCCGCCTATCCGAAAGGGCTTCGGTGCAGAAGGACGGAATCCGTCAGGCGACAGAATATGTCAAGCTCTTCGGGGTTGATTCCTCGACCGCCGCGCGTTCCAATTCTGGCGGGGCGCCTGTGGTGCCAAGATTTGCTTCGTAGACCCGAAACCGCGGGCTGGAGACCACCCCGCAGCGTCGCTGCGGGGTGCGTTTGTTTCGAACGCGCGATGCCAGCTTTCAAGCTCGTATCCACTGCGGTGGCCACGAGGCTGTCGGTTTGATGCGACGAAGGGCTTTACGCGTCGACCTGATCGTTGGGGCCAAGCAGGAAATAGGTCGGCATCGACCCGAAGCCCTTGATTTCGATGCTCTGGCGCGATTCGAAGCGGAAGTGGTCCCGTGTCAATTCCCAGGTGCTCTGGGAGACCTGGATTCGACCCGGAAGTCCGGTGGTTTCCAGTCGAGAAGCCAGGTTCACCGTATCGCCCCAAAGATCGAAGGTGAATTTTTTGGGGCCGATGACGCCGCCGATCACGGGGCCGCTGTTGATCCCGATGCGAATCTGCAACGAGAGTCCGTGGCTCTGGTTGAATTCTTCCACGAATCGCAACATCGCAAGTGCCATGTGGCAGATGTCGGTGGCGTGGTGGGGGTTCTCTTCGGGCATTCCCGAAACGACCAGGTAGGCGTCGCCGATGGTCTTGATCTTCTCGATCTTGTGCAGCCGTTCGGAAAGCTGATCGAAGCCGGTGATGAGGTCGTCCAGAAGCCTGACAAGATCTGGCGGCGACATGAAACGGGTCAATTCCGTGAATCCGACCAGATCGCTGAACAAAAGGGTGGTGTCGACGTAGCGATCGGCGATGGTGACTTCGCCGTTCTTCAGCCGTTCCACGATCCGACGGGGAAAAATGTTTCCGAGGATCATCTCCGATTTGTCGTGTTCTTCCCGAAGTCGCGCCTCGGTCTCCTTCAGTTTCGAATAGAGTCGACCAACCCAGCCGACCGACAAAGCGATCCCGACACCGAGGATCATCCCCATCATGTTGCCTGGTTCGAAAGGGGTCTGGATCTTGGTCGAATAGACCGCCGTGCAGACCAGGAAGGCGATCAGAGCCATCCTGG
>JBDKGS010000108.1:0-12534 GCA_039798065.1 Fibrobacterota bacterium | reverse complement strand
ACGCTTCCCCGGATCGGGGGCAGGGCCGGGCTGGGTTGGGATTGGAGCGACGCGGGGGGAGTGGGGTTCGATCTGGCATCCAATCAGGAAATGGAACGCCAACCGACTTCCGTGATCGACCGGAATACCTTGTCCGCGTCGGCGACGCTTCGTCAGAAATTGTCGCAACGTGTCGTTGCCAGGGTTGCCGGCACCTGGACGCGCCTTGAAAGCATCCACCAACGGATGGAGGTGCGTGTTGGCATCGAGTGCGTTCTTGGGCGTTGATTACGAAGGTCTCCGGGGTGCGCTCCTGGCCGCCTGGAATGGACAAGATCTGTCTGCCCGTCTGGCGATCTGGACGATCGCGGCGGCGGGATCCGCGGTGGTGGTCCTCATGGGGATCATCCTGGTGTTGCATTGGCGCGCCAGTTGGCGGATGGAACGAGCGGACAAGTTGAGGGGACGGTGGCTCTCGATCCTTCTGGACCCGGCCACGAAATCGCGGCTCGTCGTCGGGCGAGGGGATCTCGAGACATTCGCCTTGGTCTGGGCGCAGCTGGTCGAATCGATCCGCGGCGATTACCGGGAATCCCTGGTGGCGAAGGTGCGCGATGCGGGAATTCCAAGGCTTCTGCGCGAGCTTGCGCGCAAGGGGAATCTGCGACAGAAATTGTTGTGCGTCCATGTCCTCGGGTCTTTGAAGGATGTGGAATCGCGGGCCTTGTTGGCGGAATACGCGCTCCTCGAAGACCCGTTTCTTTCCATGCAGGCCGCGGCGGCCTTGTTGGAAATCGATCCGCGGCAAAGCCTGGAAATGCTGCTCCCTCACTTCGTGGAGCGGGAGGATTGGCCTCTTTCCAGGGTGCATGCGGCATTGATGGAATTGGATGTGGCGCTGGTCAGCGAGCAGCTCGTGTCGCATATCCTCCAGGCCCTGCCCGATGCGCCCTTGCGAGCGGTGAAGCTCATGGGCTGCGTTCGACAGGAATCGAGGACCATGATCCTGCGCATGCTGTTCAACTTCCAGCAGGAAATTCCGTGGGAAACCGAGGCCGCCTTGTTGGAACAGATCCAGGATCCGTCGTTGGCGGATTTTGCCAGGGAGCGTCTGACTCATCCGGTTTGGCAAGTGGTGGTGGCGGCCTGCAAAGCGCTTGGCAGGGCGGGATCAGAACAGGATGTGGCGGTACTGTCCGGACTCCTGGAACACCCGCAGTGGTGGGTTCGCTACCGCGTGGCGCGCGCCATCGCGGGCTTTCCCCAGGTGCGACCGATCGAGGTGGAAATGCTTGCGGCACGTCAGACCGATCCGTACGCGCGCGACATGTTGCGTTTCGCGCTGGCCGAACAGAGTCTGTCATGATCGATCTGGTCATCCCTTGGATCATCGCGTTCGTGGAATGGGGATTCCTGGTTTTTTTCCTCCTCCTGACGGCAACCACTCTGGGGCTCAATCTTGTCGCCGCGGTGACCATCGTCCGCTATCTGGATCGCCATACCGCCGTGGGGAATCGGCAACGCGAATCGTTCGGCGGATTTCTTCCGCCGATCTCCATCCTGGTTCCCGCCTACAACGAAGAATCGACCATCGTCTCTTCCGTCCATTCGCTGCTGCAATTGAACTATCCCGAATTCGAGATCATCGTGATCAACGACGGATCGAAGGATGGAACCGTCCAGGCGGCCATCACCGCGTTCGGGCTGCAGCCCTTCGGAGAAATCCATCGCAAGACGCTAGCCACCAAGGATGTGGTGGAAGTCTACCGCTCCATGAAATTCCCCAACCTGCGCTTCATCGACAAGAAGAACGGCGGCAAGGCCGATGCCTTGAAC
The DNA here is from genome assembly GCA_039798065.1 of Fibrobacterota bacterium. GTDB lineage: Bacteria > Fibrobacterota > Fibrobacteria > UBA5070 > UBA5070 > UBA5070. Next base: position 10,719 of record JBDKGS010000108.1, on the reverse strand, counting down.
GCGGGGATCAACGCGAGCAACTACGCGTTGTTTTGCGGTATCGATGCGGATTCCGTGCTCCAATCCGACAGCCTCCTGCGTTGCGTCCAGCCTTTCCTGGAGGACGCCACCACCATCTGTTCCGGCGGCACGATCCGCATAGCCAATGGTTGTCAAGTGGAGGGCGGCTTCCTTGTATCCACGGGCCTGCCGCGCAATCCTCTGGCTTTGGCGCAGGTGGTGGAATACCTGCGGGCGTTCCTGTTCGGGCGCCTGGCGTGGTCGCCCATGAACGCATTGCTGGTGGTGTCGGGGGCGTTCGGGTTGTTCCATCGGGACACGGTGGTCCAGGCGGGGGGGTACAGCACCGGGACCATCGGCGAGGACATGGAGCTGGTGATGCGCCTGCATCGACAAATGTTGTCAGAAGGTCGCGAATACCGGATCGTGTACATCCCCGATCCCATCTGCTGGACGGAAGCCCCCGAATCGCTCAAGGTGCTTGGAAGCCAACGCGTACGCTGGCAGCGCGGCCTCGCGGAAAGCCTATGGAGGCACCGCTGGTTCCTGTTCCGACCGGGCACGCGGTTCATCGGATGGTTCTCGTATCCGTTCCTTCTGTTGTTCGAGCTCTTCGAACCGCTCATCGAAGTCGGTGGCCTTGGGTTTTTCGTGGCCTGTTCGTATTGGGGTTCGGTCTCGTGGTCGTCCACCGCGTTGTACCTGCTCCTTGTCGTGGTCCTTGGGTTCTTGCAGACGGTGAACGCCATCTTCCTGGAAGAAGTCTCGTTTCGCCAATTCACGAGCATCCGGCATGTGCTCAAGCTGTTGCTGGCGGCGGTGGTGGAGAATTTCGGGTACCGCCAATTGAACACGTGGTGGCGTCTGAAAGGGCTTTTGCTGTGGCTTTCCGGGCGCAAGCAGGTTTGGGGAAACATGGTCCGAAAAGGCGTACCTACCGGCTAGAGATCCGCCATGCCGATCGCGATGCCGGATCGAACCGTGTTGTTGCGTTCGTGTTGCCTCGATTTCAAACGCGTTGCAGTGCCTCGTCGGAACGGCGTATGGCACGGATGTTTGGTGGGGAATGCTACAAGCCGATCGAGACACCGGATGTTGAAAGCCTTGGTCAAACACCTGCTGCAGGTGACGGGCCGCGCCCACCTCGCCTCGTTCGTGCAAGGCTTGTTGCATTTGGGGAGGCCGTCGTCCGTGGCGTTCCCTCCCGAACTCGTGGAGCAGGGCGCCGCGATCGCGCTTTCCGGATTGGCCAACACCATGGCCATTCAGAGCAACCCCGATTGGGTGTGGCCGGTGTGGGTGGTGCGCCAGACAGATCCTGACGACGTGGCGTTCGTGCCCACGGGGCTCAATCTCATCACCACGAACCTCACTGGCCGCAATTGGACATCGGTGGGCGTGCCGGGATCCAGCCACGAGGCGATGGTCGATCCAGTGGGAATGGTCACCCCCGCCCCCTGGAGCTGGTCGCTTCTGCCGTGCTTGCGACGCGGCGACGCCATGCTGTGCCCCGCCACGCGCCACACCAGCGTGTCGCAGAGCCTGGTTCCGGGAGGGATCTCCGGGGTTCGGACGGTTTTTGTCGACAGGGACGTCCTCATGAGCTGGGACGTCATCGCTGCGGAAGTCGAAGGCCGCGAGGGGGTGCTGGTCCGGCTGCGATTGGAAAACGCCGGACAGGAGCGCGTGGACGTCGCGCCGGGCATCTGCCTGCGACCCGCCAATCCGCTCTCGCTGGGCCCCATCCGCTCGATCAGGATGGACTCGCGTCGCATCCGCATCGATGGCAAGGATGCCGTGATCCTGCCGATCGCGCCGACCCGCATGGTGGTATCGGACCGGCACAATGGCGACCCGTTGCTCCGTTCGGCGTCGGGGCTGCCCCTCAAGTCCCTGCGCTCCAGATCGGGGATGGCGACCTGCCTTGTGGAATGGAACACGACCCTGGAGCCTGGAGCCGTTTGGACAGGTTCTGTCCTGATGCCTCTGGGGCGCGCGGACGGTTTCCGTCCGGTGGGGCCGCGTGCGCTGGATCACGCCATCGAACGCGCCGAGAGCCTGCAGCGCCGCGAAACCGCCAGAGGGACCAGGCTCTCGATTCCCGACCGGCGATTGCAGGAGGGCTGGGACGCCATCCGTGCCCGCATGCACGTGTTCGACGACGTCGATCGTTTTTCGCCCGGCACGTTCCTGTACCACGAGCACTGGTTCCGCGACGCGGCCTTCCTCACCTTGGGGTTCGAGAACCTGGGACGCGGCGACCTGGTGGAACCCAAGATGGAGATGATGCGATCGCGCCAGAAACGCGACGGATTGTTCCGCAGCCAGACAGGCGAGTGGGACTCCAACGGCCAGGCCATCTGGACCTTGGGGCTGCATCTGCGTCGTGGCGGGAACGTCGAACTTCTGGACAGGCTCCTGCCGCATGTCCTTCGCGGCGTGGAATGGATCCGCAAGGAACGCATGCGCAGCATCCAGGAGCGTGCTCCGCACAGGGGGCTTCTTCCCGCGGGTTTTTCGGCCGAGCACTTCGGCCCCAACGACCACTACTTCTGGGACAATTTCTGGTCGATCGCCGGAATGGAAGACGCCGTCTGGATGTCCAGGCTGGCGGGGAAAACCGCGCACGCGACGCGCATCGAGGAAGAGATCTCGGACTATCGAGCCGACCTGGAATCGGCGTTGTCGTGGGCCATCGAACGAGGGGACGGGGCCTTGCCCAGCTCGCCCTACCGCAGGGTCGATGCCGCGTCCATCGGGAATTTGGTGGCGGTCTCGCCGCTGACCATTTTGGGCGCCGACACAGCCTGGCTCAAGCCCACGGTCGATTTCCTGTCCGACAACTGCGTGCGCGACGGCCTGTTCTTCCAGTCCATCGTGCACACGGGCCTGAACCCCTACCTGTCGGTGCAACTGGCGCGGGCCAAGCTGGTCCTGGGCGACGACAAAGGTTGTCTGGAGGTGCTGCGGGCGCTGTCGCGGGTGGCGAGCCCCACCTGGTGCTGGCCCGAAGCCATCCATCCTCGTACCGGCGGAGGATGCATGGGCGATGGCGACCACGGCTGGGCGGCGGCGGAATTCCTGTCGCTGTTGCGCGATATCGTCGTTCGCGACACCGCCGACGGGGTGCTGCTGCTTTCGGGCGCGCCACGGGAGTGGATCGAATCGAGCGAAGGAGTCCGCGTGAAGCGCGCCACCACGTCGTGCGGGACCATCGATTTTTCCGTGCACCGGGACGCCGGACAAATCCTGGTGACGTGGTCGATCGTGCGCAAACCCCACCAGGACGCGGGAGCGGTCATGCTTTCGCTTCCCACCAAGGACGGAAAACGTCACATCCATCGACTGGATTCGCTCTCTGGACGAGCGCGTCTGTCCAACGATGAAACAACACTTTCGGAGCAACCATGAACAACGCGTCCCTGTTTCGCCAGCGTCTTGGCGAGGAGCTTGAAAACACCATCCTGCGCAGCCAGAGCCTGATCCCGGAAGGGGAGCGGCTCCGCATCGATCTGCACTGCCACGATCGCAATTCCGACAAGCCCGACGAACGCCTGGGCCGCATGCTGGGGGTTCCCGAAACCTGGGTGACCACCGACGAGCTGCTGGCCACGCTGCGCTCCAACGGGACGGATATTGTCACCGTCACCAACCACAACAACGCGCGCACCTGTTGGGAGCTCCTGGAAAAAGGCCAGGATGTTCTTCCGGGCGCCGAATTCAGCTGCACCCTGCCCGATTTCGAGGTGGGCATCCACGTGCTCACGTACGGCTTCACTCCGGCGCAGGAAGAGCGCCTCGCGGTGCTGCGCAAGGACGTGTACCGCTTCGTGGACTACTGCAACGAACACGACCTCGTGACCGTGCTCGCCCACCCCTTGCAATTCCACAGCCCCAAGGGGATCCCCTCCATGGAGGTGATGGATCGTTTGGGTCTTCTGTTCGAGCGTTTCGAGGTGGTGAACGGCCAGCGCGACGCTTGGCAGAACGTGCTCACCGCCACCTGGGTGGAAGGGATGAACGAAGAGGAGATCCACGCGATGGCCCGCCGCGCGCGCCAACCGGTGGATCTGTTCGCGCGCCGCCCCTACATCAAACGCATGACAGGCGGTTCCGACGACCACATGGCCATGTACGCCGGATCCACCGGAACCATCCTGCATGTCCCGGATCTGGCGGCGCACCGAAAGGCGGGGGCGAGCCTTTCCTCGCTCGCGCTGAACGCCCTGCGCGACGGGACCACGGCGCCCTTCGGCGGTGCCAACGAGGAAGAAAAACTGGCCGCGGCATTGCTTGACTATTTCTGTCAGATCGTGATGAACATGGAGGATCCGGGCCTTCTGCGGATTCTTCTGCACAAAGGCGAATCGTCGGAGAAATTGCTTGCCTTGGCGGTGGCCAACGGCGCCTTCGAGCTTCGTCGCCACAAGTTCACCATGCAGTTCTTGCGAACGGTCCACGACTCCTTCCAGGGCAAGGCGCCCAGCATGATGGCGAAGTTCGCCACCAGCAAGGATTTTCGGCCGCTTCTCGACATCCTGACCACCATCGCCAAGGCCCGCCGCAAGGGTTCCAACGAATTGGCTCGCGTGGTCGACACGGCGCTTCCCGCCCTGTTCACACAGCTAGGCGACGTGCTGGCCGGGCGTGTGATCGGGAAATCCAAGGAGATCGGACGGTTTTTGTCGAACGAGCCGACCGATGGAAAAACCTGGCTGGAACGATTCGAGATTCCCGCCAACGTGCGCGCGCTGGCCACCGGCGAAGGCCGGTCCAAGCAGGGCAAGGGCGAAGGTGCGAGCCTCTCCAAGCTTGCCGACGGTTTGCCGTACCCGTTGCTGGCCGCCTCGGTGATCGCGGGCTCCCAATACGCCGCCGCTCGCGTGCTCCACGAAAAGCGCCCCTTCCTGGATGCCTTCGCCGAACGGTTGGGCAAGCACAGGCACCCGCACCGCGCGCTGTGGCTCACGGACACGTTCCAGGACAAGAACGGAGTTTCCAGCGTGCTGCGCCAGATGCTGGAAGAAATCCGTCGTCGCGATCTGCCCATCGATCTGCTGGTCGTGTCGGACACCTTGCAGGACGAGCCGCACCTTCGGGTGCTCAAGCCGGTGGCCACGTTCCAGGCCGCCGCGTACCCGCAGCCCATCCGGGTGCCCGACCTTCTGGCCGCACAGAAATTGTTCCACCACGGTGGGTACGATCGCATCGTCTGTTCCACCGAAGGCCCGATGGGGCTTCTCGCACTCTACCTGAAGAACGCCTTCGAAGTTCCCGCATGGTTCTTCGTGCACACCGATTGGTTGGACTTCTCGCGCCGCTCCTTGGGTTGGGACCACAACGCTACCTCGCGTCTGCGCCGCATCCTGCGCGCCTTCTACAAGGGGTTCGACGGCCTGTTCGTGCTCAATTCGCAGATGCGCGAATGGCTGGCTTCCGACCAGATGGGCATTCCCGCCGACCGCCTCCACAGCACCGCCCACTGGGCGGATGCCGATTTCTGTCCGAAGCCCGATGCGCGTCGCGAGGACGTGTTCCCGGGGTTGACGGATTCCGACAAGGTGCTCCTGTTCGCGGGGCGCGTGTCCGAAGAGAAGGGCGTGTTCGAGCTTCCCACCATCCTGCAGCGGGTGCGCGAGCGCATCCCCGAGGCCAAGCTGGTGGTGGCCGGAACCGGTCCTGCCGAAGAGCGGCTGCGCGAGATGGCGCCCGACGCACTGTTCCTGGGCTGGTGCGATCGCGACAAGCTCGCCAGCGCCTACACCTGCGCCGACATGCTCGTGCTTCCCTCGCGCTTCGACACGTTCGGGTGCGTGGTCCTGGAGGCCATGCAGTGCGGCCTTCCCGTGGCGGCCTACGCGGTGCAGGGGCCTCGAGACATCGTGGAGCCGGGGGTGTCGGGGATCCTGGCGAATTCGGCTCCCGAGATCGCGACAAAAATCGTCGAGACGCTTTCCGCGCCGCTTCGGGTCACGGCCCTGCGCCACGGAGCCATCCAGCGCGCCGACCAGTACCGCGCCGACGACATCCTGCGTCGGATGCTCTTCGATCTGGGACTGGGCGACGAGCCGGTCCGCAAGACGGTGCGCAAGACCAATGGACAGGATTCGTCCGACTTCTTCGGGGAACTGCTGGGTTTGGTCGAAGGGGCCTGACGGCAAAGACGGAATCTGTCGACTTCTTCGAAGCGGGCGAAGATCGGCATCATCCCGGAACTTCCAGCCGGGGATCCGGTCGATGTCCCCGGTGGGTGGGGCATTCCCGACCTCGCCCCCGCCGTCGGCGAATTACGATTCCGTTTTTTCCAGGTGGAAGCGAGGTCGCGGATGGTGCGGTACGCGGATGGGCGCCTCGGGCGGAATGGAATTCGTTGGATTCTGACATTGGTCGTCCTGTCGGCGACCTCGGTTTTCGCCGATGCCCGTAAAATCGAAGTGCGCTCATCCCGCGAATGCGTCGAACTCCCACGCGAGGTGTACGCTCTGTGCAATGAACACAAGGGAGCATCGAGTTCGTTCTGGTACGCTCGATACGACAGCGGCGTGGATTGCGCTCGTTTGTCGGATCCGTCGAGGAGGAGCGCCTGCGTCGCCACGACTTCCGGAGGCGACGAGTACGTGGTCGCCATGGATAGCTTGACAAAAATCGACCAGAGCGAACTCGAGCCAAGCAAGCACCACTCCAAGGCGAGCAGGAACAGGGACATCGCCGTGATCGCCGTCGTGGGCCTCCTGGCGGGGGTCGTGGCGGGCAGTCTGATTGCCTTGCACATCGTGCTGGGGCCGTAAGGCGCGAGGGATCGAAACCGGATCGCGACCTTGCACGCCCCGGATTCGGATCACGCTCCGTCCGGGATTTCCGGTTCCACCAGCCTGGTCAACTGGTCCAACGACTCCTGCCATCCCAGGTAGCAGAACTCGACGGGAATCGACTCCGGCAGGTTGGACTGCGTCACGTGCAATTCGGTGCCGCACATCACCTGCTTCAGTTCCACCAGGACATCCATCACTTCGGGCATGGTGGGGTCGTCGAACTGGTCGGTGTAGCGGAGCCGCTCGTTGGGCACCATTTCCAGGTAGGTGCCGCCGAAGGAGTTGCTGGAGCCGGTGCCGAAATTCGTGAACGACATCTTGAAGCCGCCACCCACCTTGGCGTCCATGTGGTGCACGCTGGCGATGAACCCGTAAGGGGGAATCCATTTGGCCAAAGCCGCGGGCTCCAAGAAGGCGCGATAGACCTTGGCTGGACTGGCCTTGATCACGCGATGCAGTCGAATGGTGTTGCCCATTTGTTGGATCTCCATAATTCGAGGGTGCACCCAACATACAATGGAGAATGAGAGGCGGTCTCGATGACGCGGAGGGCGCCGTGGTTTTGGCAAAAGCCTGGGAACCTGTCCTATTGAATTTGGATTATTTACTCCGTCATGACATAATGCTAGGATCAATTCTCCAATGGAGTCCCTATTGCCTGAAAGGTCATCCGACATGGATACCTCTTCCGATTCGTCCTTCGTTCTGAAGCCAGAAATGAATCCGACCCCCGAAAGGCGGTTGGCCGAAGCCGAGAGGAAATTTTCGGCCCTGTTTGAAAAAGGGCCCATCGGCGTGGCGTTCCATGTGATGATCCGCGACGAATCAGGCAAGGCGATCGACTACCGGTTCCTGGACGCCAACCAGACCTACCAGAAATTGACAGGTGTCGATCCGCGCGGCAAGACGGTGAAGGAGGCGTTTCCCGGGATCGAACTCGATCCGTTCGATTGGATCGGGACCTTTGGAAATGTCGCATTGACGGGCGAAGAAATCCGCTTCGAGCAATATTTGGCATCGAACGATCGCTGGTACGATGTTGTGGGCTACCAGTACAAGCCCGACCACTTCGTGGCCGCCTTCATCGAGATCACCGAACGCAAACACGCCGAGGCTCGGCTGCGCGACTCCAACGAGCGCCTGAAGCTTGCGACGCGGGCAGGTGGTGTGGGCATCTGGGACTGGGACGTGGTGGCCAACCGTTTGGTGTGGGACGAACAGATGTTCCGCTTGTACGGGATCGCGACCCAGGATTTTTCGGGAGCGTACGATGCTTGGAAAAACGGCTTGCACCCGGAAGACCGGGAAGCGTCGCATCGCGCCTCCCAATTGGCATTGAGCGGCGAGAAGGAGTTCGATATCGAGTTCCGCGTGGTGTGCCCCGATGGCGAGGTGCGAACCCTCAAAGGAAACGCTTCGGTCTTTCGCGACCCCCAGGGCAATCCCCTTCGCATGATCGGAACCAACTGGGACATCACGGAAAGCCGCGCCCACGCTCGCGAGTTGGCCAGATATCGCGACCACCTGGAGGAACGGATCCAGGAGCGCACTGCCGAACTCGAAGCCGCCAATCGCGAGCTGGAAGCCTTCAGCTACATGGTGTCCCACGACCTGCGCGCTCCGCTTCGGCACATCAACGGATTCGTGGAGATCCTGACCTCCGACCACAAGGACGATCTTGGGGCGGACGCGCAACATGCCCTGCGTGTGATCGCTTCCTCGGCGCGGAACATGAGCCAGTTGATCGACGACCTGTTGAGCTTCGCGCGCACCAGTCGACAGCCGCTTGTCGTCAGCCCGTTGCAGATGGGCGAGATCCTGGAGGAGGCCTTGGTCCAAGTGCGCAAATCCTGTCCAGACCGGAACATCGAGTGGGTGGCGGCGCCCATGCCGCAGATCGAGGGCGATGCCGGGTTGCTGCGCCAGGTCTGGATCAACCTGCTGGACAACGCGGTGAAGTATTCGCGTCGACAGGAATTGGCGCGGATCGAGATCGGATGCGCGCAGACCGATCGGGAATGGACGTTCTGGGTGCGCGACAACGGGGTCGGTTTCGACATGCAATGCGCCGACAAGCTCTTCGGCGTCTTCCAGCGGTTGCATCGGCCGGACGAATTCGAAGGCACCGGAATCGGACTGGTCACGGTGCAGCGCATCGTGGTGCGCCACAAGGGGCGGATCTGGGCCGAGTCGGCTCCGGACCAGGGCGCGACGTTCACCTTCGCCCTGCCCAAGCCGACAGAATCTGAAAGGGCCTGACCTTTCGGATCGGTGCCTGGACCTCCTGTGCCAGTGACCGCGGACCGCGGGCGCCGATCCATGCGGATCGCCATCGAGGCCTGAACGGCGGCCCCAGTTTCTAAGATTGCCTTCGAGCCGGCGCGGATCCACGGATTCGGGTTCAAATCGATCGGGAGCGACCATTTCCGGATTCCAGCAGAAGGTGTGAACGCGATGAAGTTTTTGCCCGCCCAGTTCCTGTTCCTCTTCGTGCTGTCCGGCATCGCCGGCCTTGTGCACGAGACCGTTTGGGCGCGCTACCTGGGGATCATCCTGGGGCATTCCGCGTACGGACAGATTCTGACTTTGGTCGTCTACATGGGCGGAATCGGGCTGGGGAGCGCCTTGGCCGGGAAGATGTCCACGCGACTGGCCAATCCGCTGAAGGCCTACGTGCTGGTGGAGCTGGGGATCGGTATCGGCGGATTCGTGTTCCATCCCGAATTCCTCGCCCTGCGAGGCCTCCTCCTGGACTCGGGAATCTTGACAGGAACCGGCGAAACGACGGCCACCTTGGCGGCGGTCGCGACCGGTGTCGCGCTCACGTTGCCCTTCGCGATCTTGATCGGAATGACCTACCCGCTGGCGACGGCGTATTTCCTGCGTTTGCAAAACGATGGCGGCAAGGATTCCGTCGCGCGCCTGTATTTCGGCAACTCGCTGGGCGCCGCTTTCGGAGCGCTTCTCAACTCGTACTTCCTGATTCCTCGCCTGGGCACCGCCAAGGCGCTGATGGTTGCCGGAGCGCTCAATACCGGTGTCGCCCTGTGGGCCTGGATCGCCCACCGCCGAGTCCTCGCGACGTCTTCCGAGACAAAACCTGTCGCGCCTTCGCCCGCCAAGCCAACCAAGGAAAAAACCGCCCGGCCGGGCAGCGTCGTCTGGTTGCTGGTGGCCTCGGCGCTCGTCACGGGGCTTTCCTCCTTCCTCTACGAGGTCGGCTGGATCCGCTACCTCGCGCTGCTGCTGGGTTCGTCCACCCACGCCTTCGACCTGATGGTCTCGGCCTTCATCCTGGGCTTGGCCGGAGGAGCATGGACCGTCCATCGCAGGCAAGGACAGGATTTGTCTAGAGCGCTGGTTCTGGCGCAAATCGGCATGGCGGGCGCCGCGGTGATCGGCGTGGTGGCCTACGAACCCATCTTCCGCGCGGCCAACCAGCTCAACGTCATCTTCCTGCGCACCGACGAGTCGTATCCCTTCTACACGTTCGCCCGGTACCTGTTCTGCCTGGTCGTCATGCTTCCCGCATCGTGGTTCGCGGGGATGACGTTGCCCCTGATCTGTCGCCTTCTCCTGTCCACGGGGGAGAACGAATCGACCACCGGCAAGGTCTACGCATGGAACACCCTGGGCGCCATTCTGGGTGCGGCCATCGGCGGGCTCGTGCTCATGCCTGCGCTCGGGCCCTTCCGTCTGGTGGGTGTCGGTGCGGCGATCGATCTGGCTCTCGCCTGTTTGCTGATGGTCAAGCTGATGCCGAATCGTCCACGCCTGCTGGTGGGATTGGCGGTGGTATCCGGAGCCTTGGTGGTCGGCAGCCTCGCCATCCAACCGAAAAACAACATCGTCGTGTCGGGACTGTTTCGCGGGCTCAGCAACTTCCACACCTTCGAAGAAGACAAGC
>JBDKGS010000107.1:0-12605 GCA_039798065.1 Fibrobacterota bacterium | reverse complement strand
TATTTGAAAGAAGCCGGGCTGACCGCGAAAGGCGCCGTTTTTCCCAACTGGGCCGGTCTCGACGGCCACGTGGGTGGGCACTATCTGAGCGCGTTGGCCATGCACTACGCCGCCACCGGCGATGCCCAGATCAAGACGCGCATGGACTACGTGATCGGCGAGCTCAAGCGGTCCCAGGACGCCAACGGCAAGGACGCGAACTTCGCGGGGTACCTGAGCGGTGTACCCAACGGCAAAGCCCTGTGGCTCAAGATCAAATCCGGAAACACGGGGGCGCAGTGGGACTACTGGGTGCCGTGGTACAACATCCACAAGACCTACGCTGGTTTGCGGGATGCGTGGATCTACGCCGGGGACGAAACCGCAAAGGCGATGTTCCTCAAGCTCTGCGACTGGGGCCTGACCATCACCAATCCCCTCTCCGATGCCGCGGTCGAAGGGATGATGGGCAACGAGTACGGCGGCATGAACGAGGTCTACGCCGACGCCTACGGCATGACAAAAGATGTCAAGTACCTGAACGCGGCGAAGAAGTGGTCGCACAAGTGGCTTCTCAACGCCATGGCCGCGAGCACCGACAACCTCGACAACAAACACGCCAACACCCAGGTCCCCAAGGCCATCGGGTTCGCGCGCATCGCCGAGCTTTCGGGCGACGCCACCTACACCAGAGGGGCCCAGTACTTCTGGACCACGGTGACGGGAAAGCGCAGCCTCGCCATCGGTGCCAACAGCCGCCAGGAGTACTTCCCCGACGTGAGCAAGTACGCGGACTTCGTGAACGTGCCCGAAGGCCCGGAATCCTGCAACTCGTACAACATGCTCAAACTCACCGAAGACCTGTTCCGGATGAGCCCGCAAGCGAAGTACGCCGACTTCTACGAACGATCGCTCTTCAACCACATCCTGTCGGTCATCCACCCGAGCCACGGCGGCTATGTCTACTTCACACCCGCACGGCCGCGCCACTACCGAGTCTATTCGAAAGTCAATTCGGCCATGTGGTGCTGTGTCGGCTCGGGCATGGAGAATCCCGCCAAGTACGCGCAGTTCACCTATCTGCACAAGGGCGATTCGCTGTTCGTGAACCTGTTCATGGCAAGCGAACTGAACTGGAAGGAGAAAGGCGTCAAGGTCACGCAGAACACGAACTTCCCGGAAGAGGAAAGAACGAGGCTGACAATTTCCACCGCCGCACCGGTCAAATTCCGTCTCCTCATCCGCCACCCATCCTGGGTGCGGGCGAACGAGTTCAAGGTGGTGATCGGCAACGATACCGTGTCGAGCCAATCGACGGTTTCATCTTACGTCGAAATCAACCGTACCTGGAACAACGGCGATGTCGCAACGGTCCTGCTCCCCATGCGCAATTCGGTCGAGCAGCTGCCGAACGTCGCCAACTACTACGCCATCCTCCACGGGCCCATCGTCCTGGGTGCGAAGACCGGAACGTCGAATTTGACAGGACTTGTCGCCGACGACGGCCGCTGGAGCCACATCGCCGGCGGCACCCAGCTCGATCTCACCCAGGCCCCCATGCTGGCCGCCAAACCCGACTCGATCGCCTCGCGGTTGGTCCCTGTGCCAGGTAAGCCGCTCACCTTCAAGGCACCGTTCCTCTTCGCGGCGAAGAAAGACACAGCTCTCGTCTTCGAGCCCTTCTACAAGATCCACGACGCCCGCTACATGATGTACTGGATGCTCATGACCGACCAGAAGACCCTCGACAGTCTTTCCAGGGCGCAGGCGGCAGCGTTGCTTCTGGAAGGCAGGACGATCGACCGCCTTGTTCCTGGCCAACAGCAACCGGAAGTCGACCACAAGATGGTGCAGACCAATACCACCGCATCGGTGAATCACGGCGAGAGCGTGCGCGAAGGAGGGGCCTGCTCCGGCGGAACCGGTGGGTCCGTGAGCTACGAACTGTCGACCAGCGACGAGACCGACCTGTCTCTGTGGGTCCGCTACTGGGGCAACGAGACCTCATGCGCCCGCACCTTCGATATTTTCGTCGACGGACAAAAAGTGGCAACCGAGTCGCTCGTCGAGAAATGGAAGATGAACGATTTCGTGAACGTGGAGTACGCGCTGCCCAACGCCCTGGTCACGGGCAAGAAGATCGTCACCGTGAAATTCCAAGCCGCCACGGGGATGGTGGGAGGCTTGTACGGTGTGCGCCTGCTACGCAAGAACGCTTTGACAGGAATCGTCGATCAATCCCATAGCCTGGACGGTCGCCCCTTCGTCGAGTTGGCCATGGAGTCGTCGACCTTGAAACTGGCTATGCTCACTGCATCCAACGTCGCCACTGTCGTCCACGTGCGCCGGCCGAACGGTTCCGCGGTCGCAAACATCTCGATTCCAGCAGGATCCCGACGCGCGGCGCTGAATCTTCATGGCATTTCAGGTGTCGTGGTCGTCTCGATACTGCGCGAGAAAGCCTTGATCCAAGCCACCAGGATCACCATCACGCGATAATCCTGCCCCCACTCCCCCCGCAGCGCAGCTACGGAGCTTCCTCTGACCGGCTATCGCAGGACAGAGGAAGCGAGAGCGTTTTGGTCCCAAAAGTGCTTCGACGAGAATCGAGAAGCGTAACTGTCCGCATTGTTCAGGTCACGCTTCACGGTGTCGGTTCCGAGAATAAATGGGTGCAACTCTCCGAGGACGCCGATTCAAAACGAAAAAGCCCTTGCGCTGTGTTAGCGCAAGGGCTCGAATCGAATCCTTCCCGAAGGAAAGATTTATGCCTTGTCGGCAGAACCTTCGGTGATGTCAACCTTCTTGGCAGCAGCCTTAGGGGCCTTGGCCTTGACGGTCTTCTTCGCGACGGCGTCTTCCACGAGCGAGATGATGGCCATTTCGGCGGCATCACCAGCGCGTTCGCGATCCAGCTTGAGCACGCGGGTGTAACCACCAACGCGAGACTGGTAGCGAGGGCCGATCTTTTCGAACAGGCCTTGAAGGACTTCGTGATCATGGATCACGCGAGCCGCTTCACGACGAGCCGAGAGGTCACCCTTCTTCGCGAACGTGATCAGGCGCTCGACCAGGGGCTTCACGGTCTTGGCCTTGGCCACCGTGGTGCGCACCTGACGCTCCATCTGATTTTCGTTCAAACCTTGGCGCAACACTGAAGTCGCCAAGTTCGAAAGCATAGCCTTGCGGTGCCCAGCGGGGCGACCCAGACGATTTGTCTTTACTCCGTGCTTCATCTCGATGGCCTCAGTCGTTGAGGTAACGGTCGACGTCGAAACCGAAACCCAGGCCGAGTCCTTGAAGGACCTCGTTGAGTTCGACCAGCGACTTGCGACCGAAGTTCTTGTACTTGAGCATATCCTGCTCGGAATTGCGCACGAGGTCGGCGATCGTGTGGATGTTCGCCATGCGCAGGCAGTTGCTGGAACGAACGGAAAGCTCCAGTTCGTCGACCCGCATCTTGAGAATAGAACCGATGCGTTCGCGCTCGCCATCGTTCTCGGAGGTGTCGGCCTGTTCCAGGTCGCCTTCGAAATTGATGAAGAGTTCGAAGTGATCCACCAGAAGCTTGGAGGCGTAAGCCAACGCGTCTTCCGGCGAGATGCTGCCATCGGTGGTGATCTCAAGCGTGAGCTTGTTGAAGTCGGTCTTCTGCCCAACACGCGTGTCTTCCACAACCACGTTCACCTTGGTGACGGGCGAGAAGTGCGTATCGAGATAGATCCAACCGATCGGATCTTCAGGACGCTTCAGATCGTCACCAAGGACATAACCGCGACCCGACGAAACGCGAATTTCGATCGAGAGGCTGGCGTTCTTGTCCAAGGTTGCGATGTGAAGATCAGGGTTGAGAATGATGACATCAGGGTTCGCGTCGATCGACGAGGCCTTGACTTCACCTTCACCCGTGACATCCAGCTTGAGGCGGGCATCACGATCGGAATGCAGCTTGAGGCGGAGGAGCTTCAAGTTCAAGACGATATCGGTGATATCCTCCTTGACGCCTGGAATCGTTCCGAACTCGTGCGGTGCACCCTCGATCTTGATGGCGACGGCTCTGGCTCCCTGAAGGGAGGAGAGCATCACACGCCGAAGGGCGTTGCCGACCGTGATTCCCCAGCCGCGCTCCAAAGGCTCGACAGAGAATTTTCCGAACGTTTCGCCCGAAGTGGGGTCCTTTACGACCCCCTTGGGCATCTGAAGCGCTTTCCACTTCATAGCGGCTCTCCTTACTTGGAGTAGAGCTCGACGATGAGCTGCTCATTGACCGGGGTGGGGATCTGCGTGCGGACGGGCGTGGAGAGCACGCGGCCAGCAAGTTTCACCTTATCCACGGAGAGCCACTCGACGTCGGGGCGACGGCTAGCACCGGCCAGGGCACCCTGGACGATCTGCAGGTTGCGCGAAGACTCGACCAGTTCGACCACATCGCCGACCTTGAGACGGATGGAAGGAATCGAAGCCTTCTTTCCGTTCAAAAGGAAGTGTCCGTGGCGTACCAACTGACGCGCCGTGTTACGGTTCGGGCCAAAGCCCATACGGAACACGATGTTGTCGAGACGCAGTTCAAGAAGTTGCAACAGGTTTTCACCCGTGACGCCCTTGGCGTGTGCAGCTTCTTCGAAGTAACCACGGAACTGCTTTTCGAGCAGACCGTAGGTGCGCTTGGTCTTCTGCTTTTCGCGAAGCTGGGTTCCGTACTCGGAAGCCTGGCGACGACGCAGCATGCCGTGCTGTCCAGGAACGACGTTACGACGTTCGATGGCGCACTTTTCAGTAAAGCAACGATCGCCCTTCAAGAAGAGCTTCTCGTGTTCGCGCCGGCAGAGCCGGCAAACGGGACCGCGATAAACAGCCACTGGGTTAGACCCTCCTACGCTTACGTGGGCGGCAACCGTTGTGCGGAATGCCAGTCACGTCTTTGATCGAAAGAATATCGAGGCCAGTGGCCTTGATGGAACGGACAGCGGCTTCACGACCCGAACCGGCTCCCTTGACGAGAACGTCGGCGCGACGAACACCCATATCCATGGCGATCTTCGCTGCAGCTTCGGCGGCGACCTGGGCTGCGAAGGGGGTGCTCTTGCGAGATCCCTTGAAGCCGGCCTTGCCGGGCGTTCCCCAAACCAAGACGTTGCCGGCTTGATCGGTGATGCTGATGATCGTGTTGTTGAAGGAGGCCAGGACGTGGATCACGCCCGTGGAATCCGCACGCTTCTTGCCCTTGCGGCGCTTTTCGCTCTGTTCGGGAGCGTCGGCGACTTCCTGGGTCTGGACTTCCAGATTTTCGGCCATTGTGCTTTTCTTCGATGAGTTTAAGGGTTACTTCTTCTTATTCGCCACGGTCTTGCGCGGGCCCTTGCGTGTACGGGCATTGGTGCGCGTACGCTGGCCGCGGACCGGAAGACCACGACGGTGGCGAATGCCCCGGTAGCAACCGATGTCCTGAAGACGCTTCAACGTGATGCCGAGCAAGGAGCGAAGATTGCCTTCGACGGGGAAGCTGGCTTCCACGTACGCGCGAATCTTACCAATCTCTTCGTCCGTCAACTCGCCGACCTTCTTGGAACGCTCGATCCCGGTGCTATCCAGGATGAGGGTGGCACGGGTGTGACCGATGCCAAAGATGTGGGTGAGTCCGAATTCGGAGCGCTTGCTGTTCGGAATTTCGATACCGAGGATACGAGCCATTCTAGATTACCCTTGCTTCTGCGTGTGCCGGGGGTTCTTCTTGCAAATGATGCGCACGATGCCCTTACGGCGGACGATCTTGCACTCCGAGCAACGGACCTTGATGGATGCCCTGACTTTCATCGAAACGTGTCCTTACTTGTGGCGGTAGACAATCCGTCCCCGCGAAAGATCGTAGGGGGACAATTCTAGTAAAACCCTGTCGCCTGGCAAGATACGGATGTAGTGCTTTCGCATTTTTCCGCTAATGTGAGCCAGGATCAGGTGCCCATTGTCGAGTTCCACTCGGAACATCGCATTCGGGAGGGGCTCAACAACCTTGCCCTCTACCTGAATACCTTCTTCTTTCGCCACTCTTAATACCCCCGGCGGCCGCGTATGCGACCTTTATCCAGGAAGCCTTCGTAATGACGGGTCATCAGGTGGGCTTCAAGTTGTCTCAAGGTCTCAAGGGCGACACCTACACAGATCAGCACGGATGTGCCTCCCAGGTAGAAGCTGGTGCCCAAAACATCCTTGAGGTAGTACGGTCCAACCGAAATGATCGCCAAGAAGATTGCTCCGGGCAATGTGATTCGAGTGAGCACGTAGTCGATGTACTCCGCAGTCTTCTTACCCGGGCGAATGCCAGGAACAAAGCCGCCAGACTTTTTCAAGTTTTCGGCGATGTCCGTTGGGTTGTATTGGACTGCGGTGTAGAAATAAGCAAAGAAAATGATGAGGAGACTGAAGACCACGGCGTAGCCCCAGTGTCCAGGAGAGAGAACGCGAGCGAATTCTTGGATCGCATTCACGTTGGGCAGGTAGGTGGCGATGGTGGCCGGGATGAACATCAGCGAAGAGCCGAAGATCACCGGGATGACGCCTGCAGTATTGACTTTGAGAGGCAGGAACGATGCAGCTCCACCCATCAGCTTGCGTCCAACCATGCGGCGTGGATTCTGCAAGGGGATACGGCGAATTCCTTGATCTACGAGCACAATGAAGGCAACCACAGCAAAGATCATTGCCAAAATCATGACCAAGCGAACGATGTCGTGTTCACCCGAGATCAAAAGCTGAATTTCGTTCCAGGTCGCCGATGGAATGCCAGCCACGATCCCGATAAAGATGATCAAGCTGGTGCCATTGCCAATGCCGCGGGCCGTGATCTGCTCGCCCAAATACATGACGAACATCGTGCCTGTGGTCAGCGTCAAGACCGTTAGCGCGGTGAATCCAGCGCGGCCAACGCCACTCTTGAACATATCCACAACGATCGATCCACCATCGCTTGTCGTGATCGAAAGCAGAAACACGGAGACGCCAAAGGCCTGAACAGCAGCAATAGCCACGGTAAGGTAGCGAGTCCACTGCGTAAGCTTGTTACGACCTTCTTGGCCTTCCTTCTGCAGTTTTGCAACCGCAGGGAAGATGGTTCCCATCAACTGCATGATGATCGATGCAGAGATATAGGGCATGATACCCTGTGCAAAGATCGCAGCATGCGCAAATGCGCCTCCCACAAACATGTTGTACATGTTGAAGAGGTCGTTCGAAGATTGCGCGAAAAAGCTCCGCAGAGCGACCGAGTCGATTCCCGGAATGGGGATCAAACCACCAAGACGGTAGATGACCAACATTCCTAAGGTGAATAGGATCCTTTTGCGAAGGTCCGGAATCTTCCAGATCTGAGTCAGGCTCTGCAGGAACTTCACGATCAGGCCTCGATCAATTCGATCTTGCCGCCGGCCTTCTCTACGGACTCTTTGGCTCCAGGCGTGACCGCATGGACTTTGAGAGTCAAGGCACGGGTAAGCTCAATCTTGCCAATCAGTTTGACCGCTACCTTATCGGAAGAGATCAAGCCCGCAGCTTCAAAGCCTGCGACGTCATAGGACGTAGCGGACAATTTGGCCAAAATGGCAAGATTCACTTCTTCGGGCTGGATGACCGGAGAGTTGAACCCGCGCTTCGGAAGGCGACGCTGCAAGGGAGTTTGACCGCCCTCGAACGTGCGCTTGTGCTTGGCGCCCGAACGAGCGTGTGCACCGTTGTTGCCTCGGCCAGCAGTGGATCCGTTGCCGGAGCCTTCGCCGCGGCCGCGACGCTTGGAAACCTTCTTGGCCCCAGCCTGGGGCTTGAGCTGATTGAGCTTCACGCTGAGATTTCCTTCACCGACACGAGGTGGTTGACAACCTTCAACATTCCACGAGTCTGCACATTGTCGGGGAGAACCACGACCTGGCGGATCTTGCGCAACCCAAGAGCCTCAACGGTCTTGATTTGAGGCTGGGTGCAACGTGCAATGCTGCGAACCTGAGTGATTTCGAGTTTCTTCGACATGATTCCCTCGACTTAGCGACGGAGTTCTTCGAAGTCCTTGCGAAGACGCAAGGAACGAAGACCCTGAAGCGTGGCCTTGACCACGTTGTGGGGGTTCGTGGAGCCCAACAGCTTGGTCAAGATGTTGTGCACGCCGGCTAGTTCGAGAACCGCACGAGCCGCACCGCCAGCGATAACGCCGGTACCTTCGGATGCAGGCTTCATGATGATCTTCGCTGCGCCGAACTTGGAATAGACTTCGTGAGGGATCGTGTGCTTGTAGAGAGGCACGTCGACAACATGCTTCCGCGCGTTTTCGGTGCCCTTACGGATGGCTTCTGCAACGTCGTTGGCCTTGCCCGAACCGATGCCGACCTTGCCTGCGCCGTTACCGACAACGACAAGTGCGTTGAAACCAAAGCGACGTCCGCCCTTGACCACCTTCGCAACGCGATTGATGGCGACGACTTTTTCCTGGAATTCCCCCTCGATAGGGGCGATTGCTGACTCGCGTTCGTTACGATCGTTGGCCATGCTCAGAACTCCAGTCCAGCGGTACGGGCGGCTTCGGCAACAGCCTTCACGCGACCATGATAGAGGTATCCACCGCGATCGAACACGACGGCATTGATCCCCTGTTGCTTAGCCTTCTCGGCAATGATTTGACCGATCGCCGAGGAGGCGTCAGTCTTAGTCGATTCTTCGGAAAGCTTTGCAAGCACTTCCTTGGAAGTCGACGAAACCTGTGCAAGAGACTTGCCTGTGGTGTCGTCCACCAGCTGGGCGTAGATGTGCTTGAGGCTGCGACGGACGCAAAGACGCGGGCGTTCGGCGGTGCCCGAAATTTTGTTTCGGACACGCACGTGGCGCGCAATTCGAGATTGAAGCCTCTGGGAGGCGAGCTTGGACATTCCCTATACCCCTTATCCGGACTTCTTGCCGGCCTTGCGGCGGATGGTCTCGTCGGTGTACTTGACACCCTTGCCCTTGTAAGGCTCGGGCTGACGGAAGCCGCGGATCTCCGAGGCGACCTGTCCAACTTCTTGCTTGTCGCAACCTTCGACCACGATTTTATTCGTGCCTTCCACCTTGACCGAAATGGTCGTGGGGGGAGTGTAGTTAACCGGGTGCGAATAGCCAAGGAACAAGGTGATCCCTGCGCCCTTTTGCTCTGCACGGTAACCAACGCCGATGATTTCAAGTTCCTTCTTGAACCCGACACTCACGCCCTTGACCATGTTGGCGGCCAGAGCGCGCTGGGTTCCGTGAAGAGCCTTGATCGGGCCTTCGTCGGAAGGACGCGTGAAAACGATGTTGCTTCCTTCGACCGCGACAGCGATCTCGGGGTGAACATCACGCGAAAGCTTGCCTTTGGGTCCCTCGACGAGGAGGGTCCTTCCGGTCAATGTGGCCTTCACTTTATCCGGAAGGCCTACGGGATTCTTACCAACTCTCGACATGGATCACCAAACCTTGCAGAGGATTTCACCGCCAACATTAGCCTCACGGCTCTGCTTGTCGGTGAGAACTCCCTTGGGAGTGGAAAGGATCGCGTATCCGAGGCCATTAATGACCTTCGGGATATCGCCCACGCCGGCGTAAAGACGCCGACCTGGAGATGAGATACGCTCGAGTCCTTGAATTACAGGGGTACGCCCGCTGTACTTCAGGAGAATCTTGATCAATCCTTGTCGTCCGTCGTCAATGACGACGAACTTACGGATAAATCCGGTCTCCTGCAGAACTCTGCAGATCTCACGCTTGAGGTTGGATGCTGGAATGTCCACGGTGCGGTGTCCCGCACTCGAAGCATTCCGGATCCTGGTAAGGAAGTCGCCAATCTGATCACTGCTCGCCATTCGTCAGGTCTCCGGTCCGGGTTACCAACTGGCCTTGGTGACGCCGGGCAGATCTCCCGCAAGCGCAAGCTCACGGAAGCAAATTCTGCACAGGCCAAAATCGCGGAGGAACGCACGAGGGCGTCCGCAGCGGCGGCACCGGTTGTAGCGGCGCACCGTAAATTTCGGTGTCTTCCGCTGCTTCTCGATCATCGCTCGTCTTGCCATCGTTTCCTCAGTTCTTGCGGAAGGGCATCCCCAGGCCTTCAAGGAGAGCGTAAGATTGCTCGTCCGTGACTGCGCTGGTGACGAAGGTGATATTCATTCCCAGCATCGTTTCGACTTTGTCGAAATCGATTTCCAGGAAGATGATTTGTTCTTTCACGCCCATGGTGTAGTTGCCACGCCCGTCGAATCCCTTACGAGAAACGCCGCGGAAGTCACGAACACGAGGGAGAGAAATGTTGATGAAGCGTTCGAGGAATTCGTACATCCGAACGCCGTGAAGAGTCACCTTGGCACCAATGGCCTGGTTCTCACGGAGTTTGAAGTTCGAGATTGCCTTGCGAGCACGTGTGATCACAGCCTTCTGGCCGGTAATCGCACTCAGGGTCTTCGTCGCCTCTTCGATCAGCTTGGGGTTCTGAGTTGCCTCACCAACACCCATGTTCAGCACGATCTTCTCGAGACGAGGAACCTGCATCACGTTCTTGAGGCCAAACCGTTCCTTCAGAGCAGGAGCGGTCACCTCTTGGTATTTTTGTTTGAGTTGGTTCATCGGTTCGATACCCCTCAGACCGCTTCGCCCGTGGTCTTGGAGACCCGGACTCGACGACCTGCTTCGTTCACCTTGCGGCCGACGCGGACGGGTTTTCCGTCCTTGCCAACGAGAGCCACATTGGATGCGTCGAGAGCCGCTTCCATCACCTTGATCCCACCCTTGGGATCTTGAGGCGAGGGACGTACGTGCTTCTTGACTTGATTCACACCTTCCACGAGGACCTTGCCCTCGGACGGAATGGCCTTCAGAACCAATCCAGTCTTGCCCTTGTCCTTGCCTGCAAGAACGAGAACACGGTCACCCTTCTTCACCTTCAGAGCCATCTCAGATCACCTCCGGCGCAAGGGAAACAATCTTCATGAACTGGCGTTCGCGCAGTTCGCGAGCCACTGGCCCGAAAATGCGAGTTGCCTTGGGTTCGCGAGAGTCGTTGACAATCACGGCAGCGTTGTCGCCGAAGCGAACATACGAGCCGTCCTTGCGACGAACTGCAGAGCGAGTACGGACGATCACGGCCTTGGCCACGGCGCCCTTCTTGACGGGAGCACCAGGAGTGGCGGCCTTGACCGACACCACGATGACATCGCCAACGGAAGCGTAACGACGCTTGGATCCGCCGAGCACCTTGATGCACATCACTTCGCGTGCACCGGAGTTGTCTGCGACGACCAGTCGAGTTTGTTGCTGAATCATGGTCGGTCCCTCAGCGCTTCCGCTCGACGATGCGAACCAGACGCCAACGCTTGCGAGCGGAGAGCGGACGGGTTTCCATCACCTCGACCAGGTCGCCTTCTTTGGCGTCGTTGGTCTCGTCATGAGCCATCACCTTGGTCGACAGCGTCACGACGCGGCCGTACTTGGGGTGACGCTTCTTGCGTTCCACGGTAACCGTGATGCTCTTGTCCATCTTGTCGGAAACCACCCGGCCCACGAGGACCTTGCGGCGACCCCGGGAGGCGGTTTCTGCGACGGGAGCCTGCGTCTCGCTCATCGGTTGCCCTTCTCGGTGATGACGGTGTTCAGTCGAGCGATCTCGCGCTTGGCTTCACGAATGGAGGCCGAGTCTTCGAGCTTGCCCAGGCTGTGCTGGAGTTTTTTCTGGAAAAGAGCGTCCTTCGCCTCGGCCAGCTTCTCGGTGAGAGCTGCTGCGTCGAGCGAGCGAAGGTCTGCCGCCTTCTGGGTCTTCATAGGATATCCACTCCCAAAATCTTGCACTTGATGGGAAGCTTTTGAGCTGCCAGGTTGAGGGCTTCGCGAGCCACATCTTCCGTGACACCGCCGACTTCGAACATCACGCGACCAGGGAGAGTCACCGCAACCCAGCCTTCGACGTTGCCCTTGCCCGAACCCATTCGGGTTTCGGCAGGCTTCTTCGAGTAAGGCTTATCCGGGAACACGCGGATCCAGACCTTGCCGCCACGCTTCATGTGGCGGGTCATGGTGATACGCGCAGCTTCCAGCTGACGGTTGGTGATCCAACCCTCTTCCATCGCCTGCAGACCGAAATCGCCGAACGAGACATTGCAACCGCGAGTCGCGGTGCCCTTCATGTGGCCGCGCTGGACCTTGCGGTGCTTGATGCGCTTGGGGCTCAGCATGGCTTAGGCCTCCTGGCCGACTTCGTCGGCGTTGCGATTGCGGCGGATGATTTCGCCCTTGCAGATCCAGACCTTCACGCCAATCGTTCCCGATGTGGTGTGGGCGGTTGCAGTAGCGTAATCGATATCCGCACGCAAAGTGTGCAGAGGGATGCGACCATCACGGTACTTCTC
This sequence comes from Fibrobacterota bacterium, assembly GCA_039798065.1. Taxonomy (GTDB): domain Bacteria; phylum Fibrobacterota; class Fibrobacteria; order UBA5070; family UBA5070; genus UBA5070. The sequence continues at coordinate 240 of JBDKGS010000107.1, read as the reverse complement.
GGTACGAGCGATTTCCGCTCCACCCAGACGTCCCGAACAAACCACTTTGATACCTTCGGCGCCGAGGCGCATCGAGGTGCTGATGGCTTTTTTCATGGTGCGACGGAAGGCAACGCGCTTTTCAAGCTGCTTGGCGATGTTCTCGGCCACGAGAGCCGCATCGGTTTCAGGACGCTTGATTTCGCGGATGTTGATGTAGATCTCTTTGCCGGTGAGATGCTGGATCTCGCCCTTCAAACG
>JBDKGS010000106.1:0-12664 GCA_039798065.1 Fibrobacterota bacterium | reverse complement strand
ACCAGGCGAATTCCACGGTCCGGTTCCGCGGTTCCGCCGATGTCTTCGACAAACTCACTCCTGCTGCGAAGGGTGTGATCACCGATATTTGGGTCAACGGTGTGCGGCTCACCGACGCACAGAAGAACGCGGCAGCTGTCTGGAACCCCGCGACGAAGCTTTGGGATCTGGACATTCCCGCCAAGATGGCGATCGGTGGACAGGCATTGGATGTGACAATTTTTGGCGGAAGCGCGCAATGCCCCGATACCGCCACCAGCTGCAGCAGCGGATGCGCCTTCTTCAACGCCAACTTCTTCGTGCAGTTCACCAGGGGCCCGATCACCAAGAGCGTCATGACCTTGCTGGCTCCCACGGCAACGACATATCCTGTCAAGACCGCTCCCGACAGCCTTGCGCTGACCATACGGATTGCAGATAAGGACCAGACGAAGAAGGGCGCCCTCGGGGCCACCGTGCTCGTCACGGTTTCCAATCCGCTGCGCGCCTACTCCAAGACGTTCACCCTGACCGAGACATCGGATACCGGCGTGTTCCTTTCCGGTGCGATTTCGCTCACGGCCAAAACCACAGGGCTTTTGCCCACCGAAGTTCCGTTCCTGCGTGGCGACTCGGTCTGGTTCAAGTACAAGGACGCCAACGACGAGGACGACTCCTCCGTTGCTTTCGTGTATTCGGAAGCCACCTGGCCGTTGCCGGTGAAGGCCGGATTGTTCCGCGCCTGCGACGGTACGCTTCTGATCCGAGCCGCATTCGACAAGCCGTTCAGCGCCGCCGTGCCCTGGGCCGACGCCGAGGTGGTGGCCTTGAACGCCGCGGGCGATTCGGTCGGAGTGGTCGTCGTGCCTGCCGCCCAGATCGTGAAGGGGACCAGCAACGACATCGCCCTGGCGATGACGGAAACCGTCTTCGGATCCTGGCAGCGCGCGCGTTTGACACTTCCTGTCGCCGATGGGCGCGGTGGGTGGGTATCCAACGCGGTGTCGGTTTCCGACAGCATCGGTCCATGGGTCGATTCGGCCAAGATCGTGGAAAATGTTTTGGGCACCGCGCAGGATACCGCGTACGTGTGGACTTCCGAAAAGGTGAAGTCGATTTCCGTCGGCTCGTTCGTCGTGTCGCGCGCCGGGGTCTCCTCTCCGGTCGCGGGTGTCGACTCCGTTCGCGCCTCCGACGCCTCGGGCCGCGCTTGGACGGTGTTCCTGAAGTCCGGAGCCTTCAAGGCCGGCGATTCGCTGCGATTGCTGTCCACATCCACCGTCACCGACATGGCGGGCAATTCACCTTCCGATTGTCCGACCATGGGCCGTAACGTGTCGCTCATCGGGCGCGCCGCACCGTTCGCCAAGGCTTGGATCCTGGATTCCAATGGCGACGGTTTTGCCGACCAGGTGAAGATGGTCTATCGCAAGGTGGTGGCCGCTTCCGACCTGCCCGATTCCATCGAGGTGACTTTTGGTGACGTCGCCACGGTCCGCACCGCTGCGGTATCGGGCCTGCAGGTGATCGATTCCACCGTGACCGTCGCGCTTCCGATCCCGTTCGGCTGGGGTCAGACCAAGGGAGTCGCGCCCGATGGTTCCGGAACCATCGCGTTGTGGAAGGGCGGAACCCGCAGTTCGGCTTCGAGTTTGTCCGACAGCGTGGGCCCGGTGCTCGTGGCTTCGGCGTTGCGGTTCGCGCGTTTGGGAGACCAGGACACCTTGGTCTTGTCGTTCTCCGAACCGGTTGGACCTTCCGTCGGAACCAGTTGGCTCACACATCAGGCGGGAGTGGACCTGGGCGCATTGCCGCCAAATTCTGTCTCGTCCACCAGCTGGCACTACCCGATTCCCGCTTCCACCGTGTTCGCTGGCGATTCGGTCAAGCCGCTTGCCACCAGCCGCTGGGTCGATCTCGCTTCGGGACGCCACGCACCGCTCGGGCATCCGTGGATTGCCGTCGTCGGTGGCGAGCGCGCCCCCTTCTACGGGTGGTACTCCGACGAAGACGGCGACGCGGCGGTCGATCACGTCCACATCCAATTCGTGAAATCCGCGCCCAAGACCCGACCGAGCTTCAGCATCAGCTTGCCTGGTGTATCCAAGATCGTGATCGACTCCGGAACTTGGACGCTGGACGCCTCCGGCATGGGTGCGACGATTTCCGTCGGACCTCTGGCGAAAAACGTCACGACGTTCGGGAATGCATCGAATGGAACCTGGAAGTCGATGGGCATCGAGACAGCATTCCCCATCTACGACAGCGTGGCTCCGGTGCTCGTTTCCGCGACCCTGCGCTACGCGTCGGGGGACAGCATCCCCGACACCCTCAAGGTGCGCTGGAGCGAGTCCTTGCAGGGCGTGACCACCCTCAGTCCGGTCGTGCATGGAAGTCGTATCGACCGCAAGGCGATCGTTGGATTCTCCACTCCGGACGCCGACGGTCTGGGCGCGACGATTCTTGTCTGGGCCGATCTGATGGGCTTCACGCGCGGCGATTCCGCCCAGCTCGACGGTGTCGCTTCCGCAATCCGTGATATGGATGGCAATGTTCCGGGACCGAACAACGGTTGGGTGCAGATCAAATTCGGAAATCGCCCGATCCGGCTTGTTTTCACGATCAACAACATGCTTGTCACTCCGAACGTGCCTGTGCAGCATGCTGGTCCTTCGCTTGCGCTCCAGGTTCGCGCTCGACCGGAGAAGGGATTGGACACTTCTTGGCAAAGGCTCGACGGTTTCGCGCCCTTGGATGAGTCGGAAATTGTCAGCTTGACATTCACCATCAATCGTGCGATGACCGGCAGCGCCCACATCTTCGACAACTCGGGGTCCTTCGTCACGGCGATCAACCTCGAGCAGATCTCGCAGATGGATGCGGCGGGTATCCTTCCCAAGGACGGATCGGGCATGTTCCAGGTCAAATTGGCCTGGGAGGGCAGCGACCAGAACGGGAAGCCCGTCGCTGGAGGTGTCTACTACATGCGTTTGGTCCTCAAGGACGGAGGTGGCGATACCGGCGAGCCGGTCCGGATCGTGAACAACGTCTACTCCTTTGGAATCAAACGCTCCAAATGAGGGCTCGAGCGATCGGAGCTCACCCTCCGATCGCTTGCCAGTTTTTGTCAGTAAAATGATGATTGAGCTTGAACAGCGGGCCCTGGGCGAAGATGTCGATCATCCCGCAGCCGCCCGCAAGGCTCCCATTCAGGGGCCGCAACGGAGGATCTCGGTCGTGAATGCATCCGGAAAACCCCACCGTAGGACCGTTTTGGCTGTGCTGTTGGCCCTTGGCGCCGCCTTCGCCGATCCGATGCCGTACGACTCGATCGGGAACCCTCTGAACCACGTTCCGGCAACCGACCGGACCGTCCAGCTCAAAGGCGATTCGTTGAACATCGTCTTGAACCGGGTGCGCGTGAACCAGGCGGGTTACCGCAAGATGGACGTCGCGGCGGGCTACGCGAAGTTCTACTGCGTGGGGTGTGTGGGGAGCACCTTCACGGTGCGCGATGCGAGCGGCGCCTCGGCGGGCACAGGAACGCTCACTTCCAAAGGCGTGACAGTTTCTGGCAAATACACAGCCTACGCGTCCAATTCGGCCGAACACGCCTACAACGGCGACGGCGACTGGAAAAAAGGCTATCCGCTCGTGGGGAACGCCGTGTCGGGCGCCCTCACCCAAGGCATCCTTCCCGCCAACCTCGCCACCGGCAGATACACCATCCGCGTGGGCGCCGACAGTTCGGTGCCGTTTATTGTCAGCGACAACGTCTACGGAATGGCCCGCGATGCCGCCATCAAATTCTTTGGAGTGGCGCGAAGCGGCGATTACGAGTCGTGGTTCCACGGCTCATCGCACATGTGGGATGGATGGCTCTACGACAGCGCTGCCAAGAACACCGACGGCAGCTACAAGTACAAAGGAGCCCTCAAAGGGGGCTGGTACGATTGCGGCAATCACCTCAAGGAAGCTCGTACCAACAGCTATCCGCTGGCCACGCTGGGGATGCTGGCGGCGACCATGCCGGAAAAGGACGCCGACCAATACGCCCTCAACCAGAGCATCACCAGTTCGACCGATCGGATCCCCGATGTGTTGCGCGAAGCGTGGGTGGGCGCCCAGTACGTCTTCAACTCCTGGCGGTTGGCCAAAGGCAAAGCCAGCGACATGTATCTGTCGGTGGGTGATCTCAGTTGGGATTTTGCCTGGTGGGGCAGGCCCGAAAACCACGACGCGGTTTTGAACCTTACTCGTGGTGGTCGCAGGGAGCGCGTACTCAAGCGCGATTGGGGATCAGCATCCATGGCCGATTTCGCGGCGGGAATGGCGTTCTTGTCGCGGCTGTACAGGCCCTACGACAAACCTCATGCCGACTCGGCTCTTGTCATCGCGAAGGCCATGTACGAGACTGCCAAGACCGCGAACAAAAAGGAAGAGTCGGAAGACTACACCGCGGACAATTTCGCCTTCGACGACCTTGGACTGGCTTCGGTTGCTTTGCTTTGGGCGACCGGTGAATCGAAGTATCTGCAGGAAGCGGTCTTCACCAAGGGCCTCAGCGACGGTGTGGGCGGTATCTGCAAATCGACGGCGATGAGCCCCGACAAGCAGCTGCGCCTCTTCGAAGGCGGTTTCTTCGCCTGCGACGCCGATGCGGGAATGAAGAAGAAGGGCGGCCCCACCGATTACACCACCGTCCACAGTTTGGCGCTCTACTCGTTCGCGAAGCTCATCCTGGCCAATGCCGATACCGCGGCGCGATACGGCGTCCGAGCGGGGCAGCGCGACACATTCCTTCTGCGGACCATCACGCAGATGCCGGGATTGTGGGAACAGAGCGGAAGCAATCCCATCCTCATCCCCACAGGCGACCAGTACAATCCCACGCGCCTGACCTACGACAGCATCTGGTATTCCATGGGGATCGGGTTCGGCAAGAGCGGCTGGTGGAACAAGTACCAGTTCGGAAATCTGGCCGACCTCTACATGTTCTACGATATGACAGGAATTGTCGATGGCCGCCAGATCGTCGACAAGCCGGGGAACACCGACTGGAAGCGCAAGGAAGTCCTGCAGGTGCTGTTGGGCGGACTGAACTACATGATGGGCACCAACGCGCTGGACGTGTCGTACCTGTTGGGAATCGGGCGCAAGAGCCCCATGCACCCGCACCATCGCGCTGCCAATCCCGAAGGCAAGAACGTGCCCGGAGCGTTCTACAACTACACCATTCCCGTGGGAGGACTCTACGGCGGATTGCTGACAGGGCCATCCAACACCGAAGTGATGGTCGAGAAATTCGGCGATTACCGCATGACCGAAGCCATCTGCCCCGACGCACAGGCCGCGGTGATGATTCCACTGATGGGTCTTTCCCGCGAGCTACCCGCCGCCGCGCCCAAAGCCACGGTGAAGGTCCTGTACACAACCGATACGATGGCCGTGATCCAGATCGATCTGGACAAGTGGGGCAGCGTGAAGCTCGGGTACGGACTCGACTCGTCGCTCGCTTTGCAGACAAAAATCGTCGCGGGGTCCGATACGTCAGGTTCTGTCAAAATCCAGATCGGTGGTCTGTCTCCCGCCACCCCGTATTACTTCCACGTGGTGGCCACCGACCTTTTGGGGTTGACCTCGGTGTCCAGCAAGTGGCCCAACGGCGCCAGCGATTCGGTGCCGTTCACCTTCACCACCAAGACCCAGCCGGCGTTTCCGCCGCAATACGGGAACATCAAGGTCTGCAACGTCACCTCCGATTCCGCCGAGATCATGTGGTACACGCCCAACGGCGAATACCTGTCCAGCGTGAAGTGGGCCGACAGCGTGAATTGGAAAGCCGCCAAGTACTCGGTGGTGGACACCGATGCGGTGGGCGACGTCCCGGTGAAATTCCATCGCGTCAAGCTCTACGGGCTCAAGGCGAAGACCACCTACAACTTCCAGGTGGGGATTCCCGGCTCGTACGATGCCACGGTGGGATGTTTCCGCACACCCGGCGAGGATGTCAAATTCGACATCCGCACCACGCACTACACCTGGGGTGGCATGCCGGCCATGGGCTTGGCTGTGATCAACCAGGACGTGAAGAGCTACGACTCCCTACAAATCCGCCTCTATGTCAACGGCACGCGGGCCAACATCGTGGATCTCGCGGCGCGTGTGGATATCGCCTTTGCCTACCGCGCCGACGGATTCGCCGACTCCGGATTGTTCTCGCACACCAAGAACGTCCAGAGGTCCCGGCCGAAGTTGATCGATCCGTCTTGCAACCCCGATCTCGGAAGTTGCGCGTGGTACTTCGATCTGCCGCTGCACGGAGCGACCATGGAAACCCAGGCGCGTTGGCGGTTGGATGTGGTCTTCGATCGGCACAACTTGATTCGCGACAGCACCGAGATCCTGAACATGGCTCCCACCCACGATCCGTTCGCCGGGACCGACTGGTCGTTCCGTCCCCACGTCGCCGGCGCCGACGGCGGGCTGTCGCCGGTGGACTACTCCGGCGTACCGTTGATGAGCAAGAACGCCATCGACAGCATCGCAATGGACATTCCCATCAATCCGTACATCGCCGTCTATCGGCGCAACGAATTCATCTACGGATTTTCGCCGTACGCCGCCGAACAGGCGACAAAACGTGTCGTGTACGCAATGGACGCGACCTTCGAGAAGCCCTTCGACATCAATAACGGCGGCACGGTGGAACTGGGCACGGCCTCGTCGACCCGGTTGAAGGGAACCCTGGACCCCTACGACATCCTGATGCCATCGATCAAGGGGTACATCACCGGCATCTGGGTGAACGGCGTGGCGTTGTCCGACGCCGAGCGCAAGGCTTCCCTTTCCCGCAAGTCCGATGGAACCTGGAGCTTCGACATTCCGCTGCGTCTGGTGAGCGGCACCAACAAGGTCGACGTGACGTTCTTCGCGGGATCCGACTCGACGGAATCCGTCGCCACCGGAACCTGCACCGAAGGCAAGGGGTGCGCGTTCTACAACGCCAACTGGTACGTCAACTACGTCTCGAACATGACAGTGTCGACAATTTCCGTCGTCGATGGCGCCGAAAAGCCTCTGGGGCTCGTGGTTCCCGACAGCTCCACGCTGCGCATCCGGGTGGCCGACGGCAACGCCAACGCGTCCAAGACGGCGTTGAACAGCGTGACGGTTTCCGTCACCAATCTCCGCACGGGAGCACTGGTGGCGTTGGTCCTTCCCGAGACCGGCGTGAACACGGGCGTTTTCCAGACCGACCTCCTGAAGGTCGTGTCGGCGACGGCCCTTGTCGGGCAATTGGGAATGAACTTGGGCGACACCCTCAATGTGTCGTACGTGGATGCCGCCGACCCCGCCGACAGCGCGTCGGTCAAAATCTGGTCGAAGGCTTCGTGGCCGGCGATTTCCAGCGCGAGCATCTCCGCCACATGCGGCGGGAGCATGGCCGTGGAAGTGGCCTTGGACAAGTCTCTCAATGCTTCTGGCCAGGCGACACCCGCCACGTTGGGCGGGGTGACGCTTCGTTTGCGCACCTCCGTCGGCGACACCATCGAGCCCATCGTCGTGGCTTCGGGCGCATGGATCGTAACGGGTGCGAATTTCGACCGCGTTCGGATCTCGATACCCACCTCGGTGGCTCTGCTCACCGATTGGACAGGAATTGTCGAGATCAAGGTGCCCGACGGAATCGGGGGGTTCAGGTCCGTCTCGGGCTCCATCACCGACGGGATCGGTCCGTGGATCGACTCGGCCAGGATCGTGGAGAATCTCACAGGGAACCCGGTGGACACGCTCCATGTCTGGACCACGGCAATCAGCCCCCTGGGCAAGACATTTCCTGTCCTCGTTCATCGGGCGGGTGCCGTTGTTCCCACAAGCGGGATCGTGGTCGATTCGGCGTGGCTTTCCGATCCGATCTCCGGGCGTTGGACATATTCTGTCCGCGGCGGGGTGGTCAAGGCGCACGACAGCTTGCGGTGGGATCCGACGAAGGTCGCCGACCTCCAGGGCAACCCCGCGCTCGACTGCCCTTCGCTTTCGCGCGAGATCAAACTCGTGCCGCGTCCCGCCCCGTTCGCGGGTGCCTGGATCAAGGACGTGAACGGCGACGGGCAAGCCGACCAGGTGACCATGGTCTTCCGCAAGTCGTTGGTCGCCGCCGACCTTCCCGATTCGATCGATGTCCAGTTCGGTGCGGGAGCCGCCCTCCGCGTCGCCTTAGGGATCGTCGCGATATCCAGCGACTCCGTTCTCTCCGTCCCGTTGGCCAAGCCGTTCCCGTTGGGCCAGACTCGCGGCACCGGTGCGAACGGCTCCGGCGCGCTCACCATGTGGAAGTCGGGCGAGGCCACCGCGCCATACCCCCTCGTGGACAGTGTCGGCCCGGTCCTGTTGGCCGCCAAACTTCGGTTCGGCTCCTCGTCGGCGTTCGATACGCTCGATCTCGAGTTCTCGGAGCCGGTGCGGCGCTCGACAGGAAACGGCTGGCTGGCCCTGAACCCGGGCATCGAGCTGTCCGCGACCGGTGTGCCGGATTCTGTCAGTGCCACGTCATGGAAGCTTCCCATCGACAGTTCGGTGGTTTTCCCGGGCGATTTCGTCCGTCCATTGGCCACCGAGCGCTGGTCCGACGTCTCCAACGGAAACCGTGTGGGTGCCGCGCACGTGTGGGTGCCCGTCTCCGGAGGCGAGCGTTCGCCGGTGGGTGGATGGTTCCAGGACATCGACGGCGACGGCGCCGTCGATCTGGCCACCGTGGTCTTCGGGAAGACGCCGCGAACCCGTTCGGCCATGGAGCTTTCGTGGCCTTCGCCGACCGGATTCGCCGTGACAAAAATCGACAGCGGCGCCTGGGTTCTCAATCCCGACGGTTTGTCGGCCTACATCGCGGTGGGACCGTTCACCAAAGGGATCACGTCCAGTTCCACCAACCTGCTTGGACGCTGGACATCTAACGGCGTCGTCAGCGTCTTCCCCATGGACGATCGGGTCGCGCCTGTCATTCTGGCCGCCACTTTGCGGTACGGCACCGACGACTCGATTCCCGACACCCTCAAGGTGAGATGGAGCGAGGCGATCGCGGCGCCGGTCGGACAGGTTGTGTTCCACCAGAACGTGGCGCGCGGCGTGTTGCCAGAAAATGTCATCCATTCGCTGGTGGTTCCCGATCCCGACGGACTCGGTGCCTCCCTGCTTTTGCCGCCCGGACAGTCGCAGATGAGGAAGGGCGATTCGGCTCGCCTGGCTCCGACCGCCACCGACGCGTTCGCCAACGCCGCTTCCGACCCCGCGGTCTGGGTGCCTGTCACGTTCGGTCTGCGTCCGCCCCGCCTCAAGACCGAATTGCGGTCCTTCTTCGAGTATGACGGATTCCGTCCGCTTGGAACCGGTGCGGCCTTGCAGACCTGGGTGTGGGACAAGGACAACGATCGGTGGTTGCGCCCGGATGGAAGCGTTCCGGAAGACGTGGATTCGACCCATTCGGCCAGCCTAGCCATCACCCTGAACCAGATTCTCGAGGGCAGCGCCCACATCTTCGACAACTCCGGGACCTTCGTGGCATCGGCAAATTTCGACGGGATCCGCAAGATGGCCGCAGAGGGTACGCTTCCCGTGGATCCATCGGGATCGTACCTCGTGAAATTCGTCTGGGACGGCCGGACAAAATCCGGCAAGTTGGCCACCAGCGGCGTGTACTACATGCGCCTGGTCCTGAAGTTCCAGCTCGAAGGCGAAGGCAAACCTCATATCGTGAACCGAGTCTACACCCTCGGTTTCAAGCGGGCCGTCAAATGATCAAGATCGTCGCGCGCGTCGTCGCCCTGCTGGCTGTCGTGTCATCCTTCGCGGGTGCCGACGCCATCGACAACACCTGCGCGACCTGCGGACGCAGAGCGTTGGATTCGGCCAACCTCAACATCGGTTCCGTGCGCGTGAACCAGGTGGGCTACCGCACCGACGATCCGCACAAACGCGCCCTAGTGGGCTCGCCCAAGGCCACCACGTTCCGGGTGGTGCGTCCCAACGGCACGGTGGCATTCAACGGGAACCTGGCGCCGCAGGGTTCCTTCCCCTACAAGGGGCGAATGCTGATCAAGGGGTACTACAACTCCATCAACCTGCTCTACACCTTCAGGAACACCAACGACACCGATTCGGCTTCGGCGACATCCACCGAATCCATTTCGGCGGCAGATTTTGGCGCCTTGACCGAAGAGGGCACCTTCCGCGTGGTGGTGGGAACCGACACGTCGCTTCCGTTCGACATCCGCCCGACCATCTACAACGACATCTTCGAGACCTCGCTCAAATATTTTGGCATCGAGCGATCGGGAGACGACCCTTCGCAGATGCACGCGCCCAGCCACATGAAGGATGGCTCGGGAAGGCCAGGCGGCGACGCGGTGGCCGGAAGCCTGAAAGGCGGCTGGTACGATTGCGGCGACTATTTCAAGGTGGGGCAGACCGACGCCTACGCGTTCACGAATCTGATCTTGGCGTACACGCTTTGGCCCCAGAAGGCCGAAGACCGCTACGGAAATTCGTACAACGACACCATTCCCTTCGGCAACGACGGGATTCCCGATCTGTTGCGCGAATCGAAGGTGGGCGCCGACTACGTGATGCGCCTCTACCGCGCTTCGGAAGAGGACGGACTGCTGGCGAAGAAGGACATGTACCAGGAGGTGGGCGTCTGGAACAACGACCACCAGCTTTGGGATCTGCCGGAACGACAGGATTTGGCACCGGTGGCCAAAGGAGGCGCGCCGCGTCCTGTGGACAAAGGCGCCGGGGCGGCGGTCGCCGCGCAGTTCGCGGGGTCGCTGGCATTGTTCGCCAAGGCGTGGTATCCGTTCGATCCGGCCTATGCCGATTCTTGTCTGGCCGCCGCCAAGGACATCTACAAGCGCGTGGTGATCCCCAACTGGGAAACACCGGGGTATGCTCCCACCATGTTCTACATCACCCAAGGGCGATGGGACGACGATCTCGCCTGGGCTGCGGCGGGCCTGTGGTACGCCACCGGCGACACCGCCTACAAGTTCGATCTGATGGGCAACACGACCTACGGCAACTATCCCGCGGCACGCATCAACGCCTCACAGAAGGAATTCTTCTGGGCGGGGTTCCTGAGTTCCAAGTACACCAACGGGCATCTCTTTTCGCCGGGTGGTTGGGTGATGGACTACCAGAACACGTTCGTCCATTCCATCTGGATGCTGTGGAAGATGTTCTACCGCAACGACACGTTGGCGGCGAAATGGGGAATCGGTGCGGCGGAAGCAAAGGATGTCCGCGAACGCATCACCAAGCTTGTGGGCACGCGCTACGTCAAGGAGTCGACCAACAGCCCCGACGGATCGGTGTATCCCGGCACCAACGTGAACTACTTGCGCCCGTACGGATTGGTCTGGAGTTCGGTGACCTGGGGCATGAACCGCTACAACATGGGCGGATTGCTTCCGGTGGTGCTGTACCACGAGATGATCAAAGGGGACAGTGTGGGCAGCGCCCAGAACTACTGGAACATCATCCTCGACAACATGAACTACAACATGGGCGCCAACCCCTGGGACATCAGCTTCCTGATGGGCGCGGGCACCAAGAACCTGCAGCATCCGCACAACCGCATCTCCAATCCCGAAGGCTACAACGCGGGCGGGCTTCCTTACAAATACCGGTCGCCCAAGGGCGCTCTCATGGGCGGCGCCATTCCCGGACAACTTCTGCGCGACGAGTGGGAGAAGTACGACGTCACCGAGACCTGCATCGACTTTTCCTCGCAGATGATCCTTCCGTCCCAGTACCTGGCGCAGGATCTGCCTCCCGACACGACAGGTCCTGTCTTCTTCCCCGTGGTGTCGTATCCGGCCGACACCTTCGCGACCGTGTCGTGGCAGACCGACGAACTTTCGCGCGACACCCTCTTCTACAGCCTGACCGCCAACGGCCCCGTGGCCGGGTATTTCGTCACGCCGCTGTCCAAGAGCAAGTCGGTGACAATTCCTGGTCTGACACCGCTGACTACCTACTACTTCCGTTTCGCGGGCATGGACATCTACCGCAACGTGTCGTACGACAACAACCGCGGGCGCGACTACAGCTTCACCACCACCGCGGCTTCCCCGCCGGTGCCGCAGATCAAGGATGTGAGGGCCTGCAACATCAGTGGCGACCACGCCACCATCTTCTGGTGGACCGACGTGCCGTCGCTTTCGTCGGTGGAATACGCCGTGGAAGGCGCGAATTTCGCTGCCACGAAAAAACGCGTCGACGGCGACGACGAGGGCGTTCCCAGCCGTTTCCACAAGGTGACTCTCAAAGGGCTCCAGCCCGGCACCACCTACCGCTACGACGTATTCTCGGCACCGGCCAAATCCGACAGCCTGGGATTGCACTACCGGTTCTCGACCGGACAAAAATTGGCCGACTACACCGTGCAGATCGCGGCGACGAACCGCAACGATGGCGGGAAGGGGGCCCAGTTCTACCTGTGGGTGGCCAACAATTCCAACGAGCCCTACGTGGGATTGGAACTGCGCTTCTACTTCTCGGCCGACGCCACCACGGCGAACTCCATCGAAGTCCACGTCACCGACAAGATCAATTTCGAAGTGACCGGCCAGGCTTCCCAGACCAACACCAATCCCAACATCACCGTGGGCAAGGCGGTGGCGGTGAC
>JBDKGS010000105.1:0-12755 GCA_039798065.1 Fibrobacterota bacterium | reverse complement strand
CGGAGCCACGGGTTGGACCTGGTCGGCTCGTGCGGTGCGCGCGCAGGCCGCGGCCCTCAAGAGCCGCGACCACATCTCGTTGGCGCGCATCAACGGCGACGGCACCTTGGCAATTCTTGTCAAGCACATCCTGCCGTACTTGGCGTCGTACGTGTTCATGGTGTTCATCATCCAGATCGCTTCCGGCATCCTGTCGGAATCCGCCATCTCCATGTTGGGCCTGGGGCCGCTCGACACCCAGTCGCTGGGAATCATCCTGAACGACGCCAAGGCCAACGGCGCGCTCGGTGACGGAATCTGGTGGGGCATCTTCCCCGCCACCATCCTGATCACCACCATCGTGTTTTCACTCTACCTGATCAACACATCGATGGAAGGGGTCTTCAACCCCCGCCTGCGTCGGGAATAACCATTATGACCAAGCCAGTCTTCGAGGTCGAAAACCTCAGTCTCCACTATCTGACCCGCTTCGGCTCCAAGGTCCACGCGGTCACCGACGTCTCGTTCACCATGCAGCCGGGCGAAATCCTGGGCATCGCGGGTGAATCGGGTTGCGGCAAGTCCACCCTTGTGAACGGCCTCATGGGCCTGTTCATTCCGCCCCTCTATCCCAGTGCGGGCGAAGTCAAGGTGGGCGGGGAATCGCTCATGAACCGGTCGGAATCCGACGTTCGCAAGAACGTGCTGTCCCGCAAAGTGAGCATGATCCCCCAGGGTGCATTCAACGCCCTGAACCCCACCCGCAAGGTGAAGGACATCGCCGCCGACGTGATCGCCGCCCACGAAGGTGGAACCGATTCCAGCGCCACCGAAGCGCGCCTGATGGAACGCTTCCAGCTGTTCTTCGGCAAGGACACCCAGCGTGTCATGAACAGCTACCCCATCCAGCTGACCGCCGGTGAACGCCAGCGTTCCGTGATTGGCATCTCCACCCTGCTCAATCCGCAGATGGTGATCGCCGACGAGCCGACCTCGGCTCTGGACGTGAGCACGCAGAAGATCGTGATCAAGATGATCTTCGATCTTCTGGACGCGGGCATCTTCAAGTCCATGATCTTCATCACCCACGAGCTTCCGCTCCTGCGTCACGTGGCGAACAACATCGCCATCATGTACGCCGGCGAATTCGTGGAAAAGGGCACGGCGGAGCAGATCGTGTTCTCGCCCAAGCACCCGTACACCAAGGCCCTGATGGGCGCGATGCTTTCGGCCGAACCTGGCCAGAAGGACCGCAAGCCTGTCGCCATCGAAGGGGCTCCCCCGTCGCTGGCCAAGGAAATCCAGGGTTGCCGTTTCGCGGCTCGCTGCCCGGTGGCTCGTCCCGAGTGCACCCAGAACAAGCAGGAAATCCGTATGTTCGCCGATCGTCTCGTGAGGTGCGACTATGCCGAATAACACTCCCATTTTTTCGGCCAAGAACGTTGTCCGCACCTTCGGCAGCGGCAAGAAGCTGGTCAAGGCCGTCGATGGCGTCTCCTTCGACATCGCCGATGGCGAAATCGTGTCGATCGTGGGCGGTTCGGGTTGCGGCAAGAGCGTGCTCGCCAAGATCATGCTGGGCCTCTACGAACCCACCACGGGCTCCTTCGAGTACGAAGGCCACAAGATCACGAACCAGAAAGATCACTGGGACGAAGTCCAGTTCATCTTCCAGGATCCGTTCAGTTGCTTCAACCAGTTCTTCACGATCCGTGCGCAGCTCGAAGCCGCGTTCAAGATCAAGAAAGAGAAGTTGACCCCTCAGCAGATCTCGGATCGCGTGGACGCCGGCTTGCTGGCTGTGAACGTGGCTCCCAAGGATATCGAGGGCAAGTACCCGTTCGAGCTTTCGGGCGGCCAAATGCAGCGCATGCTGCTGGCGCGTATTTTCGCGCTGCGCCCCAAGGTGCTGATCGCCGACGAGCCCACCTCCATGGTGGACGCGTGCGTGCGCGCCAACATCCTTGACTACCTGATGAAGCTCAAAGAAGAGCTGAAGATGACCATCATCTTCGTGACGCACGACATCGGGTTGGCCTACTACGTCTCGGATCGTCTGTTCATCATGCACGAAGGCAAGATGGTCGACGCCGGCAAGCCCGACGACGTTATCCTGCGGCCCACCAGCCCGATCACCGTGCAGCTGCTCGAGGACATCCCCGAAATCCACAAGGAGTGGATCAAGCGCTGACCTGCCTCTCGCGGCGCATACTCTCTCAAAGGCCTCCCCCCTCTCTGTCGCCGTACCGACGCGTACGGCTCGGACGAGGGGAGAGGCCTTTTCGCTTCGTCTGCATCCACGATAGGCCGGTCAGGAGCCGATGATTCTTGATTCAAAAAGCCGTCGCACCGAGTAAACCGGTGCGGCGGCTTTTTGTTTGCGCCTAGAATGATTCAAAAGTATGTTCATACGTATGACTGCTTTGACGATCCGGACCACGTACGCACTGCGGAGCGAGACCGTCCACAAGTTGGATGGGCTGGCGCGTCGTTGGAAGACCAATCGGTCGGAGGCGTTGCGGAGGATCATCGACATCGTCGATGAAGAGGAGCGGGTGAAGGAGCAATTCGGTCCGCTGGAGGCGCTGGAGGCTATGCAGGGGCTTTCGGAAGCCACAAAGGCGTCTTGGGTGCAATACCAGTCTGAACTGCCCGCACAGCGACGCGCCGACGATGCGCATCGCGGTTTCTGAGCACAATCAGCGCTCAGCTCCTCCGCCGGTGATCCACCTCGACACCAATGTGCTGATCGGCCTGTTGTCGGGGCATCCGGTCCGCGCCCAGGTCCGGCAGATTCAGCTCGAGGGAGGCGGGTTCGCTTGTTCGGCGGTGGTCTGGACGGAATTCCTGAATGGCCCTGCGGATGCGCCTTCGGTTCGCTTGGTGGAATCGTTTTTGAACGGACGGATTTTGCCATTCGAGCGGGAGGATGCGGCTCTGGCTGCTCGATTGTTCAATGCCACCGGTCGCAAACGGGGGCTTCGGTTCGATTGCATGGTCGCCGCTAGCGCTCTGCGCCGAGGCGATTCCCTGCTTACGTTGAACCGCGAAGATTTTGAGCCGTTCGCCAAGATTGGTCTGACTCTGGCTTGATGTCGGCCCGAAAACAACAACTAATTATCGTTTTACGATAAGTATTTCTTGCTTTTCGAGAGCTCTTGCCGTATTCTTTGGGAAGCACACAACCCTTGGAGATGGCGTATGCGCTATTTCGGTCAAAAATCGCTTTCGTCTGTTTTGTATCGCCTCACGCAAGCGGGATGGATCTTGATGATCCCGGGCGTGATGGGGCTCTGCACCTTGCTGTTTTTCGCGCTATTCCAGATCGACCTGGGGGACCCCATCACTTCGGGGATCAACGGCGAATGCGCCAAGATGACCCACGACCAGGACTGGCAGCAAATGATGGCGATGCCCCCGTTGGCTCGCACGGTGGTGTTCCCCTACCTGTTCCTGGTCACCTTCCTCTTGGTGCAAATCCTGCGCAAATCGCAGTCGCTGTTCGACAATTTCCGGAACAACAGCGTGTTCCGCACCGCGAACGTTCGGATTCTGTCGAACCTGAACAAATACATGATCGCCTTGGCGGTGGTCACATTCAATCCGGCGACACTTCTTGTCTGCCTCATCCTGCTGTTGGTCACCGAAATCCTCAAGGACGGCAGCACCCTTCAGGACGAACTCGACCTGACGGTCTGACGCGACCATGGGAATCGTCTTTCGACTCGATCGCATGATGGCCGACCGCAAGATGCCGCTCAACGAGTTGGCACGGCGGATCGACATCACCGACGCCAATCTGTCCATTCTCAAGACCGGCAAAGCAAAGGCCGTTCGCATCGCCACGTTGGAAGCCATCTGCCGCGAATTGAATTGCCAGCCAGGCGATCTACTGGAATACGATCCCGACAAACCGCCCAACGAATAGTTCTCCCCAACACCGACACTTCTTGTCACGACACCATCCCAGGCGCCGTGATCGTCTTTCGCACCCTCTCCCCACATAAACCTTCCGCAAGGAACTCATTCCATGGAACTCCAGAAGTGGGGCGCACGCGCCGCCCCGGTGCTCGCGCTCGTCTACATCGCAGGCATGGTCTTGAGCTTGACCGTCCTGAACACGTCAGGAATTGTCGACCCGTTGGAACGCACGCGGTTCCAGGTCGAACACCAAGGGTCGATGTCGGCGTTCATTCTGGTTCTGTACGTGCTGTTTGGATGCCTGGTTCCGGTTGTGGCCGTCGCGTTGTACGAACGACTTTCTCCAGGTGCCAACCACCTCATGAAACTGGCAACGGGCTTCGCCTTCATCTGGTCGGCGCTCCTGATCGGAAGCGGCCTGGTGTACAGGACCGGTCTGGTCGCCGTCGCCAATCTGTTCCCGAACGATCCATCCGCAGCGGTCCAGCTCATGCGCACCATCGACACCATCCACGAGGGCCTTGGGTGCATGATCGAAATTCCCGGCGGACTGTGGATCCTGCTCACGGGCCTCGCGATCCGGCGCACCGGGATCTTTCCACGCCCCTGTGGGACCATGGGCATGGTGGTGGGCACCGCAGGACTGCTCACCGTCATCCCGACATTTTTTGTCCCCGCCGTGGCCGCCTACGTGCTCCTGAGCATCCTCTGGTTTTCGCGCATGGGGTACCTGATGTCGCGGACGAACCCGATCCACCACGCCGCTTGATCCCAACGCGAGATCGTTCTCCGCATCAAACCTCCCAAAGAAGGAATCACCCAATGTCCACCTCGACAAGCCCTGACAAATTCCGACTCAAGCTCTCCACGCTCTGGATTTTTCTGGTCGCCAATTACCTGTACTGCGACGTGCTCTCGCTGATGGATCCCACGTTCCAGCGGGCCTTGCTGCAAGGCGGCCCTCCAGGATTGCCGATGACAGAAAGTTTCCTGCTCTACGCGGGCTTCCTGATGGAAATCCCGATGGCCATGATCCTTGCGTCGCGGCTTCTGGAGCACCGCGCCAACCGCTGGATCAATCTGGTCGCCGCATCCCTGATGACCCTGGTGCAGATCGGGTCGTTCTGGATGGGAACCGGCCCCACCCTACACTACGTGTTTTTCAGCGCTGTGGAGATCGGCACCTTGCTGGTCATCGTCTGCACCGCCTGGCAGTGGAGGCCATCGTCCGATCGCGGGATTTCCGACAACTCCCCCATCGCTCAGGTACAGGCATGAACATCCGCATCCATCTCCCCTTCGCCTCACGGGTCCTGCACCCCCAACGCTCGTGGATCTGCTTGGCATTTTTCCTTGCCGCAACGCTCGCTCACGCCCAGACCGGTTGGAAATCGGAGACCACACGGGACGGCAAGGTTCAGGTCCTGTCGCGCATCACGATCGCCAAGGCCGCCGACGGCACGGAAACCCCCATCGTGGAATACAACGCTTCGACCACGGCCAAGGCGGAATTCCAGCACTGTCTCACGGTGCTACGCGACGTGTCCAAGCACAAGCTGATCCACGACGACCACAGCAGCGAAACCATCAAGGTTCTTGCCGAGAACGAAAGGATCGTGCACTACGGTCTCAAGGTCGTTTGGCCACTCCCCAAAATCGATTGCGTGGCCCGCATGGTGGTGCTGGTGGATTCGGTTGCGCGTACAGCGACCATCACGTTAACTGGAGCACCAGACCAGCTCGCTCCCCGCGCCGAACGGCGCCTGTCCCAATACCAGCAGACCTACACGCTCAAGGACCTTGGTGGCGGGTCGGTGGAGCTGCGTTCCGCGGGCAGAAGCGCCCCTCCCTTCGCGGTCCCCAAATGGATGCTCAAGGCGGCCTTTCCCGCTGCCGCCGCCGATCCGCTCTTGAAGATCGTCGAGCTGTCGCGGGAGACGGGATCGCGCTGAATGGACGGATCAAAAACCAAGTGAACCCTCCGGCGCTTTGAAGGGTGCGATTCGCTCCCCTTCGGGCATTCCTTCGCGCTCTAGAACCTCTACAACACATGAGCAGAAAATCCCCAAATGAGACAACTCCCTTCGCGCAACCTGGACTCGAAAACGTTCATCGCAGCCGCAGCTTTCCTCTGTATGCCTGCGTATTCCAACTCGGCAAACTCCATGGATATCGAAGTCGATCCTGCAGACTTCATCATGGGTGGATACAGAATCCATGCCGGGTATATTCGACTCCCTCTCCGGGTTGATCTCGGGATCATCGGTGTCGAGATCCCCTCCACCTTTCATGGAAACGAGGATTTCTCCTACGATCTATTCGGAGTCATCGGGCGAGTCGATTACCTGTTCGACTCCTACGAAAACCTCTTTGTCGGCCTGGAATGCACGCAAATGAGAAATCGCTACACGCATAAGCCAACGAAGTCGTCCACAACCAGATATCCATTCCTGCTTGCCACGCGGATCGGGTATCGTTTCCGATTCTTCGAGCATTTGACGGTCACACCCTGGGTTGGCTTGGGCGTACTTCTGAACAAAGGAGACGATTTCGTGGTCGATTCCGACAAATTCAAGACACCCACCTTCAACGCTTTTCCAACAATCCATCTGGGATGGGCGTTCTGAGTCGAATCCGATCGGCCTTCGGTGCGACAATTTTTGTCTCCCATGCATTCGTTGGGCCTCGGGTTTGGCATATTCTCTAACTTGGTAGTCTCCCAGACGGATTTGGGGCCATGCACCGTTCAGCCCAATCGACCACGCACCGCGACGGAGGATCCGTGAGCACAGAATCCATGCAAAAGCAGTTGGAGCTGATCGACAAGAAGTTGTCCGAAATCAACGACACCGCGAACCGCCACCTCAGCCAATTTCTGTTCGGGGGACTCATCGCGGTGATCGCCCTGCTGAACACGGATCTCATCATCATGCGGGACTTCGAGATCGGCTGGCACAAGCTGGTCGCCTCCATCGTGGTGGGATGCATCGCCCTGCTGCTCGCCAACAACTATTTCCGGATGGTGATCCGGCATCACAACAATCTGCGTCGTTCCCACCGGAAGCTGAAATTCAAATACGAGCTCACCCTGCACGCGGATTTGTGCGATGCGCCGCCTGCGGAGTACCGTCGGCATCTGGAAACCGGCCTTCCGCAAACTGTCACCGGACCCGAATGCGCCTTCCCCGAATCCAACCAGTTCGCGGACATCGCGGCCTACCTGAAGGACCACCACGCTCGCAGACTCCTTGCGATCGAGGAAAAACCGCACCTGTATTACATGGCCATGGACATCGTGTATTTGACGCTTGTCGTGAAGATCCTTTCGATCGCCACCGCCTATTTCCTGAAAGCCTATTTCTGACGATCGCCCCGCTGGCCAGATTCGTCAAACGGGTTTCAGTGGCTCACATAGACGGCGGTTGGACCTAAATTGTCGCGCACTCCTATGACCTATCCGACCATCGGCACCGATTTCGCAAAAGTCCCCTCCCCCTGCTACGTGATGGAGGAGGCCCGCCTGCGCGCCAACCTCGCGTTGCTCAAACGCGTCGCCGACGAAGCCGACGTGAAGATCATCTGCGCGCTCAAGGGCTTCTCGTTCTGGCGGGCGTTCCCGTTGGTGCGACAATATCTGGTGGGTGCCACCGCCAGCTCCCTCAACGAGGCATTGCTGGCCAGCGAAGAGATGGGCGGCGAGCTGCACGTGTACGCACCCGCCTACACCGAGGACGAAATCGGACAGATTTTGGATCTGGCCGGACACATCAGCTTCAACAGTTTCAGCCAATGGGCCAGGTTCAAGGACCAGGTTCTAGCACACCCCAAAAAGCCCAGCCCGGGCCTGCGCGTGAACCCCGAGTGCTCGCAGGTGGCCACCGACCTATACAACCCTTGCGCCCCGTTCAGCCGCCTGGGAATCACCCGCAGCGCCTTCCAGGAAGACCAGCTGGACGGAATCGAGGGCTTACACGTGCATGCCTTGTGCGAACAGGACTCCGACGCGCTGGAAGCGCTCATGCAGTCGTTCGAGGAAAAGTTCGGGCAATTTCTGTCGCAAATGAAGTGGGTGAATTTTGGCGGTGGCCACCACATCACCCGCGCCGACTACGATGTGGATCGCCTGATCCGCGTGCTCAAAGGGTTCAAGACCCGGCACCCGCATCTGGAAGTGGTCCTGGAGCCCGGCGAAGCAGTGGGCTGGCGCACCGGCGAACTGGTCGCGACAGTTCTTGACATTGTGCACAACGGCATGGATCTGGCCATCATGGACGTATCGGTGAGCGCGCACATGCCCGACTGCCTGGAAATGCCCTACCGGCCCGACATCCTTGGATCGGGCGAGGCGGGCGTGAAAGCGCACACGTACCGGCTGGGCGGCGGAACCTGCCTGGCCGGCGACGTGCTGGGCGACTACAGCTTCGACAAGCCGCTGCAAGTGGGTGACAAGATTGTGCTGATGGACATGATCCACTACACCATGGTGAAGACGTCGTTTTTCAACGGTGTGAAACACCCCGCTATCGCCACCTGGAAAGAAGACGGTGCGTTGGAGGTGCACCGCGTGTTCCACTACTCGCAGTTTCGGTCGAAGCTGGGGTAAGCGCGCGAAGATTCGTCGGGGCCATGGAGCCCGCCTGAAACGAAAAAGGCCTCACTCGCAGCAAATGCAAGTGAGGCCTTTTTTAGACCCGCTCCGCAGCTAGGCTACGGGTCGGGCGGTTTTTACCTGCGACTTCGGCGGAGTTATTCCGGCGAAGATCTCAGTGCGATAAACGCGTCAGCGGAACGATCGATTCCCAACCCTCGCCGCGGATACGAAGGTACTGCAGCCCTTGGGAGCGGGATTCCAGGCCAAAGACCAATTCCTGTCCCTGCATGTCGAAAACACCCAGGTGCTGGAGCGATCGACCGTGGACGGAGAGGATGGAAAACTCGGTCGCTCCCTTGCTCTCGAGACGAATGCTGAGCTGGTTAGAGCGAAGACGGATTCTGTCGGAATTCTGCAAGGGTACGATCACCGAAGTCGCGGGCTTGAAGACAGCCGAGATGGTCTTGTTGGCATCCATCACGATGTTGGTGGTGTCGATGTTGCCCGTTGCGCCCGAAATCCAGTTCGAGAACACGTAACCGGAGTTCGCCTTGGCTTTGAGTCCGACAGAGGTGCCCGAATCATAACTGGCTGCCGAGGGATTCGCCGTGATCGTCCCGGAGGTCAGGGTAGAAATGCTCAAGGTGTATTTCGGGTACACGCGAGCGAAGGCGGCGCTCACCGATTTGTTGCCGTTCATCACGATCGAGACGGTGTCCTTGGTGCCGGTTGCCGCACCGCTCCAGCCCGTGAACGCGTACTTCGCCAAGGGGACGGCCTTCAGCGAGACCACGGCCCCGGAATCGAAGGACGTGACAGAAGGTGTCGAGGAGATGCTTCCCCCGGTTCCAGCCGTGAGGGTCAACGTGAACTTGGAACCACAGTTGGTGGCGGTTTGGGAGTGGATGTTGGAAATCACAGAGGTCCATGCCGACTTCGGATAAGCCTGCATCAATCCCACCACCCCATCGGCCATTCGAGCTTTGATGTTGTTCACATCGGCCCAGCCGGAATTGGGGCTGGTCAAATTGCCGTATGCTCCATATCCATCATCGGCGATAATTGGCAGTTTGGTAAGCTGCTTGATTTTGGCCCAAGACTTCTCTCCGGGTTTTATCTCACTTCCCGGCTGTGAAATTCCACCCGAAGTGCTCATGTAGGTGAATTTTGAGAGAGGCAGCGAGGTGAACCAGTCATCCGGAGCCCATGGCGAAATATCCATGGCAATTTGGGCATTCGGCATCGCTGCTTTAATCGCATCTGCAATATCGCCAATCAGCTTTGCTGCATCGGAGAAACTCAACGGCTTGGTATTCCCTTTCGCATTCGATGCGTACTGGTAGAAATCCGGTTCCAAGGCCCAAATCATGGGCTGGGTTGTACCCCAGCGAGTTGCGGCGTCCTTTGCAAAGGCCGTGTATTGACTGATAATCGCCGACCGGTAGTTTGCGTAGTAATTACCCCACTCCGTACAAATCGTCTTTGGCGCGCTACCGTTACAATCGGATTGATCCTTGTCCAAGTTGTACGCCACCTTCATGCCTTCGGCAATGATGTAGGTGTAATACACCGGCGTTGCGTTTAGGCTTTTCGCCATGGCAAGGAAGTAGCCTTCCTGCTTTGGTTGCGGTGCGGGAGTGATTCGTCCCCCACCAACATCCGTGTGTCCAGCAAACCTAGCGACGAAATCCACTCCCGCTGGAAGATCGAGATCTGAAATGTTAGGGGTACACCCCATGTACCCGCACTTGGCCGTAGAAGCCTGCGCAAGGTCGACACCAACGTTGAAGCCACATTTGGAAAAAGCCGCAAAGCTAGCCTGTGCAGCCATGGCGCTTAGGATGGCAACCACGGCGAACGATTTCCGGATCATCAATGTCTCGCTTGGGATAAATGAAGCAGATGTTGTCTACCGCCGGAATCTAGAGGGATGCGCCCATATTCGCTGTTCATTTCACGCTGCAAGGAACCACTGACCAACGGAGATTGGCTCTGGAGAATCCACTGAACTCACTCTCCGTGAAATGCCGAAACTCACGCTTTAAGAGCCAACAACACACCCAGGAGGTAAGCCGGATGGAGGGTGAAAGGCTAGAGTCCCGGAAAACCTCAAAAACGATCGGTGGCAATGTCCCCACCCGGCTAGATTCACCCGATCATTCCAACTTGGAGGAAATTCTGGTGACTTGTCCAAAAACGGCTGGCAAAGCCCCTCGAGCACTCTTCGGCCTGGTTTTACCCATGGTCATCGGCTTTTCGACCAGCACCAGTGCTTTGGTCGCTTCCGGAGTCGTTAAAAGCTCGAAGGACGGCTCCGTGATTCAGGGCGTGGCCGTGACCGAAATCGGTGGAACTGGCCGTGCCACTTCGGACAACAATGGTGCCTTCACCGTCCAGTCCCAAACCTCCATCCTTCCCAGCGAACGGACTCAGGGCTTTGGAATGACCTTCGAGGGCAACCGCTTGATTGTGACCTCCATCTCGGAAGGCCTCATCGAAGCGCGCATTCTGACGGCCACAGGTTCGATCCTCTGGAACGCCTCCGCACCTGTCTCCAACGGCGGCGTGAGCTTCCGTCCAAATCTGCTAGCGAGCTATCGCGGCACGGCATTTCTGTATGTCGCTCAAGGCAATCGACAGTTGACTTCTTCGGTTGTGCTGGCCGACGGGTTTTCGAGCGCTTCCAGCCCGGCTCTGGCGTTTGCAGGCCGTTCTGCAGTCACCTATCCCACCCTTTCGTTCTCCAAGACCGGCTACAAGGACACGACGGTCGTTTTGACTTCGTATGATCAAAAGGGGATTGCCGTGGTGATGCGCGATACCACCCCTGCAGGCCCAACCGCCTGCACGCTCCCTCCAAGTCCAAGCCCTGGCTCTGGTTCGTTCACGAACTACTGGTTCGGGCAGGGTTCTTACAAGGAAGATGGATACTACCGGACTGCGTGTGGTCATCGGGGCACAGAGAACAGCGGTCAGTCTTCGGATATGATGAACAACATCGCCAATCCTGGATATTTCGTGGCGATTCCCGGGAATAGCCCGGACGACTTCAACACAAACGGCATGTGTGGAGCCTGTGTTGAACTTTCAGGACAAAACGGCACCAAAGTGATCGCCACCGTGACCGACGAATGCCCGGTCAATGGACAAAACGCACCTTGCAAATCCAATTTCAACGGCCACTTGGACGTGAGCTATCCCGCCTTCTCCAAGCTGGGATTCGGAGTTGGAAATCCTTCCGGAACCACTTGGAAATACGTAAAGTGCCCCGTGACCGGCAACATCATAGTTCGAATCAAAAAGGGAAATTCTGACCAGATCTATGTCGAGAACACGATTCTCCCGATCAAGGATGTAAAAGTCGGCTCCAATTCAGGCACACACCTGACTTACGGCGCTTGGAAGCTTACTCGCAACGCCCTGGGAGCAACCATCACCATCGTAGATTATTCCGACCGAACCATCACGGTAAAGATCCCTACCACTGCAGGGCTGGACACCGATTACAATACAGGAGTCCAATTCCCGGCTTGCCTGTAACGCTCTCGTTGCCTGTCTCTGGCAGAGGCGCACCCAAAGCACCCGTCGCGAATCGCGGCGGGTGCTTTTTTGTTCGCCGAAACAGAAATATCCTAGTTGCCTTCGATCTGTTCGGCTTTAGCACACGGCCTCTAGTTTGAAGGCGCTCACCACTGGCCTGGAGGAGCGTTCCTCACGCATCTCACAGAATAGGTTTGGAAATAGCGTTGCGCATCCATCCCCCAAACTGTGAATGTGTTCCAATAACCATTCCGTTCCGATCCCGTAACACTAAAATCGGCGAAGAATCGGCCATATGTCGATGATGTGGGGTCAGGTGTATTTGCAAAGGCTGACGCCCAATAGCGACCTGATCCACCTGTCATCGGATCTCCAGCGTTGCCATAGTAATAATTGGGTCGAACCCCAAAACCCCAATCGTCAGTTCCTGGTGCATTAAAGATTGCACCCATATACTGAAACCAATTCCAACCGATACGACTGCGTAACCGGGTTGCACCAGAGCTGTCTGCTCCACCTTGTGCCGCCCACTTGACCAAAGATTCCCACTGCATATCTGCAGGAATGTTCCACCCCGCTGGGCACAGGCCTTGTAGATTCGCGCCTGATTTTTCGAGAGCACAGTCTCCTGAATACCTGCAATTCACAGAATCTGCATCGAAGGCTTGAGCCCACTCGTACATGACACCATTTGAATCGGAATATAGAGGGCCCCACTTTGGTT
>JBDKGS010000104.1:0-12772 GCA_039798065.1 Fibrobacterota bacterium | reverse complement strand
GTTTGGATGCGACCGAAGACCGCGAACTTCTTCTGCAGGGTCTCGATCCCTTTGCGCCATGGCGCGATCCTGCGCAGGTCGGGATGGTGGTGCAGCGCTTCGATCCACTCGTCGGCATCGGCCAGGCCGTGCTCCGGGGAGGCTGGAGGTTCGACATTTTCCGTCATCGGAATGGCCGGCTCGAAATCCGGATCGAGCGCATCCAGGATCCGTCGGCGCTCCAGAAGGAATCGATCGAAATACCCATCGAGATCGAGTTGAGGAATGATGTATTCGGGCCGGCCCGCGGAGGCTCCGACGTCAGCGCCAATCATGTCGCCACATCCGCCCTTCCTTCCGGGCCTTCTCGAGGATGCTTTCGTAGATCTCCAGATCGGATTCGGTGTCGCATTCGCACCATTTTCCCCGGACGGGTACCGCGGCGATCTTCGCGCCGCTATCCAGTAGAAGCGAAAGCAGCGTGGTCATGTCGAGTTTGTTGCGGCGTTCCGCCGACACGTTGGACAGAAATTGTTCAACTGCGGACCATCCAGCGGGCGTGAATCGCAGAAGGCCCATGTACTGGCCTTCCACTTCGGACAGATCCTTGGGGCGCTTGCCGATCGCCTCCAACCAGCCATCCTTCTGGCGGAAGGTCTCCGCGTCGGCGAGAGGATCGGCATCGTTGCGGGATTTCCACAGCTCGAGCCAGTCCAGGTCGTATGTGATGGCGATGTCGCCGGGACTGGCAAGCAACGCGCGCACGTGGTCGGGGTGGTAGACGATGTCGGAATACGACACCACGCAAGCCGAGCGCGAGAGCAGCGACGAAGCCTTGGAGAGGGTCACGACCATGTTCGAGGTGGACCATTCCTCGTTGTCGATGGTGTCGAACGTGCCGGACAATTTCTGGGCCTGCCAACCGCGCACCACGGTGACGTTTTCCGTCCCTGCCGCGCGAAGGCTCTCCATCTGCCACTCCAGCAACGGCCGGCCCGCCAACGGTGTCAGGCATTTCGGCGTGTCGTCGGTGAGGCGTTTCATCCTGGAGCCTCTACCGGCGGCGAGGACGATGGAATGGAAGCTCATGGTGCGCTCCGATGGAAATGTTCGCGGAACAAGGCGATGTCTATTTCGCGGAATGTGGATTCGCGTTCGGGGTGCCAGCCGATCGCCAGAATCCGTCGGACAGGATCCGTCACCCCTTCGACGCAGCCGTCGGGCGACCATGCCCATGCCCGCAGAGGTCCGTCGACGGCCAGGACGGCGCCGAGGTTGTGGTAGGAGTTCGCCTCGAAGTCGGCGCGTACGGATTTCGGCGCATTGGCCGGATCCACGCGGACCTGGTGGCGGGTCGCGCGGTGGAGCGCCGGATCGCAGGGCTCGATCGTCCCTCCGAACCGGTGCGACAGGAATTGGAGTCCGCGGCATACGCCCAGGACGGGAAGCCCGCGTTCCAGGCAATGGGAGAGGATGACGGATTCCGTCGTGTCGCGCTCGGGCGATGCGCCGATGTCGTCCCCGCCCGTCAGGAGGAGGCCATCGATGGTCGTCGCGCCGAGGAACGCGACGATGGACTCCGGGTGGTTGGGGATCGGGATCGGCGTGCAATCCGGAAGCGCAGCGGCGAGAAACCGGTACCAGGCGCGGTCGATCGCGTCGCGGACCTCGCCGGTGGCGGCGTCCTTTGCCGTGCGCATGGTGATGGCGAGCTTCATGTGTGGGTCCTCAGGATCTTGGCGTCGGCATCGAGTTCCGCGTCGGGGGCGTCCGCGATCCTGTTGAAAAGCGCTTCGCCGCAACCGATCGCCGCGGGAATGCCGTATTCGCTGCAGCGGATGGTCATGTGCGAGTTGGTTCCGCCATATTTTGTCACCAATCCCGCGATGCCTCGGGAGAACAGCCAATCGTACCCCGGATCGGCGTTTTCGATGCACACGATGGCTCCTGCGAGATCGTCGGGGGGGATCGCTCCGGGTTCCAGTCGCACGACGGTTCCCGAGACCCTCGAACGGGTGACGAAATTCGGTGTGCTTCGCTGGAGAGGCACGATGTAGACGTCGCGTTCGGAGCGGATCAGGAATCCCAATTTGATGTGTTTTCCCGCGTCGCACTGGCGCTTACCCTGGGCGACAAGGGGAAGGAAGTGCTCCCGTGGATCGCTCAGGATGGGCGAGACCGAGGTGTTCAGGATGTCGTAGACGTTGAGCCACGAAACATCTTCGCGTCCGAAACCGTGGGACGCGCCCCATTTGGCCAAGGCTTCGATCGCGTCGGACAGGTTTCGCGTGAACACGAATTTCGAATCCTCGCGGGCGGCGATGGCGGTCCTCGCGTATCCCAGAAGGGTTTCGACAGTCGTGGTGCCCATTCCGATTTCGTCCAGAAGGCCCTGGAACGCGAAACGCTCGGATGACGAGATGACAAAATCCGACGTGGCGTGCGTCGTGGTCGGGCGGTTCGATCCACGCAGGATCTGCTCGCGGTTGTTCCGGTACGTCGGGGTCAGGATGTCGTAGGTCCCCGGACGCAGGTGGCCATATCTGTCAAAAAATGTCTTCGAGTCCAGCGTCCCCGCCAGCGCCGCCGCGTGGTCGCTTCCGAAGGTGCTCGAAACGGTTCGGATGGAGGCCTTGAATTCCAGGTAGCGCTCCCGGGACCATGCCTCCCGTTCGATGGCCGAACGCAGGAACGACTCGGCGATGAAAGCGTGTCGAGCCAGAATCGCGAAGGGGAGCGTGCCCATCTGCCTGCATTCTTCCAGCAGATCCTTGGCCTGCGCGAGGAGTGCCGTCGGACTTTCGGGGCTCGATGCGCCTTCGCGAGACGATTGTTTCGCTTCCAGCGCGCGAATGGTATCCAGGGCGGCTCTCAGGCTCGATCCGGATTCCAGGGACACCGCGGTGCGGGTGAGCTCGCCAAGCCGTTCCTTGTAGCGTCTCAGCGATTCGGGATGCAGAAGGTCCGGATAACGCTCGGCGAATCTGCGGTCGAAGGAAAAATCCAAGGCGGTGGGAACGATCTCGAACTCCACCTTGTCGTGGAGATTGGGATTCTTGTCCAGTCGATCGAGCCATGCGTCCACCAGGCGCTCGCCCGTCGCCGCGTCGATCCCGTCCGGGAGGAACGAATTGAAGCTGGCGCGAACGTCTATGTACGGCCGCCCCGCGATGAGGGTCATCAACTCTTCGGACGGCATCGCCCGGTAACCCATGGAACGGCGCGCTTCCCGCCAGACGGATTGTGTCACGATGTACCGGTACAGCGACGACGCCAAGGGGCGGGGTGTGAGTCCCACGATCTCGGCGGGGTTCCAGTCGGGCATCACGCCAAGGATGGTGCGGCTGCCGTGCAGGCCGGGGCGGGGCTTGCTGCAGGTGCGCAGGTAGTCCTCGACGAAGCTGATCTTGTCGGTCACGTCGTCTTCGACGCCTGGATTCCACTTCGAGTCCGCCGCGATGGCCCTGACCTGGAAGATGTGGTATTCCTGATCGGCGGTCATGGCGAACTCGATGTCCAGGCTGTCGCTTCCGAAGAACGTCTCGATCTGCCGCACCAGTCGCAGCAGGTTGCGCAGACGCGGGGAATCGAAATCCGAATTCCTGAAATGGCGGAAGACAAAAACCGTCTTGGAGATGGATCCGCCTCCGGTGACGGTATCGGTCCGTCCCGACTCGTCGTCGTAGTTGATGGCGTAGTAGGGCGATCCGTCGTCCAGCACGCGCGTCATGATGACGCCGCTCATGACGATGCCTTCCAACATGGGTTGCACGAGGATCTGGTCCCTGGGATCCCGGGGGTCGCCGTACGAATCCGCGACGCGCTCCACCGCGAGCTTGATTTTTTCCGGGTCCACGGGAACGTGCAGAACGCTCAGGAACGCGCCGGCCATCGAGGCGTCGGAGTTGTCTTCCAATCGGCAACTCGATCGCACCGCGAGCGAGGCGCATCCAGCGAAGAACGAGGCGATCTGCCTGGTGGTTTCGTCGGCCGACGACCTCCAGCGCGAGAGCTCGAACACGAACGGCTTGGGAACGCGGAAGCCCTCGCTCCGCAGCAGCTCCAGGGTTTCCGCCTTGCTGGACAGTTTATGTCGCGAAGCGTGGACCATCGGGCGCCTCAGCCGATTCCCGTCGTCCCGCGCGGGGCGACCTTCCTGGTGTCGGGAATGGATGTCTTCACGAACCCGAGCATTCCATCAGCTCCCCCTCCTGCTTCGCCCACCTTCGCTCGCAAGGATCGTTCCTGGCGTGCGCGAGGCTACCGAGGGTCACTCTACCATGTTGACGGAATCTGGTCCAGAGGGAATCGGGACCGACCAGCGCGATCTGGTCGGAATCTGACATCGGGCAATTTTTGCCGGGTGGTGCCGGGAGAAATCTGCCGCTTGATCGGGTGTCTCAGAAAGTCAGCGGCACCATCTTGGTTATCGTCGTCCTGCCGTCCATCCTGATCCGCACGATCACCATGTTCGCCGAACCCCGGTGCTTCACGTACACTTCGCCGAGACCCGAACCGGCATTGGCTGGAACGGTGTTGAGGAGCCGACCTTTGGCGTCGATCAGGTCGATCAGAGCCTCTCCCTCGTAGCTGCGCGGGAGTTCGATCCGCAGCATTCCGCCGATCATTCGGATGTGGGCGTCGTCTTCCGTCTCCGCCGGTTCGTCCGAACCCTCGTCGTCCATCGGATCGTTTTCGAACAAGCCTTCTCCCGGAGCGAGACCTTCGCTGCCGTCGTTGTAGAACATTCCTGCCGGAATCGCTCGTTTGCTCACTCCGCTTGTGCTGTACGCCAGCGCAAGCGAAGGGGAGTGCTTGTGCTGGAAATACTCGACCTTGATGGCATGCAGGCCTGGATAGAGCTTGCACCCGGCCGAAACGCTCTTGTTCGGATGAAGACCGTCGTTCTTGGCCACGACATCGCCATCGATGCTGAGTCTGCTGCCGTCCGCGGACTTGAGCGTGAATGTGTAGCTCGCGAGTTTCGGCACGTTCACGAATCCTTCCAGGACGATGCCGAAGTCCTTGCTGCGCACGGTTCCCACGCCTTTGGTTCCGACGGTTTGTGTCAATCCGGTGCGGACCGAAACCACGGTGTCGAAATCGGGCAGCTTGGTCCAGGTTCCTTCGTAGTAGGAGTAGCGCAAGCCAAGCGACGAGGTGGTCAGGAGAGTCGGGTCGTTGGAGTAGGTCGCTTTCGTTTCGTGAGCCAGATTCGCCAGGGGGATGGCGCCTTCCACGATGCCGCCGCCCGCCACGTTCAGTTTCAGTTTCGCGCTCGAGACGCCGTGCAGGTAGTTGATCCGCAACAAGTGGTGTCCCTTCGCAAGAACGACAGAAAATGTCGCATCGTCGCTCGAGGACGAGGCGTTCTGGTCGGCGAGAAGGTTGCCGTCGATCCAGACCCGTATCCCCGCGTCCGACTCGCCCGTGAACGTGTAGGCGCCGTCGGAAGGGGCGATGAAGTATCCGTCGAAACCGATCGCGTAGTTCGTGCTTGCCGCGCCGGGAACCGACGAGGTGACAGAATTCGCCACCGAGGTCGACTTGGCGGACTTCAAGGAAAAGGAGGGCATGGTGGCCCAGTTCCCTTCCTTGTAGAGCGCGAGGAGCCCAGGTATTGCCTTGCTCGGCTTCACCGCGGGGAGCATGGGGTTGTTGGTGCCGCCCGCCCAGAAGCAGGTCATCGTGTCGGCCACCGGACCGATTCCCGAGATGCGGAAATTCGAGGCCTTTCCGGACCACCATTTCGAGTTCGGAGTGGTCGCCGGTCCGAACAGGTCGCGGTAACCGGCGTGGAACAGGTCGCCCGCTCCCGTGCCGCGTTTGCTTTCCAGATCGTACTTTCCATCGGCTTGTTCCAGCGAGACCAGGTAGTGTTTGGATGCGGTGCGCTTCCCGTTGTTGTTGGAGCCGTTTTCATCCACGTGCCAGATCATCAGGCCTTCGTCGGGGAGGTTGGCGCCGCGCCCGGTCTTGCGGCAGCTCTCGACGTAGAAGTGCTCTTTGGCGTTGAGCGGATTGTCGTACCGCGCGCTGTGTCCGGAGTTGGATGGAAGCACGAGTTTCCCTGCCGGAAAACTGTCCAGCTCCACCACTTCGTCCCATCCAGCAAGGTCGCGAAGGTAGGCGTTCGGACGGACGGGATTGCGGGGGATCGACGACGACATCAGGTCGTACCCTCCGGTGCCTTGGGTCTTGTAGGAATAGTCGTAGAGGTCCGGCCAGCCCATCACCATGTGGCCGTTTTCATGGCAGATGACTCCGATGTCCGGTTCGGCGCCAAGATTTGTCATCTGGTAGGCCGACGGTTTCATTCCGTCGTAGGATATCCCGCCCACCGCTCCCTTGTGCGGCCACAACCCAGTCGACCAGGCGCCGGGCGCCGTGCCGGCATAGAGGATGTTCACCGCGTAGATGTTGTTCGACCCGTCCGCGGACAGCGAAGTGAAATCGAAGCCGCCATCCTCGAGAGCCTTCAGCGCTTCCTTCGCGAGCTCCTGCGCCATCGTGCCGAACGGGATCTTCGAATTGTTGTAGTAGGACTTCGGCTTGGACATCCGGACGTAGGGGACCACGATGTTCGTGTAGTCCAGGTGTCCGCTGGAGACGTCGTGGAAGTACTGGCGGACAGATCCGTTGTTTCCATACGAACTGAATCCGTCCTTGTTCATCATGTCGTCGATGACCTGCTGCGAGATGGTGGCGGGCGCATCGGAGAAGTCGACAGGAATCGTCAGTCCGATCACGGTACGGACGGAATTCGACGAGGACGATCGAGCTCCGAAGGCGCCACCCTGTCTCGGCATCGGGTATTCGGTTTCGGTGGAACCCTGATGCAGCAGGCGATAGACGCTATCGCGGATGGACATCGTGGCATCTTCGGAAAGGCCTGTACCCGCGGTCCATTGCAGCGCGCGTGCCGAGTGGCCATTCGCATCCGATGCGCCCTTGTAGCGCACTCCCGTGGACACGTAGCTTGCCGAATCGTCGGCGATCGTGGCGTAGCAGATCCAGCCGTCGCTGTCCCGCACCAGCGCGAGGCTGTCGAGTGACTCCGTCCGTTGGAAGTATTCGTCGCCGTAGAGGAGGACGGGGACCTTGGATCCGTCAGGCTGCTCGAAATCCATCCGGGTGCCCCACATCGGGGCGGCCTGTGCGATCGAAACCGCCGCCAGGATCGTGCACGCAAGCCAATTCCCACGAACCGTGATCGACATTTTCCGTCCTCGACTTCTGGAAAGGCCGGTTTCGAACCCTCCCATGGGCGACTGAAACGAGCCGATTCGTGCGTTCGCTTCCAACGCCTGGTTCGGGCATCGGAGCGAAGAACGCGACATTGCGCGTCCAAGCTTGAAACTACCGCTTCCAGCAACGCCGAGGTAAGGCCCGCAGGCGAGCTTGTGAGGAAAGCGTTTCCTGTCAGGAATCGATGAAGTTGTGCGCGGACTTCAGCTTGTGGGAGCGGTTCGAAGCCCCCGATTCCATCGGCGGCGCGGAGTGTCGCGAAGGGATTCGCCAGTTTCCGACCCGCCGACCCGCGAGCACCAGTTCGTTTACGACCGTGTTGGTCTCCTCGCCTTCGCTGCGATCCAGATGGCGGACCACATGCTGTTCGGCGGCATCGAAATAATCGCGGGCTCGGCGCAGCCAGAAGGCCGACGCCGCGGCTTGGTCGGAGACGGGACGTCTTTCCACCACTTGCAGCACGTCGCCTTGCTCTTCGCGCAGGTAGTTCCATTTGGGGTGGGTGCAGCGGAAGCTCGGAAGACAGCCGTCGAAGGAAAGTCGTCGAGCGTGGGAAAGGAAAGAATCGATCTCGCCCTCGAAAATCCGCGATGATTCCGCCACAAGGAGCTCATCCTCGGAATCGATTTCGTCGATGGCCAGCAGCGTGGCGAAGACCGGGTTTGCGGGCGCCGAGGGGGCGATCAGGATGGAACTGCCAGGAGCGATCTGCCGGGCGACGTCGTCGATCGCCCACCGACGCGCGTCGTCGCGCGTGGTCACGAAGATGAACTGATGCGGCCCCGCCGGCTGCAGCTTGGACACGATCGCTTCCAACAAGGGTTGATTGTCAATTTCCGTCAAGACCAGGGGGAGCGGCGAGCGGTGGATCTTCCCTCGGGAAGGCGAGCCGGTCAGGGGAACGACGATTTTCAGCATGAATGAATTCCGGGTGAACGGGTCGCGAGCTGTTCCAGGACAGGCGAAATGCGTGGCCATTCGGCTTGATCGCGATCGGTCACGCGGCAGAGGTGGATTCCCGCGAGCCGGGCGGCTTCGATGCCCTGCGGTTCTGACTCGATGGCCAGCACTTGCTTGGGGCGCAACCCCAGCTGGTCGCAGATGGAAAGGAAGATTTCGGGCGAGGGCTTTCGTTCGGTGACGTCGTCTTCGGACACCACCGATTCGAACCAAGGGAGCAGTCCCGATGCATCGAGGGCGGCGCGGGCCGCCGGGGCGTCGGTGCGCGAGCAGGCGACCAGCCTGTAGCCTTCCCGCCGCAATCGCACCAGCAGGTATTCCTTCGCGAAACCCGGACGCAAGGCCGTTGATCGTTCATGGATGGACAGGGCCGATTCGAGTCGCTCCACCGCCGCATGCAGGCCGCGAGGGAAGCCCTGGTCATGGCTGAGCTGTTCGAGAGTCGAACGACAAGATCTGGCATCCCATGGATGATCATTGTCGTGGCAAGGAGCATGTCCGAAACGGGCGAGGGCGTTCTCCAGCGAGCGTCGACGCCAACCCGCAATGTCCAGCAGGGTTCCTTCCAGGTCGAACACGACGGCGTGGATGGTGCGCGCGGCCAGCGATGCCTGCGGCATGTCGCCCACAAGGTCGGCCTGTTCCATGGGAACCGGCACCAGTCGTGCCGGACGATCGGGCTTGGCGCGTGGCGGGGCGGGGTTCGGATCGGGCGGCGCGAAGAGCTCGGCCATGGGAATGGTGGTACCCAGCTGGTCGATGGGAGATGGATTCTGGTTCCGTTTGTGCACCACGACCCGGTTGCCGGTCATTACGTCCTCCGTCGGATTCCGTCCAACGACGCGCATCCCTGCTGATGGATGCCCGATAAGACGGATTATGACATCCGGGTGCGAAGCGATGCCAGACAAAAATCGACAAAATCGTCGGCAGGGGCGTTTCAGCCGATGCGCTTGGCCATCCATGCCTGGTGGAGTGCGCCGTGGAGTCTCGTCTGGACATCCACGGGAATTTCGGCGACCTGGTCGTTTTCGCGGTAGAGCTCGATGGTCCGACGCGAACTGTTCACCACCACGCGGCACTTTTCGCAGGTGGCCATGTGCCGACGGAGTTCGGTGCACATCGCCGCCTGTTCGTTGCCGTCCAGGTATTCCGAAAGCGCTCCCAGAAGGTCCTTGCAGTCGCTCATGGCCTTGCCTCCATGGCGGCGGCCAATCCGCCCAGTCCGCCGTGATCGAGATGGCTGTGGACCAGCGCTTCGCCACCGAACGCTTCGGTGAGGCGCTCGCGCAGGGTCAATCTGGCCCGCAGAAGTCGGACCTTCGCGTTGCTTTCCGAGATGCCAAGTTGTTCGGCCGTTTCCAAGGTGGACAAGCCCTCCATGTCGCGCAGCACGAAGACGGCGCGCAATCCGGGGGTCAAGGTGTCCAGTGCCCGGTCCAGGATGGCACGCATCTCTTCGCGTTCCACCGATCGGGAGGGATCTTCCCGCCAGTCGACCAACAGCTCGGGATGGGGGACCGGACCATCGTCCTCGCCGTCGCTTCCCAGGCTGTCCAGGGACAGGCCCTCGCGTTTGCGGCGGCGGAGGATTTCCAGGCTCTCGTTGGTGGCGATGCGGCCCATCCAAGTGCAGAATCCGGCCTCGCCTCTGAAACTCTCCAGAGCCTCCATGGCCTTGAGAAACGCGGTCTGGACGGCATTTTCCGTCTCTTCCTTGTCGCCCAAAAGCCGCCAGGAAATCGCCCATATCCGTCGTTCGCACGAACGGACCAGCTGGTCGAACGCATCGAAATCGCCGGCCTTGGCCTTGGCCACCAGGGCAATTTCTGTCTCCCGATCGAGAGAGGTGATGGAGCCTCGGTTAGTCATCGTATCGACCAAGATACCATGTCGCCGATCACAGGCATGCCGACAAGCCTTGGGCGACTTCGGATTGCATCTCGTCCGTCAGGCCCAGATACAATGGAAGGCTCAGCACCTCCCGAGACAACCGTTCGGCCACCGGGAAGTCGCCGGGTTCGTACCCCAGCGAGGCGAGCGATGCTTGCAAGTGGAGGGCGATGGGGTAGTGTGCGCTGGTCTGGATGCCGCGTCGGGCCAGATCCGCCTGGACGCGTTCGCGATCGGCGACCATCACGGCGAAGACATGCCAGACATGCGTGTCGGCACCTTCGGGAGCGGGAAGCGTCAGCGCCAGCCCCGACAACAGTTGGCGGTACCTGGATGCCAATTTCCGTCGTTGCTCGGTCCAGTGCGCCAGGTACGGGAGCTTGGCCGCGAGGATGGCCGCTTGCAACGATTCCAGCCGGGCGTTCGTGCCGTGGGGGAGTTCGTTCACGTAGCGGCGCTCAGATCCGAATTCGCGCAACATGCGAAGCCGTCTCGCCACGGCGGGGTCGTTGGTGACCACGGCGCCGCCTTCCCCGCAGGCTCCCAGGTTCTTGGCCGGATAGAAGCTGAAGCAAGCCGAGTGTCCCACCGACCCGCAGATTCTGACACCCGATCGCGCCAGATGCGCCTGGGCGGCGTCTTCGATCAGGAGCAGTCCGTGTTTGGCGCAAATGCTCTCGAACGCGGGCAGATCGGCGGGCCTTCCATGCAAATGCACCGGCAATATGGCTTTGGTTCGCGGGGTGATCGCGGCCTCGGCCTTGGCGGGGTCCAGATTCCAGGTCGTCGCGTCGGCATCGGCGAAAACGGGAGTGGCGCCAACGGCGCGGATCGATTCGGCGGTGGCGATGAAGGTGAACGGCGTGGTGATCACTTCGTCGCCCGGGCCGATCCCGTGGGCGGCCAACGCGATCTGCAACGCGGAAGTCCCGCTGGAAGTGCCCACGCAGAATTCGACGCCGCACGCTTTCGCGAAGGCCGCTTCGAAGGCTTCGACCTCGGGTCCCAGCACGTACCATCCCGACCGCAACACGCGCAGCGCGGCGGCTTCCACATCCTCCTGGACCTCGCGGTATTGCGGGCCCAGGTCGACGAACGGGATCCGGTAGGGAGAACTCACTCGACGGTGACGGATTTTGCCAGGTTGCGCGGCTTGTCCACGTCGTGGCCGCGAAGCACCGCCGCGTGGTAGGCCATCAACTGCAGGGCCACGGTGGTCACCAGGGGGCTCAGCGCTTCGGGGGTGGCCGGCACGCGGATGATCTCGTCGGCGTGCGGCACGATCTCCTCGTCGCCTTCGGTGGCGATGGCGATCACACGGCCGCCGCGGGCGCGCACCTCCTGCATGTTCCCGATCACCTTGTCGTGCTGGCTGCCTTTGGGCGCCACGAACACGCAGGGCATGCCTGGCTGGATCAGGGCGATGGGGCCATGCTTCATCTCGGCTGCCGGCATTCCTTCGGCGTGGATGTAGCTGATTTCCTTCACCTTGAGAGCGCCTTCCAGGGCGACCGGATAATTGTATCCACGGCCCAGGAACAGCCAATTCTCGCGATCGATCAGCTTCTCCACCAACTTCTTGATGGAGTCCGATTGCGCGGTGACTTGACGGATCTTGTCAGGGATGGCATCCAGCTCGCGCAACAGCCAGCGCGTCCTGTCGATGGACAGGTGGCGTCGGCGTCCGGCGTAGATGGCCATGAGCGCGCCCACGGCGACCTGTCCGATGAACGCCTTGGTGGAGGCGACTCCGATCTCGGGGCCCACGCGCAGGTACACGCCGGCATCCGTGACGCGCGAAATGGAACTGCCCACCACGTTCACCACGCCCAGTGTCACTGCTCCGCGTTCCTTGGCTTCATCCAGCGCAGCCAAGGTGTCGGCGGTCTCGCCCGACTGGGAAATCGCGATCAGGACCGTGCCTTCTTCCACGATGGGATTGCGGTAGCGGAATTCGCTGGCATACTGCACTTCGCAAGGGATGCGCGCGAATTCTTCCATCATGTATTCGGCGACCAGGGCCGCATGCCAGGCCGTGCCTTGGCCGGTGAGGACGATGCGCCGCGCGCGCACTAGGTCGCGTCCGGCAGTCTGCAAA
This sequence comes from Fibrobacterota bacterium, assembly GCA_039798065.1. Taxonomy (GTDB): domain Bacteria; phylum Fibrobacterota; class Fibrobacteria; order UBA5070; family UBA5070; genus UBA5070. The sequence continues at coordinate 594 of JBDKGS010000104.1, read as the reverse complement.
CCACCGAGCACCACTTCGCCGCGCTGCATGTCGATGCGGCCGCTCAACGTGTTTCGCAAGGCGTCGGGTTGCTCGAAGATTTCCTTGAGCATGAAGTGCGGGTAATCGCCCAGCTCGATCTCTTCCAGGCGCAATTCCAGCTCCATCACCTTGGGGGTGACGGGAGCGTTGTTCAAATTCGAAGTGCGGTATCCGCCATCCATCGAGAGGCGGCAGACGGTGAAGTCGTCGAGTGCGAAGGCTTGGGTGGTGTGGGCCACGATGGCCGAGGGATCGGATGCGACCACGAATTCGTCGTGTCCCACGCCGACCATCAGCGGAGAGCCTTTTCGGGCGACCACCATCACGCCGGGTTCCTTCGCGCTCATGACCACGATGGCGTAGGCTCCGGTGACCTCGCGAAGCGCCGCCTGCACGGCCATTTCCAGATCGCCTTCGTACAGTTCGGCGACCAGCATGGCCAGCACTTCGGTGTCGGTTTCCGACTTGAAGACATGGCCTTTGGACTCCAGCGCCTTCTTCAGGGTCTGGTAGTTCTCGATGATGCCGTTGTGCACCAGGACAATTTCCGACTTGTCGTCGGTGTGGGGGTGC
>JBDKGS010000103.1:0-12954 GCA_039798065.1 Fibrobacterota bacterium | reverse complement strand
TCGCACCTAAATGTAATGCGAACCCCCCCGTTGGCGGGAGGGATAGAAACCTTTTTCACCCGTTTCTAGGCTCGATTTCTCCCCAAAGTGCGGCTAATTCGGCAAAATTCGCCACTTTCCAGGCCCAGGGCCGCCCCTCCAACTCTTGTGGATTGCCATACCCCCCTTCCACCAAGACACATTTGACGCCCGCATTTTGGGCCACAGCCAGATCGGCGGGGCCATCTCCGATCATCAGTGTTTGCTCTGGCGTGGCACTTGCCCAAGCCATGAGATCCAACAATCCGCCGGTCTCGGGTTTTTTCCCCAGCGGAGTGTCGCCCCCGACAACTCGACCGATCCAGCGATCCATTTTGAAGCGCCTTGCAAGCGCGTCGGAGGGAGCTTGGGGTTTGTTGGTGAGGATGGCTTGGAAGCGACCAGGGGAATCCTGGCGTCGGGCTTCCAAAAACGCCTCTACACCAGGAAGCAGAAACGACGAATCGGCGCAGACCTTTAGGTATTCCACGCGGAAGGTTTCCCAGACGGCATCGATTTCTGCATCGGAAGAGCCTGGCCGGACCAGCCGGGCGATCAGGATCCGGGCACCGTCGCCAATGGCCTTGCGAACTTCATCCAGGCTTTTTTGGGGGTGATCGTGGGCGGCCAGGGACAGGTTCACCGCCGTGCAAAGGTCAGGAAGTGTCTCAAAGAGGGTGCCATCGAGGTCGTAGACAAGCAATTTGAAATGCATGGATCAAAAGTACCAGCATCAAGGAGTGAGAATCCGTCTGCACGACGTTTCACCTCTCACCTGGGACGCGTGTTCCGAATGGATCGAGCTTTGCGCCAGCTTGCGCCTACCGACCCCCGATCTGTTGGTGGTTCCCCGGCACGAAGGCGGACCTGCCGATCGTGGCGCTGGCCTGCCCAAGGATTTCGTCAAACGCCTGCTCAAGCTCAAAGCCCAAGGCCACGCGTTGTGGATCCACGGCTGGACGCACCGGGCCGACATCGACGAAGCCGAATTCGCCGGGATGGATTCCGTGGTGGTGGCCGATCGCGCCCGACGTGCGCTCCTCGATTGGAAGGAAGCGGGGCTGCCCAAGCCCGAAGGGTTTTGTCCGCCTTGCTGGAAGATGACCAACGAGGCGGTGGGCGCTCTGTTCAAGCTGGGATTTCCCGAAGTGGATCTTCGATTCGGCGTGGCCACGCCGGGTGCGATGAAATGGTCGCCGGTGCTCACCAGCTGGGGCGGCGAGACGTTGATGGCCCGCACCTGGAACAAATCGTTGGTGTTGCAACGGCGTTTCTTCAAGCCGCTGCCTCTGCCTGTGCGGGTCGCACTTCATCCGCAGGATTTGACAGGATCCGCCCGGCGCCCCATGGAGAACGTGTTGGCCAGCCTGCTCTGATTCGAGAGGTGTGCCGAGCGTTCGATTCGTGGATGGAGGCCGCACGGGTCCTACCTTTTCGCACCTATGCGCGTGCCCACCGAATTTTTGAGCGTCCTTCGTGAACTGGTCCCCGAGCCCGTCGAGATCGTCGGCGGTGGAGTGGAAGGTCAATCCACCGCACGATTCCTGCTGAAGGCGGGTTACGAACGGGTGACCTTGCGCGATCGCAACCCCGAAGTGGCGGCGCCCGACGGCTGCGACCGGCGCACCGGCCCCGACTACCTGGCCGAACTGCCCGAGCGCGGCACGGTGATCCGATCGGCGGGCATCCGGCCGGACATCCCCGAGCTCGCCGCATGGTTGGAGCCTGGTCGACAAATTCTGTCGCAGCTGCCCATCTTCCTCGCGCTCTACCAGGGCGTGAGGAAGGCGAAAGCCGTGGGGATCACGGCCACCTTCGGCAAGGGAACCGTCACCACCTTGCTTTCCGAAATGCTGCACGCTGCCAAAATCCGTCATCTTGTGGGCGGCAACATCGGCACTCCCATGCTCGACCTGTTGTTGGAGGAAAACCTCCCCGAGATCGCGCTCCTGGAATTGTCGTCCTTCCAATTGTTCGACCTGGGGGCGCCGCGCATCCTGCCCCGCGAATTGACGGCCGACGATTTTTCCCCGCGCATCGGCGTGAGCGGCCGCGTGACCATCGAACACCTGGATTGGCACAAGGACCAGATCGAGTACTGGAACGCCAAGGCGCGCCTGTGCGAAGAACAGGCCATCACCGATCACGCCGTGTTCCTTTCGCGGGATCCGGGATCGCTGTTCGTGGGCATGGCAGGTTCGGGCATCCTTCATTCGGTGGGCGAAGGCGGCGAGCTGGTTCCCGGCGTGGACGCCATCCGCGACGGTGAAGGACAAATTCTGTTGCGCCGCGAAGAGATGAAGGTGCCGGGCGCGTTCCAGCTGGTGAACGCCTCGCTCGCCTGGGTGGCTGCGCGCATCCTGGGGGCGTCTGACGAATTCTGTCGTGCGGGCGCCACCAACTTCGCGGGGCTGACCCATCGTCTGCAGTTCGCGGGCGAAAAGGATGGCGTGCGCTTCTACAACGATTCCTACGCGACCCGCCCGGAAGCGACGCTCGCCGCGGTCGAAGCGTTGTCCGATCGTCCGCTGGCCTTGATCCTGGGTGGCAGCGACAAGGGCGTGGACTTCGCCGAACTTGCATCTGGACTGCGTGCCACGCCCAATTTGAAGTTCGTGGCGCTCATCGGGGCGACGGCGAAACGTCTTCGCGATTCGTTGGAAATCGGTGGTGCTCCCGATTTCGCGCTGCTCGACTTCCCGCATCTGCCCGAAGCCTTCGCTGCATGCCGCAACGCTGTTGAGCATGGCGGGACCGTCGCGCTCTCGCCTGCCTGTGCGAGTTTCGGGTTGTTCAAGAACTACAAGGAACGGGGCGAAGCGTTCCTCGCCTTGGCAAAATCTGTCGTGGGCTGATTCAGTCCAGCGGACGCGCCTGTCGGGCCAATTCCGATACGCGTCCCAGCTGCACCAGGTGCCTTGCATCGTGGATCTTCAGCAATTCCAGGGTGTCCAGAACGGTCTGGCGGCCACGCGCGGAATGCTCGTAGTGGCGCTGCATTTCGGCATCGGTGAGTCGCACAGCCAGTTGAACCAAATTCCGTCGCAGGGCGGTGAACGTGTCCAGCGTGTCGTCCACCGGGGTGTCGGTGTAACCCAGAGCGACAACCCATTCATCCTGCGCGAACGCCTCGAGTTTCTTCCCGGGCTCTGCCAGCGCGCAACGGATCCGGTATCCGAAAGCGAGTTCCGCGTCCAGCAAATGGCCGGCGATTTCGCTGCAGTTCCACTTGGTGGGCTCGGGGCGCCAGATCCGTTCCCAGTTCGACAAATCCTCGAACACGTCGGCGAGCCGGGCGGGCATGCGCGAGAGCTCGGCAAGGAGCTTGGCGGTCGAAGCTGGTTGTCCCAACTGGGAGCTGGAGGCGGCGGGCATGGCGTGGAATATACCCACGGCCACGATGAAAACAAGTCTCAGCCTTCGCGGTCGGGCTCCAGCCGGGTTCCTTTGGCCGCCGCCACCGCAAGCTTGTCGCAGCGTTCGTTGCCCACATTGCCTGCGTGGCCTTCCACCCACTTGAACTTGATCTTCTTGCCGCGCATCGCCTCGGTCATCAGGATCCAAAGATCGACGTTCTTCACTTCGCCGCCATCGGCCTTGCGCCAACCGCGGCGCATCCAGCCTTCCACCCATTTCTTCTCGATGGCGTCGATCACGTAGCGAGAATCCGTGTGCAGGATGGCGCTGGAACCGGGAGCCACCCTTTCTATGGCGGCGATGGCTCCCCGCATTTCCATGCGGTTGTTGGTGGTGGCCTTGAACCCGCGAGAGAATTCCTCCTCGCCGTCCGGGCCCACCACGATCACGCCAAATCCGCCGGGACCGGGGTTTCCGGAGCAGGCCCCGTCCGTCCATAGCATCCAGGTGCCGTCAAATCCTGACGTCAGCGGCTTCGAGCGTCTCGTCGCCTGCGGGGACAGGGGGACATCTTCGGATGCCTTGTTGGCTGGAGTTGGATTCTGATCAGGAGTGTCAAAAAGCGACGCCTGCGACACCTTCTGTCCGGGCAGCCCCTTTTCCAAGGCGCGAACCGCAGCCTCTTCCAAGGGAAGCCCCAAAAGCTGGGCGTGGGACTGGAGACGATCCAGCAGGGCGGTTGACAATTCCAGGACAAGCGTGCTCATGGGTCGCAAACTTATCACAAGATGAGCTAATATTCAGCATCATGCAGTTTACCGTCGCAAAGTCCGCGCTTCTCGAAGCACTGCAGATCTGCAGCAGCGCCGTGCCCGGGAAGTCCACACTTCCCATCCTCCAAAACTTCCTCCTGTCGGCCTCCGAAGGCGAACTTCGCGTCACGGCCACGGATCTCGATTTGGGAGTGCGGATCGCCATCGCGGTCGATCTGCGCCAAGCCGGCGAGATCGTGGTGCCTGCGCGTTCGCTGGTGGACGTCGTTCGCGAGCTGCCCGACCTTCCGGTCGAGTTCACCGTGAAGGATTTCCACTTGGTGCTTCGCTCCGAAGGCGGCTTCACCTGCCGTTTGGCGGGCGTCGATGCCTCGGAATTCCCTGCACTGCCAGTGCTGGAAGGCGAAGACGGATTCCTGGTCGCCGCCGGTGCGTTGCGTCGGTTGTCGGAACGGACACTTTTTGCCGTCTCCACCGACCAGACCCGCTTGGCCCTCAACGGCATTCTTTGGGAGCCCACTCCTGGCAAGATGGCCATGGTCGCCACCGATGGTCACCGTCTGGGCTACGCCACCGCGGCCACCGACAACCAGAGCCTCACCCACGGCGTCATCATTCCCCCCAAGGCCATCACGCAGGTTCTGCGCGTGGCGGTGGGCGAAGAGACCCAAGTGGAAGTGCACCTCGCTGACGGTTCCGCTCGCTTCCGCTGCGGCGTGGTCGAGATCTTCACCAAGCTGATCGAAGGTCCTTACCCGAACTATTCGCAGGTGGTCCCCAAGGCCAGCACGCGCATCGCGTTGGTCCACAAGGACGACTTGGCCGCCATCGTGCGCCGCGTGGCCACCCTGGCCAATCGCAACACCCGCCAGATCCGCCTGTCGTTCGCGCCCGGCCGTCTGGAAATCTCCACCCAGAACTTGGATCTGGGCGGCGAAGGACGCGACTCCTTGCCGGTGGAATACACGGGCGAGCCGTTCGATATCGGTTTCAACGCCGGTTACCTCACCGAAATCCTGAAGCTGGTCGACTCGCCCACGGTGCGTCTGAAGATGAACCAGCCCACCCAGGCTTGCGTGGTGGAAGCCGCCACCGAAGCCCCCGACGCGTTCTTCATCTTGATGCCCTTGCGCCTGGCCGACTGATTTCGGTCCAGAGCCGCATCGTCCGTACATGAACCCGTTCGTCCTCAGGAGCGCCATCGGTGCTCACAGGTCGAGCGGGTTCTTTGTTTCTTGGATTGTGAATCATGCGCGTCCGTAAACTGACTCTCCAAGATTTTCGCTCGTGGCATTCCGTGCAGCTGGAAGCGCATTCGGGTGCCAATCTGTTGCTTGGACCCAACGGCGTGGGCAAAAGCAATATCCTGGAGGCCATCCACGTCTGCGCGCTTGGGTTTTCGCCGCGTTCGCGCAGTGAGAAGGATTTGGTGCGCTGGGGGACCGATCGGTTCGTGGCGCGGGTCGAAGCTGCGCAAGACGACGAACCCATCGAGCTGGCGGCCTCGTGCGATCTGAGCGGCCGCAAGGACGTGCGCGTGAATGGCCAAGCGGCGCGCCTTTTCTCCAAGCTGGTGGGGCATCTCACGGTGGTAGGGCTGTACCCCGAAGACCTTCAATTGGTGCGCGGCGGTCCCGAACTGCGTCGGTCGTTTCTTGACGCCTTGGTGTGCCAAAACGATCCTGCCATGGTCGATACCCTGCGCGACTACGCGCGCGTGGTGAAGCAACGAAGTGCCGCGCTCAAGGAGCCCGACAAGTTCGACGGGAACGTGCGCGAGGTGCTGGATCACCAGATGCTGGAGCTTGCGCGACCGATTCTGGAACGGCGCATGGACACCATCGACGATTTGTTCCCGCGCGTGGGAAGGCTCCATTCCGAGCTGTCGGGCGGCACCGAGAGCGTGGCGATCTGGTACCGTGGATCGTACGGCGAAGACGACCTGCCACGCCGAGGACAGGAATTGGCCGCGCATCTGGAAGCTCGACGCAAACGGTTGGTGAACGCTGAAGCGGCGGCCCAGACCACGCTGTTCGGCCCGCATCGCGACGACATGACCATTCTATTGGAAGGTCGTCCGGCTCGCGAGACCGCAAGCCAAGGCCAGGCGCGTTCCTTGGCCATCGGGCTGCGATTGGCGTCGGCCGAGATCCTGGCCGAAGACAAAAAACGTCGACCGGTCCTTTTGCTGGACGACGTGTTCGCCGAACTCGACGGTCCTCGTCGCAAACGTCTGGCTGCCATGCTCCCGCGCGACGGACAATCCTTCCTGTGTTCGCCCCACCGCGCCGACCTGCCCTTCGAAGTGGATCGCACCTTCATCTTGGAAGCTGGCCACGTCCGGGAGACCATAGGGTGAACCGATTCCACAAGCCAGGACAGAATCCGTCGCTGGAGCCTCACTGGGTGACCGGGCGCGAGCTGGACCGCGCCCGCACCAAGGAGCGCGCCAAGAGCCAGTACGAAGGCGACGCGCACGATCTCAAGAGCCTGCTGGGCAACTACCTGACGCGTTCGTCGCTGGGGACTTCGCTGTTGCCCGCTTCGCCGGGATTTGTCGCCGCCTGGCTGAAAGTGGCGGGCTCCGCATTGGGGCCCCGTTGCACCCCGGTGCGTTGGAGCAACGGAACGCTCTGGATTTCGGTGCCCGACCCGGGATGGAAATTCGAGCTGCGCTGGAAGTTGACAGAATTCGCCGCCGGACTGCGCGCCGAAGGTTACCCCGTGCGCGAGATCCGGATGGACTGACCGGTCGTTTAGCCGGTCAGAATCCGTTGATCAGCGGAAGACGCCGATAGGCTCGAAGTAGGGGCGGTCATGGACGAGGCGGACCAAAGGACTGCGCTTGTAGAAATACGCCCACTTCACCGTGCTGTTGATGATCTCGTTGTTGAACGTGGTTGATCGTTGTGCAGGCCGCAGGACGCCAGGAAGGTTTTCGCCCACATCCTGGTAGAGTGCATCGCTCTTGATCAGGCGCGTGGTGCCTGCGTTGAATTGGACGTAACTTGGCGAACCGGAAGGGCAGTTACCTGGTGTATACCCGAAATGGGGCTCTGGAGTGCCTGCCGGAAGATGTTGCCCCATCAAGAAGCCGCCCCACCATTTGCTTGGAGCTGGCGAAGACAGATTGACGTTGATGCCTTTGCAGGGAGGATGCTCCCAATAGAAGATTCCAGCAAAGTCGCCGGACAGCCAGCCCCAACTTTTAAGCTCCCCTCCTTTACGGATGCAAATCAATTGGATATTCGTGCTATCCTTGGAATTCGGCCATTTGCTGTTGATATCATATGACCCTTCGATCACGAACAAGGCCTTGCCTTTGAAGCCGATGGGATCCCCGTTGTCCAAACTGCTGATGCTGAAACCTGAACCGAGCAGAAGAACCATATACCCGTTATGGAGTTGATCAGAATTCTCCAAATAGGTGTACAACTTATTGAGTGTGGTTGCATTGAAAATCGTGCCATCGGTAGTGGGATTGGCGAGTTTCATCATGGCATTGCTCAAGACAATCGGAGTAACTTGCGAGTACTCATCTACTTTGAGCGAGTCCATGGGGTTTTGCTGCACATTGGTGATGGTTGCTTCGGCGTTGATCCCGAGATCAGCCAACGATGGCGGCGCCTTCCATGCGAGTGCGGTCACCCGCGAGGCGTCCGAGTTGCCAATTGAGAAGCCTGTTGGTAGGGTGGTTCCTAGGCGTGTGCCGAAGATATCGGCTTTTCCGCTCCCGATGTGCATGCTCCAGGCGGAGTACCGCGTGTACAATTGACCGGCGACCACCGAGCCTGAGGTGCTACCCCCGGAAAACGCCAGGTCGGCCAGTGGCGCGATGACGTTCTGGCCAACGGTTACCTTTCCACTGTAGAATTGGCCAACTTTCGCCGGAACGGGTAAGGCTGCCGGATCGCCACCGACGATCAGATCGCGCCCGATGTTCAATGCGCCCGTCATTTTGCCCGAGGAGTTGGTGCCGGTTGTTCCTTTGATAAACCACGCGTCGCGCCCAACGGTGATATCGGATTGGATATTCGCGATCATCGCAGAAGGACCGAAAACCAGATCTTGGCCAATGCTCATATTGGCTCCACTATTCCATGTGCCCGCCGATCCTGTTCCGCCAATCCAGAGGCTTTTTGCTGCGACTATCGGAGCGTTGACTTGTTTCAAGCCATCTCCGATACCCGCATTTTCCCGGAAGCGAATCGTAAACCCCGAATTTGTGGTCAATGATCCGCTGATGTAGGCTATACCGTCGACATCCAGATTGGCGTTGGTACTAAAATCGCCTTGCCATTTGAAATTGCCCTGCACCGTATCATTTGCCGTTGCGTTCAACGTATTTCCACCGGCGATGTATACATCGCCGATGACATGAGTTCCCAAATTTGAAGAATTGAGGAAAGAACCCAAGTAGAAGGCATAATTAGGGATGGTGTATCGGGTCGAATCGGTTCGGTAATCCACGGAAAGGCCGTGGATGCGGTACGCCGCCAGAACTTCCTTCTCGTCGCCACGTCGGCCGCGAGCTAATCCGCGGAAAGAAACGTGGACTCCGAGGCTATCTTTCCTGTCGGTCACAGGGGCCGTGCTGTCGCCGGCACCCACACCCAGGATCTGCAATTTCATCGCCGACTGGTTGTTGGCATCGGTCGAAAGTGGTAGCCAATCGGGCTCATTCTTTTGAAGCGCGATTGCCTTTGTGCTGGGGTCAAACACCACCCAAGTCGAAGTGGGTTGACCACCGTTGCCGCGACCGGTGGAGATGAAACCATTGAGCAGAGTCACCAATTGGTCGGGATCTTCGATCAACCGATTTATGCTGAATTGCAGCGATGCCATGGCGGCCTCATCCCGGCTTTTGATGTCGTTGAGATCGCCACTGAGGTTCTGATCGCGTCCCGCCAGGTTGAGCCCGACGTATCCGAACAAAGTCACCAGGACGATGGCGCCCAACACGATGAACATCGCCATGCCACGCTGGGAGGCCGACTTCGCCACGACTGTGTCAGTACCCATAATGCACCACCGGAATCGTGCGTTCATACACGACGTAGCTGTTTTTGTCGGAAGGTTTCAAATTGTTCTGGTCCCAGTTCCCGATCCCCGAGAATTGAATCTGGTCGTTTTCCCGATTCCCCTTTGGAGACTTGGAAACCAACCAAATTCGCAGGCCTTTGGTCTGGGCGCCTGTAGTGGATGCCGCGCTTCCGTTCTGCCAATTGGTTCGATCGGTGGCTCCCAACAAAGGAGGGCCGTGCAAACGTGTAACCTTCAGTGAGCCGATATCGAGGATGGGATTGGATCCTATCGAATCTCGAGCTAACTGTCCGCCAAAGACAAGACGCAGAGAGCCGGTGTCTTTTCGGGTTTGAACGACCCAACTGACCCAGGTGGGACCGTCCACGATGGCAGGCAGGCTGATGGAAAGTGTCCCTAGCGTGTCAGCACCAACAATGGACCTTGCAGAAAGAGTGCCATTCCCTGTTGACGAGTGGAACAGGCTACGGAAGTCGCGGTTGACCCGGATCATGCAGCTGATCTGGTAGGTGGAGGCCTCCAGAAGCGGCTGCGTCGATTGGAAGCGGATGTCTGTTGCCGTTGTGTTGAGCCAGCCAGAAAAACGCAAGGCCGAATCACCTTTAGGGGTCAACTTGACCTTTGCGGACGCTTGGGTGGCGTTGGTATTAGATAGTGACCAAGCGCTGGTCAGCCTTTCGCCGTTGATGACGGGGTACTTGAACGTCTGCAAGGCGATGGGGGTGGTCGCCGGGTAGCGAGTCGTATCCAAGTCCACTTGCGCTTGCAAGGTCGTGACGTTTTCCAGAATGAGAGCTTTGTCGGTGGCATTGCCCCCGTCGGCCTGGTGGCTGGGGGAGCCTGGCTCCCAGATGTACCGCCACAATTGGTTGTTGTCGACCACGTACCGCACGAACCACGGACTGGAGCTGCATTCCACGCCGGAGTCGCGGGTGGGGCGGTAGAATTGGGCTTCGATGATATCCGAGCCGCTGCCGTTGTCGTCGGTGACCACCACGCGATTGGATAGCTGCATCTTGAGGGCGGTGGACGAATCGCAGGCGTGGACTTTGGCATTGATGGGGGTTGCCGTGGTGTCCTTGGTGCCAGCTTGTCCTCTGACCACCAAAAGGCCTTGTCGATACCCGATATTGGCAAGGTCTTCTTCGATGATGCGGATCGCTTCGCGCGCATCGGCCTGCAATTTCACCTTGGTACGTGTGCGGGTGTAATTGCCGTTTTCGTCGCGGATCAAATCGAACGCGATGTACCCGACGATGGTCGCGATGACGACGCCCACGAGAAGCTCGATCAAGGTCATACCACGGTGCATCATGGGAGAACTCCGTTCAGCCGGGAAACGCGCGCGGCATTTCCAACATTCCAATGGAGCTCGATCCATGCCGCACCCGGCCTGGGAGACGCGTACGCCTTGGCGCTGTCGTCCAGGTAGTCCCAGCTCATTCGGTAGGTCAGCCCGTTTTTTGTCACGGAATAGTTTGCGACAGGGGTTCGGATCGCTCGTGGAACGTCTCGCAACGAGTCCATGACGGTTTGGGCAATTTCTGTCGCCTGTTCGGAACGAAACGATCCGACCTGCGTATGCCGGCTTGCGGTCACCCAGCGAACCAATCCAGGCAGGGCGATGCTGAGAATGGCCACCGCGACAAGGACCTCCATGATGCTGTAGCCCCTCTTCATATCTTCTCCCAGTCGCCTGTTGCGCTGTTCCAACTCCACAAGTGCACCTGGATGGATTGGGTAACGTAGGTGAGAGCGTAGAATCTCGTATCGGATTTGGGCGTACTCAGGTAGGCAACTCCCATGGCCATGTCCGCTGTAGGGCCGCCGCAAACCGGAATCTCCCCTTTTGACCAGCCATCGGTTGTCGGAGTCTTCGAAACAGGATAGACCTTGTTGTCCCAGCAATCTTCATCCACTGTGGAACTGGCCACGCCCAATCCGCTGGTGCTGCTCGTGGCGGAAGGCGTGCCGTCAATTACTCCACCGGGTGCTTTGCTCGGCGCCGTTGTTCCTGCGAACCCGAATTGAACCCGTTTATCAAGCGAATCCTTGATGACGACTCGATATTTCGTGCTGTCGAAGCCGATTCGAAATGCGCTATCGGCCCGCCAGACTTCGACCTTGCCTGTCGAAGGATCGATGCGGATGAAATGCCGCAGGTTGGTCTTGTTCGCGGCTTGTTTGGCCAGGCGGAAATTGAGCAGCATGCGCTGGGCTTCGCCCTGCAGCACGGCTTCGGCGTTGGTGCGCAGAAATCGGGGAATCGCCAAACCACTGAGAATACCGACGATCACAATCACGACCATCAATTCCATGATCGTGAAGCCGCGCACAAAGCGGGGCTGCGATTTCGATAATCCTGATCTCGAAAATCCGGTCATCGCGAATCCTTGCTGAACTTACGGAAGCGGCGCAACGGATCGAGACGTTGCCTCAATCCAGAAGATATGTCCATCCGCAACTTCGCGCCCGTTTTTTGACGTTTCGGAAATTGTCCAACGAAAGCGAGGCGTTCGCTTCCGGCGATCAATCCCAGTCGAGCGCGCCCTTGCGCCACAGATACAGATACACGGATTCCAGCATCACGAGGAACGCGAGCAGGATCCAAAGCATGTCCCAGCCGCCATCGAGGAAGCGGATGGCCCAAGGGTACAGGAATGCCACTTCGATATCGAACGCCAAAAAGATCATGGCGACCAGATAGAAGCGGATCGAAAAACGTTCTTCGGCGCCGCCCACGGTGGTGGACAGGCCGCACTCGTACGATTCTTCCTTCGATTCGAAGGTGCGGTGCTGCCGGTGCAGGAACCAGTTGGCCCCCACCATGAACGACGGAACCAAGATGCCCAAAAGCAGGAGCACCGTGAACGGAAATACGACATCGAACGTTGTCGGCTGCATAATGAGGAAAAGATAGGATCCCCGACAGGGTTGTCGCAACAACAGAAACTCATTGCCCAACAACGGTTTACCCTCATTAGGCACACACCGCCAAATTCCGTCAACCTTCCCCGATGTGCCAGGGCCGCCAGGCCTGATGCGCGATACCGGCAATCCGTCAAAAAACGGCACCAGACAGCACTATCGGGGGTTCCCCACAGGGGGCCGCGTTTCATGGAGGGCCGCCAAACCGGCCATTCGCCGCCCTTCGATAAAGCGCAAAAGGCGCCACTCAGGGACCGGCGAATGAATGCAAACTCTAACTGGCGGCCCGGGGCCCATCTTCGCTTGGCGAAGATGGGATGGTGCGAACGCGCGGCCCCCTTTGGGTCCGGGATCCCAAAGGGCCCGGACTGGCCCTTTGGCGCCGATGGGGTACACAGGGGCAGCGGCGTGAGCGGCCCCTGTGAATCAGATGCCCAGACGCCAGTCTGAAAAGACAGAAAGCGTCAGCAACAAGGGCCCCGCGCCAGCGGAGTGGGGGTAGCGCAGGATCCCGCCACGTGAGTGGCAACGAACCGCGGCGGAGCCGAAGCTAGGGGGCCACCGCCCCCTTTTTATGCCACCCGGCGTCTCTGAACCGGATGGTCGTCGAGATGTTCGATCTCCCGTTCGAAGCACAGCACCACGTTTTCCAGGAGCGCGTCCACGTGCGATCCGGTGTATCGCCAGCCTTGTTCGTACATCCGCTCGGCCTCGCGTTCGAGGAGGTCGATGGTCTGTTGGCTGGACCATCCTGAGCGCAATTCCACATGCCGTTCGGCGGTCTCTCGCATCAAGGGATTCTATCATACTGCAGCGTTGGTTCACATCGAAAAAG
>JBDKGS010000102.1:0-13010 GCA_039798065.1 Fibrobacterota bacterium | reverse complement strand
GGAGTTCGCGTAGGCGACGCTGGAATTCGATCCTTGGACGGTGGTCTTGCCCGAAGAGCCATCGATCGTCGGCAATACAGCCTCGGTATTGGCGATGGTGATCCCTTTGAAGGTGATGTTGGCCACGCGGGCGGTCTTGGAAACGCCTTGGATCTTGAGGAGCGTTTCGGTCGTAGGGGCCCAGACCACGGACTTCGACATGTCGTCCGTTGACCGCTTGTAGTAGTAAAGGGTCTTGGTGGTCTTGTTGAAGTAGAAGGTTCCAGCCGAATTCAGGAATTCGTAGACGTTCTGGATGGTGTGGGAGCCGGTTGCGGCGAATCCCGAATTCCAGCCTTGGTTGAGGGATATCGCCCCGTACGGCTGTTGCAGCTTCAGGATCCGGTTCGTGCCGCTGACGGCTTGGTCGCGGACACAGACGATGTTCACGTTCCAGGTCGTGCCGTTGACGAGCTCCACATCGCCGGGATTTGTCAGTTCGGGGATGTCGGTGGTGGCGTACTGGATTCCATCGAACTGCGACCCGCTCTTCCAGGCCCACGGCGCCTGTCCGGAGGTGATGCTGTAGGTGCCCCAGCCGCCTTTCGAGGTCACCGATTTCTTGGTCATGTAGGCGCGGGCGTTGTTCACGATCAGGCTTCGCAACTTGGTGGTCCGGTCCAGGGTGGCCTTGTAGATGTTGCCGCTCACCTGTGTCCATCCGGTGACGGGAACGCCGCCGTTGAGAACCGGCAATTCCTTCTCGTAGGCTTGGTAGATCACGCGGTAGCCACCTGTTCCGCCGTCGGTGGGCGTGAATTCGATGGGATTTGTGATCGAATAGTTCCCACCCCTCAAGTAGACCTGGATGTCTTCCTTCATGCCTTGGTTGATCCCTCGGACGGCCTCCTTGGCCTTCGACAAGGTCTTGAACGGAAGTGCAAGAGTGCCAGGATTGGCATCGTCACCGGTGGGGGAAACGTAGAGAGCCGCCGCCTGGGCGAGTGACGCCGAAAGCAGGACGAGGAGCCAATGTGATCCGTGGGGTGACATGCGAGCTTCCTTTCAGACAAGCTCCACATCGGTGGTACCACGGGCGCATTTTTCGCGCCGACCGACGAACGGAGCTGAAGTCTCTACGAAAGATCGCCCCTCGGGCATTGCCCTTTCAGGGTGTTTCCACACCTCGGTATTGCCATTTCGTCAAAACGCACCCGGCGAATTCGGGTACTTCCCCGACTTTGGGTTACTTGCGGACCTACGCTTCGGCCGGTTCGCGCAGCTGGAAGACGGCTACCGTCTCCACATGTTCGGTGCGGGGGAACATGTCGATGGGGGTGGCGTAGAGCGGCTTGTAGACCTCGTTGAGCAGTTCCATGTCCCGCGCCAGGGTGTTGGGATTGCAAGACACGTACACGATGCGACGGATTTTGGCTTCGATGAGGCTGGCCAGGGTCCGTTCGTCCAGGCCTTTGCGTGGGGGATCGAGCACGACCACGTCCCAGCCTTCGTGGACAAGTTTTGGCATCAGCTCGGCGGCGTCTCCGCACACGAAATCCACATTCTTGACATTGTTTGCCTGCACGGCGGCGCGGGCGGCCTGGATGGAACGCGGGTTTGACTCCACGCCCAGCACCTCGCCGGCACGGTCGGAGATCCACATGGCAATGGTTCCCATGCCGCAGTAGGCGTCCAAGGCCTTGGCGCCTTTAGGAATGGCCACCTTAGCCAGGTTGTACATGGCCGGGGTCTGGTAGGGGTTCACCTGGAAGAAGGTGGAAAGCTCCACGTGGAAGGTGTAATCGCCCAGCTTTTCCTTGATCCAGTTGCGGCCCCACCACGACACTTCCTGGTCGCCCAGGACAACATTTGTCTCGCGCTCGTTGATGTTCTGGATTACGCCCACCAGCTTGCCGTCGGTACCCTTGAGAGCCTTTTCGATGGCCGGGAGCAGGGATTTGAGCAAGGCGCGGTAATGCATGGGGCGTGGTCCGTTGCACACCAATCCCAGAATGATTTCGCCCGAGGATTGGGCTTTGCGCAGCAGCAAATGGCGCAAAAAGCCGTTGCCTTTGCGTTCGTCGTAGACGGGAATCCCTTCACGGGTGGCCCAGGCGCGAACGGCCCAGGCAACTTTTGACAACGCCTGATCCTGGATGCGGCATTCCTTCTGGTCGACCACGTCGTGCGATCCTTGGGCGTAGCACCCAAGCGACGGAATGTGTCCATTGCCCGATTTGATCCTGCCGAACGGGAGCTGGACCTTGTGGCGCCAGTCGTCCTGACGGGGCGAAGGGACGATGCGTTCGACCTTGCAGCCCAGCGGAAACAAAAGATCGCGAACCCGGGATTCCTTGCGGTAGCATTCTTCCACATAGGTGTGGGCCAGGAAGGAGCAACCGCCGCAGAGCGGAAAATGTCTGCAACCGGAGTCGCTCTTGAGGGCTGAAATGTCTGTCATAGGTCGCAAAGATGGAAAACCTCGCTACCAAAGGGGCGTCTTTGTAGTCATTCCTTGTCCACCAAGGTATCTTGGGCGCTCGACTTGGCTGGCTCGGTATGGATTGGATGCAATGCGCATTGGTTCTATCGGAAGCAGCCTAGGTTAAACCTTTCACGGAAGACTGACGCGTGAATCTTCGGTTCTGTGCCTTGCTCGCATCGACATTGCTGTCCGGATGCGTCCTGACGGACGAAACCAACCTGACGGGAGGCGATTTCCTCGCGGCCCACGGGTTAGCCGCGGGCGACTCGACGTCCCGGACATTGGCATTGCCCGTGCTTTCCGTGGAGTCCGTTCCCATGGAAGGTGTGCCGGGAGCCAACGGCACGGAGGACGTCGTTCTGGGAAGCCTTGGCAACGATTCCATTCGGCTGGTCCTTGGGTTCGACCTTTCCGACAAGACCCAGTGGGATGCGCGATTCTTGAAGCAGAAGGATTCCCTGGTCCGCTTGCGGCTTTCCGCCTTGGATTCCTTCCCGGGTATGATCGTGCGGGCAAGATTTGTCTTCCTTCCCGATGCATCGTTCCTGCCGGGGTTGTTCGCCGGACTGGAGCCTTCCCGCCTGGGAATGAAAGAAACCGTCGATGAAGCTCAGGACACACTTGGTGCGGCCTCGGCATCCAACAACGTCCATTTTCCGCTGCCCGAATCTGTTTCCAAGCAGCTGGCGACAAAGCTGGCTGATTCAGCCAGCATCTCCAGCGGCAAGAACGGTTGGTTGGCCATCCTCATCGATACGCGGCCCGGATCATCCGACCGCAAAGCGCGCTTTTCCTCGACGGTTCAACTGGTTGGCCCCGACACTGCGGTTGTGGCGTCCGCCCCCGACACATCGGGGACCGTGGGTTTGGGAGTTTTCGAGAGCAACAAGGCCTGGATGTCTGTCGGATTCCGTCAAGCAGGTTCGCCGTTTTCTTTCGGCTGGTGGCCGTCGGGAGGCAATCGACTTCGCGCACGAATCGACGGCGGGGCTCTGCGATCCAGCATGTACCAGGCATTTTCCATCGCCAATCCCGACAGCTCAGGGGGATTTGACAATACGTTCAACATCCTCCAAGCCAGGCTTTCGACCAAACTTTCGAAGGTCAGGACGGAAAGCGATCCTGGATACATCACCATTTCGTCGAGCGTGCTGGTCGATTCAGGGGACGAGGTGAAGCCGCTTCCGCTTCGTGGAGAAGTGCCAACGGACTCCAAGGTCGGTCTCAAGTTGAATTCGGAAGACCTCCGTTTGGCCGGTTACACCAAGGACGTGGAATTGACGGTGAACAAGCTCGAGGGAGTCGTTTCCGTTGTCGTCAACATCGACGGTTCTCCTGCAGTCCTTCCGACCCGACAATCCTTGGCACGCGGAAGCTTCACGAATTGGACCGTGTCCAAATTCTATCTGCCCATTGGCGACAGCGTCGAATTCCGTCTTTCTTCGGTGATCCGGGTCAGGGTCACAACCTCGGACAGCATGGTCAAGGCCAAGCACTGGCGCCTCGAAAGTTCACCGGTCGCCGATGACCAGTCCCGCAACTACGACTCGCTTCGACACGATGCATACGTATGGTCGGGGACATCGAAGATCGTGCACGAGGCCAGAACCCCGTTCGCGCAGGCCTTGAACCGCAACAAGCCGGTTGAATTCGATCTGGTGCCATCGGCGTTTTCCAATTTTTCGAATCGCTTGATCATTGAGCCGGCCGACTCCGCCAAACTATTCGAATCCGTCACCGTCGTGGCCCGTCCTTTGGTCGGGAGGAACTACTGATGCGCAAGATCCTTCCGTTCCTTCTGCTCGCTGGATGCCTCGCCACCTGGGCCCAGAGCCCGCTTGGTTTGTTGGGTTGGGGCAACGAAACCTCGCCCGCCGACGGTCCATCCCGTGCCATGGGCGATGCCGCCTCGGCGCTCCGCTCTGACAAAAATTGGGATCCCCGGATGGAAGCCCGTTCGGCGCAGGCCAACCTGGCCGCGTTCGAAATCCAGATCGCCCCTCAGGTGGTGAAGGTGGAAGGCGATACCCAGTCGAACACGCTGGGTGGCGGAAGCCTTCCGCGCGTGTCCCTTTCCGTACCCATGGGGCGTTTCGGGCATTTAGGTCTTGGTTACTTCCAGCGATTCCAACGCGATTTCGAATGGAATTCCGGAGCCGATTCCACCCTGTCGATCCACAGCGAAGGCGGCGCTTTCGAAGCCGTGGTCGGCTATTCCGTGGTGGTTCCCGGTGTCCGGAATCTGTCGTTGGGTGCGACCTACCACCGATTGTTGGGTTCCGACCGGCTCTACCAGGAAACCCGTCTCCAGTTCCCCGACGAATACGGCGAGGTGGTCGTGCGCGACTCCGTATCGCACCGTTACTGGGGCGATTACTGGACCGTTTCGGCGTATTGGACAAAAGCTGACATCGACGCTGGGCTGTGGGTCGACTTCCTTGGCGAGGCCGAGGTGCAGCAGACCCGCGGCGCCAACAACCAGCAGTTCGCGCCCAGGCAGTCAAAAACCGTCACACCACCCGCTTCGGTGGGCGTGGCCGGCGCTTGGAGGTTCGACGCCAAGCAGTCGGCGGTCGCGCAGATCGCACGCACTTCGTGGGAGGACGCCATCCCCGGTTCCGATGCCCGTTGGGATGTCGGGTTGGGGTGGCAATACAAGATGGGCGGCGACCGTTTTGACGATTATTGGCGTCAGATGAGCTACCGCGCAGGCTTGTCGGGATCTGTCGGCGGCCCCCAGTCTCTGTTGTCGGAATCTGCCACCGTCGGCGCGGGAATGCCGATGGGACCGTACGGAACACTTGACCTTTCACTCCAGATAGGTCAGAATGAATACGACAACGGAGGCCCCAAACTGAAGGACTCCTTCGTTCGATTGTATGTTTCGATCACAGGAGCCAGCCTTTGGGGCCGTTCCCAAAGAACTCATAGGTAATCCGCTACCGCGAGGAGAACTTTATGGCGTCCAGCCCAGCATCGTCATCGAGGAACGCAAAGACGGCGAAGAAGAGCCCCAAAAAAGGCTCCGCTTCCAGCAGCGTCCAAGGCGGCAAGACCCCAGTGGTGGAGGCGAAATCCTCGAAGAAGAAGGCTGTCGGCGCCAAGTCTGCGGTTGCCAAGAAGGCTTCGTCCCAGGTTCCGTCGAGACCGGCTTCCAAGGGGGCTGCGTCAAAATCCGTCAAGTCTTCGGCAAAGGCTCCCGCCGCCAAGCAGGTCGCGACGAAATCCGCCAAGACCGGATCCAGCTCCCAGGCGGGCAAACCATCGATGACAAAATCCGTCACCAAATCGACGCCGGCCCCCAAGCAGGCTCCGGCGTCGATCGCCAAGAAATCGGCGACCAAGGTCGTGGTGGCCAAGGCTCCGATCCGGTCCGAAGCTTCGCGCAAATCGAAATCCGTTCCCACGCCGCAGGAGACTCGACCGGCCAAGCCCGAGCAGAAGGCTTCGAAGCGTCTTGTGCGTCCCAAGTCGTCGGCGGGTGTGCCCGCCGTCGAGCCCAAGGGCGCCGTCGTCCGAAAGACCTCCGCGCGCCAGAACAAAGGCACCGGCCGCCCCACCATGCTCGAGGGCGAACTTCCGCAGGAATACAACGTCGATCGCCTGGTGGCCATCCAGCGCGATCCCGACTGGGCGCATCTCTACTGGGAGCTCTCCGGCCAGACTCGTCAGAAATTGTCGAACACCGATGGTGGATTCCGTCTTCGCGGTTTCGATACAACAGGCGTCTTGTTCGATGGGCACAACGCGTCGGTCGCCTTGGACATCGAGCTCGCTCCATACGCCCGGTCGTGGTATGTGAAGCTCCCGTACCAGGGCCGCGTCTACACCTTCGAATACGGCACGGTGAATCGCGATGGCGAGTGGAACGGCTTGGCCCGTTCGCAGCCTGTCGGGTTCGAGCCTGGAATGCTCGGGCTTTCGCCTGAAAGCGAAGAGTGGATTTCCATCGCCTCCGACGAACTCTTCCGCGCCGCTTCCGGTCTCGCCGATGGCGAGGGCATCCAGGATCTCATCCGCCGTCTGCGCGAACGTTCTGCCGGCTCGGGAGCCTTCCTGGGATCGTCGTTGGTGGGCGAATCCGGCTCGGGATTCATGGGCTTCGCGCCAAGTTCTTTCCTAGGTGGTTCGGGCCTGCGCTTGGAACTTCCCACTAGCAACATGTCCAGCCCTTCCGGCTCGGGAACCGCCTGGACCGGCCTTTCGTCGGGCGAGTTCCAGCCTCCCAAGGACAAGTCCAAGGACTTCTGGCTTTGGGTGGAAACGGAACTCATCCTGTATGGCGCCACCGAGCCCGATGCGCAGGTGACCCTGATGGGCAAACCACTGCAACTCAATCCCGATGGCACCTTCCGCGTGCATTTCCCGTTCCCCAACGGAACCGATCTGCACATGGACGTGCGCGCCGTCGACAAGACTGGTGAAATGGAACGCGTCGCTCGGCCCGCCGCCAAGCGCTGGACGAACTGACGCGTGCCCAAGGGTTACCTGGCGCTGCTCCTGCACGCGCACCTTCCGTTCGTCCGCCATCCCGAAAACGCCCGCCATCTCGAAGAAGACTGGCTTTTCGAGGCCATCACCGAGACCTACATCCCGCTTCTGGACGTGTTCAACCGGCTTGATTCGGAAGGTGTCAAATTCCGTCTGGCGATGTCGATCACCCCTCCACTGGCGGAGATGCTCGCCGATCCGCTGTTGCGCGCGCGCTACGTGGAGCACTTGGACCATCTGATCGCGCTGTCGGAAAAGGAACTCCGCCGCACCCAGTTTGTGCCCAAGTTCCACAACCTCGCGCGCATGTACCACGACAAGTTCACCTGGTGCAAGCGCTTCTTCGACGAGTGGTACGGTCGCGATCTGCTGTCGGCGTTCCGGCATTGGCAGGATCGTGGATGCCTGGAAATCGTGAACTGCAACGCCACCCACGGATTCCTGCCCGCGTTGCGACAGAATCCGTCAGCCGTGCGCGCGCAATTGCGCCAGGGCGTTCGCACCCACAAGCGCCACTTCGGCAAGAACCCCAACGGAATCTGGCTGGCAGAGTGCGGCTACTACGAAGGGCTTGAACAGGAGTTGTCGGCGGTTGGTCTTGGCTACTTCTTCACCGACACCCACGGCATCCTCTTTGGCCAGCCACCCCCGCGGTTCGGCGTGTACGCGCCCACCATCACCGCGGCCGGTCCGGCTTGTTTCGCTCGCGATCCGGAAAGCAGCCGTGCCGTCTGGTCGGCCGAGACGGGGTATCCCGGCGATCTCAACTACCGCGAATTCTACCGCGACATCGGGTTCGATCTGGAAGAGGAATACCTCAAGGATTTCCAGCACATTCCGGGATTGCGGACAAATACTGGCATCAAGTACTACCGCATCACCGGAAAGGGTGTCGCTCAGGAACCCTACAATCCCCAAGCCGCGTTCGAAACCGCTGCACGCCATGCGCAGGATTTCGTGGAAAATCGCTGCAAGCAGGTGGATTGGCTTTCGCGCTTCATGGATCGTCCGCCGTTGGTGCTATCGCCTTACGATGCCGAGCTGTACGGTCACTGGTGGTACGAGGGGCCCGAATTCCTGTACTTCGTCTTCAAGAAGATCCACTTCGATCATCAAGGCGAATTGGAAACCATTCGGCCTTCGGAGTATTTGGAACGCCACCCGGTGAACCAACGCCAACAGCCTGCGTTCAGCACTTGGGGTGCGCAGGGTTACGGCGAAGTTTGGGTCAACCAGCTCAATGACTGGATCTATCCCCATTTGCATGCCGCTGCCGACCGCATGGTGGAAGTGGCCAAGAAGTATCCCGATGCCTGGGGCGACTACCAGCGCACACTCAACCAGATGGCGCGCGAGCTCTATTTGGCTCAAAGTTCGGACTGGGCGTTCATCATGCGCACTGGGACTTCGGTGGAATACGCCGTCCAGCGCACCAAGGAACACCTGGTCGCGTTCAATCGCCTCTACGACCTGATCCAGGCTGGCGGCGACATTCCCATGGACGAGCTCACGGCGTTGGAAGCTCGAGACAATATTTTCCAGGATACCGACTACCGGGACTTCCTATGAGCTTCGATCCCAACGAAACATCGTCCTTCCTGGTGGAAATTCCCGGGGAGGAGAGCGAAGGCGCTCAGGTTGGGCCTTGGCTTCGCAAGGCATCTTCGGTTCCTTACGCGAATCCGTGGATTCAGGTGGAGCACCACGAAGTCAAGGATCCCGCGGGTCGTTCCGGGGTGTATGGGGTGGTTCGCTTCAAGCATGTGGCGTTGGGGTGCGTGCCATTGCATGACGACGGCACGGTGACCTTGGTGGGTCAGCACCGGTACCCGTTGGACGAATGGAGCTGGGAAGTGCCCGAAGGCGGAGGCCGCAAGGATCATCCCCCCTTGGAGGAAATCCAACGCGAACTTCGCGAAGAGACCGGTTTGGCTGCTAGCGAGTGGATTCCTTTGGGCAAGTTGCATACCTCGAATTCGGTTTGCGACGAAACCGCTCATCTTTGGCTGGCTCGTGGATTGACCGAAGGGGCCAATCAATTGGATTCGACCGAAGGCGACATGAAGGTGAAACGAGTCCCCTTCAAGGAAGTCTTGGAAATGGCCTTGGATGGACGATTGACCGACGCGATTTCGGTTGCGTCCATCGTGCGGGCCGCCCATTGGCTGGAGACCCACAAGGGCTGAAACGAAACAAGGCGACCGGGTGATCGCCTTGTGTGCTTGCCTCGATTTCCGGATCCAAGATTGGCTTAGGCGACCTGGACGGCCGAGGGAAGGTCTTCGCGGGTGGTGTATACCGGGATGAGCTGTTCGAGGTCGGTCATGGCCAGAAGATCGCTCATTTCCTCGCTTGGGGAGAGCAGAACCAACTCCCCGCCACGGCGTTGGAGTTTCTGGTGGTGGGCAAGCAGAATCCCCAGCACGGCGCTGTCGAGCATCTCGACGCCGCTCATGTCGAGAACGACCTGACGGATACCGCTGTCCTCGGTGGCTTCGGCGAGCATGCGCTTCAACTCGCTCGTGGACCGCAGGTTCGCCACTCCATTGAGTGCGATCAGGATTCGAGCGCCTTCTTCGGTCCTCAGCAGATCGAGCATATGTTCCCTTTCCTTCCACTCAAGGTATGTCGCAAGCCATTCTACCGCAACCCGATCAGGGTTTCCGTTCACGCTTGTCTGGAATAATCGCTTTGGGCTTGTCGGATGTCAGGATGCTCGGTGCTTTCCGGCTGGATTTCGAGGTTTTTTGGGAAACCGAGTCATTGTCTGAGGTTTCGGAAGTGTCATCCACTGTCGCGGAATCGGTGATGTCGGACTCTTCGTCCGGGTCCAGCGAATCTTCAGGCGTTGTCGTATCCTCGAAAGGGGCGGCCTCCATCACCTGCTGCCCCGAAAGAATCACGGAGGTGCTGTCGCCGCCAGCGGTCGCCGCTCGAATGCGGTAGACGGTTTGGCCGCGCTCGTTGCGCGCCAAGGTGATGGTGTCCACCGGGGAGTGGAAAACCAGGCGCAGGTGCTCCGAAGGAATCGAAGGGATGCTGTTCCATTCTCCCACTTCCAACTGGAGCAATTGACCGTCGGGCGTGGTGCGATCGATGATTCCGGGAACCAGGATTTCCCCTTGCTTGAGCCAACCGTTGAAGGTTAGGCCTTCGATTTCGTGTCCGGCCTGCATGGTTCGCAAGTGCTGCGGCAAGCCCGTCGATTTGTCCACAAGAAGCGACCAGGTCGGTGAGCTGTCCCGGGGTAGGACCAAGGTTTGCACTGGATTCGCGTCCACGGTCCGGATTGGACCTCTCCGGGGAAAGACCCGGCCCAGAAGCGGCGCCACCAGCGAGGAAGGATTGATCTCCTTGATGCCAAGAACGGGAAGGTTGACCGAGTTGCCGTATCCGCGCAGCAAGGTGGCCTGACCCGGCAACCAAGCCTTCCAGGCGGAGTCTTCCCAAATCACCGTCGCCAACGGTGTCCCGAAAGGACCCAGCGCGTCGAGTCTGCCGCGACCGGAATCGGCCTCGATCCAGACATCGAATTTCAGGCGCTTTCCCTGGTGAAGCAGATTGGCTTTGGCGCCAACCCGGACGGCCTGGGCCGTCGGGGCGGGTTGGATCACGCCCTTTGCCAAATTCTGTCCAGCAAGGCTCGTGACCTGCGAGGCGCAACCCGCCAATAGCGATGCGCACATGATTCCGTACACGAACTTCATGGAATCCGCAATCTGGCGCGATTGGCCTGGTTGACAGGATCTGTCGGATCTTCGCCTAGAAGATCCTTCCATATCTCGAGGGCCTCGGGCAGTCGTCCCGATGCTTCCAGGATCCTGGCGTGGTGTTGGCGGATGGTCGGATCCTTCTGGCCTCCGGCCCTGGCCTTCACGATGTCCGCGAGCGCTTCGGGGAACCTGCCTTGGCGGTAGCGCAGCCAGGCGCGCGAGTCGAGATAGGCCGGATTGTCCGGATCGCCCGCCAATGCGTTTCCGATCAACGAATCCGCCTCGGACAAGGATTGTCCATGATCGGCGAGCAGGTAGCCCAGGTAGTTTGCCGTGTTCAGGTCGGTCGGATCGAGCCGGACCGCCATACGCAGATCGACCAGAGCGGCCGCGAGGTTGCCGGTACGCTCCAAAAGGGAGCCGCGTTCGAATCGGGCGCGTTGGAGCAGCGAATCGATGCTCAACGCCGTGTCGAGCTGTGCGATCGCGAGCTTGCGGTACGAGTTGGCCACCGGTTCGGAATCGGCGGGACTCACTTCGCGTTCGGGATGGATCAGGCTGCGGTGGGCGAGTCTACCCAGAGAATAACCGAACAGGAATCGGGCCTGGGCCAGGTTGGGCCAGGTTTGCACCATGCGGGAGAACACCTTCGATGCCAACACGAGGGAATCGGATTCCAGTTCGAGCATGCCGCGGCGGATCCAAGTCTCGATGGCCTGCGGATCCAACCGAAGCGACCGATCCAGGAACAACCTCGCCGAATCCGGTGATTTCGCGCGCTGCGCCGCCAGACCAAGGAAATACCACGCCGTGGCGTCGGTGCTGTCGGTCTCCAGGATTTTCCGGAACATCCGATCGGCGGCTTGGGTGGAATCGAGGTCGAGCAGGACCGCGCCGATGGATGCCTTGGCCTTGGTGCTGGTTGGATCGTCCTTCAGGATTTGACGGAATCTGGCAAGCGATTCCTGGCGACGCCCGGCAGCCAACAGGAATCGCGCGGAATACAATGCGAATTTCTGGGCGTCTTCGGGTTCGAGTAGGGCGA
This sequence comes from Fibrobacterota bacterium, assembly GCA_039798065.1. Lineage (GTDB taxonomy): Bacteria > Fibrobacterota > Fibrobacteria > UBA5070 > UBA5070 > UBA5070. Next base: position 1,297 of record JBDKGS010000102.1, on the reverse strand, counting down.
GGGTGTCGAACAGCCGGATGGATTCGTCGGTCTTGCCGAAACTTCCCAGAAAGCGCGCGAACTTTTCACCTTCGGCAGGGATCCGGTAGTCGATCCAGCGACGGCGCAGCAGGGCTTCGGCGCTGTCCGGTTTGCCAAGTTTCAGCCAATGGGATTCGGCTCGCTCGATCAACGGAAGCGCTTGTGGGCCGTATTCGTCGGCGAGAATGGCGAAGTAGCGAGCCGAGGTGGCCAGGTCGCCACGGGCTTCGGCAAGACTCGCCTTGCCGAGCAGGGCTTCTCGGGAATGCTTGTCGAGCTCCAACACCCTGCTCCAGGCAAGATCGGCGGAATCCTTCTGACCGGCTTCGATCCACAATCCGGCGGCCAATTCCCATTCCGTGGCGGATTCGCTGCCGTTTTGCCGCAGGGCGCGACGCAACACACCCAGAGCCTCGGTGGAGCGTCGGAAATCCCGAAGCCGTCTCGCCAGCGAAATGTTGAGCGCACGATCGTCGGGGTCGTAGAACGCTGCCGTCTGAACCAGTTCCAAGGCCAACTGCGGTTGTCCTTGCAGGTCCATGGAGATGGATTGGATCCATGCTTCGTGCGCCATCCAGAGGCGCTCTTCGCTCGTCATGGAATTGCGGACGGATTCCGTCGTGAGCGAGGCGATTTCCTGTTCCATGCCCGATCGCCGGGAGGCGCAGCCCGATGCCAGGGCGCAGGCGGCGGCGAGGACCGCCAGCTGGAGCTTCATTTCAAAAAACCTTCGGACCGTTGCCGGATTTCGTGGTGTCGGAGCTGGTTCCGACCGAATCAGGATCGGGTCCCGTGCTGACCACGAGCTTGAGCCCGCTGCCTCGGACAAGAAGGGTTCCGGCGGAGGGTTCGGTGCGTAGAATGGTGCCTGCGGCGGCACGGCTCGAGCTCGTCCATTCCGTGGCGGCGATCTGGAGGCCGGCCTCTTGGATATGGGTTGTGGCTTCGGTGGTGTCTTGGCCTGCAAGATCGGGCACAGGAACGGTTGTGGCGCCCGCCGAAAGCCAAATTCTGACCACATGGCCGCGCTTGACCGAATCCTTGGCGGCTGGTCTTTGCAAGGCGACGAGATCCGGACCCATCCGACCCGCCGATTTGCGTTCGGGATCGATGAGGGGCTCGAGTCCGGCGTCGACGAGTTTGCCGACCGCCACATCGGCGTCCAATCCGGTGATGTCAGGAACTGTCACGACTTCCCAGCCGGTATGCGCGACCTTGGGCATGATGACCGAATCCAACAAGATCCAACCAAGTGCCGCAAGACTGAAAAGAGTGA
>JBDKGS010000101.1:0-13137 GCA_039798065.1 Fibrobacterota bacterium | reverse complement strand
TCGGCCTGGACCAGGCGCACCCAGATTTCGGCGCGGCGTCCGATCGGATCCCACGATTCGATCTCGTAGGCGAGTTTGGTGCCGACCGAATCGGTGAACCGCAGGCTCGAACCGTTCGGTTCCCACGGACCCGGCAGGATGGATGCATCGAGCCGCACCCGGATCGGGGCCATCGGGACGTCGGACGCCAGATGCCAGCCTGCGGATGTGAAGCGCATGCGCGCCTTTTTCACGCGCGGCCAGCGGGAATAGTCCTCATCGTCAAATTTTGTCGGCGCCAGAAGACGCGGCGCGATCAGTCCTTCCTTGGCCAGACGGAATTCGTCCTTGGCCCGGGCGAAACCCGCCGCCCTCCCGAGCACGGCCATGAGCCGCACCTTTCCGCTGGGCAATCGCGAAAATCGGAACACGCCCGATTCGTCGATCGGCACGGAATGGTCGGTGCCGCACAGATGCACCCGCGCCGCAGAATCGATCTGCGAAGTGTCGGCGATCACCCTGCCCGCCACTTCCTGCAGCGCGAAGGCCGTGTCGGTGCCGAGGTCGGCCAACGGCCGCCCCGCGCCGACCGAAATATCGCCGGAAAGGAAACCACCGCGCGGCCCCTTCGACTCGATCACATATGTGCCGGAAGGAACACCCTCGAACCGGTAGCGGCCCTGGGAGTCGGCGATGGTTTGCCAGGATTTGTCGGGGCCGGAACCCGCTGTGTCGTCGGACGTCCACTCGGCGGGACGAATCCAGACCGTGTCCCCGGCGCCAACCGCCCCCGTGGCATCGACGATCCTCCCCGCCAGGGTGTTGGGAGTCTCGGAGCTGTTCCCACCCGAAATCCGCTCCTGGCTGCAGGCCGACAGGGCCATGGAAAGCATCCAGGCGTGGGCGATTCCCATCGATATGCGTCCGTGGAGTTCCATGTTGTCCATTGAGAGTAGCGTTCCAAAGTCGAATGCGCACCTGGTTGGCGTTCAGGCGCGTTGAAGTCGCTTCAACGGACCCCTTTTCAAGAGTCGCGAGTCTGCTAACTTCTGAACGAAGCTGGCACCGTACCGAGGAAGGGATCGAAATGCTTGCGGATCATCGCATCCGGTTTACCTGGATGGCGCTCCTTCTTTGCAGCGTGGCGTTTGCCGGCAAACAGCAAAAAGCTCGTGCGTCCAAGCCGTTGCCCCCACCTCCCTTTCCCAGCGCGGCCATCAACCGCCTGGGCTACAACGGTGGCTCGCCGTCGCCGTTGTGCTGCGAAAGCCGTCTGATCGGCTGGACCGCCAGCGGAAGCATGGCCGTGTTGTCGTCGGAGTTTTCGCCAGAACAGCAAATCTTCCGCTACGCGATCGACCTCCACGATCCGGCCTTCATGGATCCCGACGAGCTTTTCTCCACCACCTTCTTCGTTTCCGACGATTCGCTCCCCATGGGCTGCGAAGGCGAATCGGATCCGCTGCGTTGCGTGTGGAAGCGCAACCAGCAACAGATCGGCGACCTGTTGCGGATGCATGGCGTGGATTGGTCGCCGGTGCGAATGCGGCCGGTGCCGAACCTGGAGATTCAGTTCGTGCCCGACCCGCTGGGAGAAGCCGGTGGCGGAGCCTCGAGCGTTTCGTTCTTCGATTTCAGCGGCCGTCTGCTGATCGAGATGCCCGACACCACCGACCCCGGCCTCAGGCTTTCGCCATTGGGCACGATTGTCAGAAACCGTCCAACTCCCAAGCGGTACATGGTGATGCGCATGTATTCGCGCGAAGTCCGCAACGGCCCGCCCCGCGAACGCGGCGTGCGGTTTTTGAACATGAATTGAATCCGTGGCCCGAGATCGCCATTCCCCACAAGACGGATTTCGGCGGCATTAGCTACTATCCGTGATCGGGTGTTCGATGGGCTTGCGGACATCCCGTGCCTTCCACTCCACACGGTTACCACCCCAAACGCCACATGAGCCTTTTTCATGGCTGACATCTCGCGCCGCTTCCTCCAGGAACATCGCACCTTGCGCGAAGAGGGTAGGGAGTTCTCCTCCGACTACCCCGAAGCCGCGCGCTTCCTGGATCCCGACAACGTGGAGGATCGCGATCCGTATGTGGAACGGCTGACGGAATCCTTCGCGTTCCTCACCGGACGCATCAGGGAGACCTTGGCGGTGGAAGAGGACGGCCTGACTCGCCATCTGCTGGACCTGCTGGTCCCCGACCTCGCGCAACCCCTTCCATCGGTGACCGTCGTCGAATTCCATCCTCGTCGCTTCCACCCCGGACCATGCACCGTGGCGGCGGGTTCGGAAGTGCGCACCGCCACCTTGCGCGAAACCCGTTCGCCTTGCCGGTTCACGCTCAACCACGATGTCCAGATCCAATCGTACGGTGCGAAGTCGGCCAAGCTGCATCAGACAGAATCCGGCGCAACCCCGTTGGAGCTGGAGCTGGAATGCCATTCCGAGCTGGCTCGCGGATACTGGCCCGAGCACATCCATTTCTACCTGCACGGCGACCCGTCGACGGTGTGGGCCATGCGTTTCGCCTTGCTGCGACGCACCACGCGCATCCAGAGGATGAGGAACCAGCAATGGGAGGATGCGTCCGATCTCCGTTTCGAACGCCTGGACCGCCCCGGCTACGCCACCAAGCGGTCGATGCCCGGCCCTTTCTCCGACGCCCGCGACTTCCTGTGCGCCGATGACAGATTCCGTTTCGTCGATCTGGTCGGTGCTGAATCGGCTCGCATGGCCATCGAAGAACCCTTGCGGATCGTGGTGGACTTCGCGGGTGCGCTTCCACGTGGCCTCACCCGAGCGGTGAACGCCAGCCTGTTCCGATCCCATGCCGCGGTGGTCGTGAACCGGTTCATGGAAACGTGCCAATCGCACTCCTGGGACCACACAGCTTCCACTGCGCCCGTGGTTCCGCAATCGGGGCGGCACGTCGAGATCCTCGATGTGGTGTCGGTGAAGGGACTCGATGTTTCCGCCACCTCGCGACGTACGGTCTTCCATCGATACTCGTCGTACCGCACGCAACCCGGCCAGTCCCATTTCCAGGTGCTGCGCCGGACAAAACCCGACGGTCGACATTCGACGGCGATCTCGCTCGGTGGATTCGACCCCAACCAGGAACTTCGAAACCAATACCTCGCCATCGAAGCCGAATGCTCCGACGCGAGCGCCCCGCACGAACTCGTCCAACCCGCCGACATCTGCGCTCCCGGTCCGGGAATTCCCGAATCCCTCACCATGGCGGGATTGGTCCGTCCCAGTGTCAGTTTCCGTCCGCACGCGGGAACCGACTCCCGATCGCAACTTTTGGCCTTCGCGGCCGGGCACTTCGAAGGTTGGCTGGACGCCAATCGCCTCAAGGACGGATTGCGTCAAGTCCTGTGGGATCCCTCGGAATCCAAACGCAGCCTGATCGAATCCATCCAGGAAGTCCAGACGACGAACGACCACATCCTGGACATGGGTGTCGCTTGGCGGCGCATGCACACCACGGTGCGGCTGCGAGACACCACCTGCACCCCCGAGACATGGGAACGGCTGGGTGTCATCGACGCCTTCGGATCGGTTCTCCTGGGCATCGTTCGCGATGCCACGCCCATCGGGTCGACGACCGCGCTGACCGTGGTGGTCGAGCCGGCTGGAGTCGTGCTGGAATGGCCGGCATCGCTTCCCCATCGATCGCACTGAACGAGCAAGATCACGAAGCCTCCTGAGAAGCTTGCACACAAACAGCCGCTCGAGATGTCGAACACCGTGAAAGCCGGTGCGGTTCGTCCTCCGGGAAGCACGACATTCGAGCTTCTCCGCGCCGATAAACCACCCCTCCGATCGTACATGCGTGGATTCAAGAGCGCGCTTCCAGAGCACGGTTTTCCGTCATGCTCCCGTTTCGAGAGCGGCGAATTCGAAACTTGACTCGGCAATTCTTGTCGGACAGGAAGATTCACCAGACAACTCGCCCATCACGACGGAACCACCCCTTTCCGGTTTGAACGCAGCACCTCCGCTGCAATCGCCCAATCAACAAGGAAAAAGGGGAAATGAAACGCTCACTGATAGGTTGCATTCTCGCGTTCACAGGCATGGGGGCCGCGAACGCCGCGGTGACAATTTCCGGCACGGTGAAGGACACTTCGGGAAATCTCCTCGACAGCATCAGGATCTCCCTGCAGGTTCCGGGAGCCGCGACCCTTGCACGCGACACCACGGGCGTGAACGGGGCATTCAGCATCTCCTCGGATTCGACGACGGGCAAACTGGTCCTTCGGTCGACGAGCATGGGCTCGACTTCCTATACGACAAAATATGACACGATCGTCCTGTCCGGAAAGGACACGGCCGGCCTCGACATCCGGATGGTGCCGGTACCCGCCCCGGTGAAATCCTCCGTCGTCGGAAAGGTCGATTCCGCCGCAAGCACCACACCCGTCAGCGGCGCCATCGTGACGCTGAGAAGCTCGGGAGCCGGGGGCGGCGCGACCACGCTCAGGGATACCACAGGCGCCGACGGCACCTATTCGTTCGCGGATGTGACGACGGGAATCTACACCGTGGGCGTCTCGGCCACCGGATACACGACGAAATCCGTCACCGACACCGTGACCGCCGCACCCGACACCGTCAACGTCTCGCTGGTCGCCACGATCGTTTCGAGCGTGAGCGGAAAGGTCGACTCCGCCGCAAGCGCGAAGCTCGTGAGTGGCGCGATCGTCACCCTCAGAAGCTCCGGAGCCGGAGGCGGCGGCGCCTCGAGGCTGGATACGACGGGAACCGACGGAACCTATTCGTTCGCGAACGTCGCCGCAGGCGTCTACACCATAAGCGTTTCGGCAACCGGGTACACAACAAAATCCGTCACCGACACCGTGACCGCCGAACCGGATACCGTGAATTTCTCGCTCGTCGCAACGATCGTTTCGAGCGTGAGCGGAAAGGTCGACTCCGCCGCAAGCGCCAAGCTCGTGGGCGGCGCCGTCGTCACTCTCCGAAGCTCCGGCATGGGAGGCGGCGCCTCGAGACTGGATACGACAGGAACCGACGGAACATATTCGTTCGCGAACGTCGCCGCAGGCGTCTACACCATAAGCGTTTCGGCAACCGGGTACACAACGAAATCCGTCACCGACACCGTGACCGCCGAACCGGATACCGTGAATTTCTCGCTCGTGGCAACCGTTCCGGCCAAGACCATCCTCATCACGGGAACCGTATCCGATACGGCCGGGAACAAACTCGACAGCGTCTACGTGTCGTTCCGATCCACCGGCGCCGGTGCGGCGACGTTGTTGCGGGACACCACGGGCGCCGACGGCGCGTTCAGCCTGACATCCACCTACTTATCCGGAACATATGTGCTGCGACTAATCAAACTCAAAGGTACGACCGACACGCTGCTGGATACCATTTCTCTCGATAGCGCCAACCTGAGTGTTGCGATCGTCTGGAAGAAATCGACCACAGCTGGGATCGGCGCGAACCCCTCCAAGATCAACCAGCATGCAACCTTCGCCAATGGCATCCTCCAGCTCGGCAGCATGAGTTCGGAAGGATCGGTCCGCTTGCTCAATGCCAAAGGCGAGCAGCTGATCGCGCGCTCCTTCCAGGCCGGCTCCAACGTGAGCCTGGACATCGATCGGAAATTGTCTCCAGGGAACTACATCCTGCGGATCACCTCGAAGAACACGGCGATCCAGAAGCGGATCGCGATTCCGTAAAGGAGCTTCGGGGCATCAGACCCGAGGAGAGTGAACCACCCTCCTTCGCATCCCGATGCGGGGGAGGGTTCTTCGTTTTGGGGGGGCTCCTCGGGAGCGCTTCCCGCGAAACCCTATCGCGCGGTCTCGATCGCCATCGCCTCGGTTTCCGTGCGCGCCAGGTACACACCCCGCGGCAATCCCGCCAGATCCACTCGCGCCACGCCACCGACGATTTCCGACCTGCGCACCAGGCGGCCGCGGATGTCGACCAACCGGATTTCGTCAACGCCGTTTCCTGTCACGAACCCTCCCATGCGGCGCAAGGAGGTAGGGCGCGCCGCCGACGGATCGACGGAATTTGTCCCGGTAGGCTCGCCGTAGATCAGGCCGCGTCCGGCCGAACTCATGTACACGCGACCGTAGACGTTGAAGTCGCCCACCACGAACTTGCCGTTGGCTGGACCACCGTACTGGTGCTGGTCGTCATTCACACGGATCCAGGTCCCCCCTTTGTCGATGGAGCGATAGATGCCGCGAGGGCCGCCGTTGGCACCACCCCACATGTAGAGCGCGTAGTAACTCGCCCCGGGCGCGGCCTTCCCTAAGCCAATGGACAAGCATCCGTCCATGGTGTTCAGGTAGGTCCAGGTCTTGCCGCCGTCGGTGGAATGAGCCAAGCCGTTGGAGCTGTAGCCAGATTTGTTCCACGGCTGTTCGGCGTCCAGGCACAACCACAGATCGCCCGCGGCTCCCGGTGCAGCGCGTAAAAGGCTTGAGCTTGCCGGACTGAAATTGTCCTTGGGGTTCATGATCTTGCTGATCTTGGCGAACGACTTGCCCGTATCGGTGCTCGCGTAGACATCGCCGGTGTAGCCGTCTGGAACCATGTAGAAGTTCGCGGGATTCACCGGATCGGCCACCAGAGGAATGAACTTCGTACCGTCCACCGTAAGGCCAGTAACCGGCTTCCAAGTCTTGCCTTCGTCGACGGAGCGGTAGAAGGTGGAGGCACTGGCATTCGTGCCATTGTGCAGGTTGGCGGGACGCATCAGCAGTGCGCTGCCATCCGCCGAAATCGCCAAGACTCCGCCCGACCCGGGAAGGCTCGACGTATCGGTCATGGCCCAGGTGACGCCTTTGTCCTTGGACAGGTACATCACGTCGTAGGTGACCGCGGGTTTGACGCCATAATCTGTCACGCGCCCCGAGCGGCTGATCCAGCCGACCTTCGCGCCGTACCCCAACGAGTTGCTGCTGCCGATCGGGTGATCGTGCTGCGGTTCGCTCTTGGTGATGTCAAAATATGTCGCGCCATCGTAATCCATGATGGCCGTCACCAGCGGCCCGCCGGGAATGCTCACGACCTCCATGGGAACGGTTTCCTCGATGCCCTTGGACTGGAACTTCCACAGCGGCACAGCGGCCGTGACGTCGTCGGTGCGGAACACGCCGTTGCCTGATCCGACCCAGACCTTCTTGGCGTCGAACGGGTCGAATTCCAGCGTGCCGGCCCAGTGGATGTTCCCACCACTCACCCATCCGTTACCATTCGCGTCTTCAATAGGCGTGGTCGCAGACCATGGATTCAGAACTTTCCAAGTCGCACCGGCGTCCTCGCTCAAGAAGAAAATGTCGCCTGCGTTACCGCTTCCGTCGGGCCAGGAATTGTTGCCGCCGTAGCAGCCGATGGTGGATAAAAGCAGGCGTTTGGGATTCTTGGGATCGATGGTAATCCCACCGAAGGCGTAGCCGTAGCCCTCACGACCCGATGCATAGGCAAAGCCACTATCGTCCTTCGGGGTAATTTTCGTCCATACACCGGACGCTATCTCCATTTTCCACACGCTTCCGTTGTTCTGCTTGTCGGGCCCCTCTCCAATAGAAAAGGTTCCATACAAGAATCCGTTCCCCAATACCGCTCGCATCGCCATCTCTGCTGGAGCCCCCGAGACTTCGGCAAAGGTCGCGCCCCCGTCGTTGCTCTTGTATAGGCTTGGAGATCCGTTTTTGGAAGAACCGACGAAAATGACCCTCGTCACTCCATTGGCAGCTTTGCCACTGGTAGAATCGAACAAAACAAAGCTGAGTCCGTTGTTGCTCACCAGATTGGAAAAGTTGGTGTCGGTCGCCGCGCCGATGGCCGAAATCTGTTTCCACGTCTTGCCGGTGTCCGAACTTTTCCACAGGCCCGACAAACGGGTTCCGCAAAAGAGAACCGCGCTGTTGAGTGGATCGACCGCGAGTTTTTCGCCTGATTGACGCCCTCGCCCGTTACCATGCGCCTTGAAAAGCGTCGAGACGTTGACGGTATCGAAGGACGCACCGTAATCGAACGACCGGAGGATCATCGATTTGCCCGATGTGTTGTAATGCATTCCGGTCAAAATGAACAGGCGCTTGGAGTCATGCGGATCCAATGCGATGGCTTCGGTGCCGTAAAGCGAGCCATCCTTTTCGGAGATCCAATCCATGAGTGGAATCCACTTGCCTCCCAAGGAATCCCAGCGATAGGCGCCACCCACATCCGTACGTGCGTAGACCAGGCCCGATTGGGTCTTGCTGGTAACAATCCCGGTAACGAAGCCACCACCCTCAAACCGTACGTTGCCCCATTTGTAGGGCTCGGCCGAAACCGCCCCTGAAACCAAGCAAACTCCCGCGAACAACGCGCCTACCACCGAGCTGGATCTAAACATCAACGCACCTCCGGAACTCCGAAACCTGATCATGGCATTCTAAGCTCGGTGGGCCAAGTTCTGTCGGTATTCGAAAAACGCCAAGAAAACTTATCTCGGTTCGAGTTGCCGGAATCTGTATTCAATCCGGTCCGTTCGTTTTCATATGGCCGGGTTTACCTATTTTCGGCTTCGATTCGCAACCTCCTCCGGAGACTCCCCTCGTGAACGCATCCGCACGCAAACTCGCTTCGCTGTCCGTTATGACGGTTTCTGTCGTGATGTTGTTTTCCGCGTGCCAAAGCAGCACCCATCCACCATCCGAGCCTTCCGCAAGCGAACGCGCCAACGTGGTGGCATCCTATTCCGTCTACAGCTCCGAACCGCAGAAGATTGCAGATTCTGTCACATGGGTCGCTGGCCAATATTCGGGCGGAGGAATCACTCCCGTCGTACGATCTCAATCGGGTGGTCAAGTCACCTATGCGGCGAGCATCTCGATGCCAGCTGCCCTCGGATCGCAACCGCTTGCGGCTTCCCTATGGAAATGCGGCGTGCGCATCATAAGGTCCTCGTACTCTGCGGTGGGAGTCTCCGACGAATTGACTCTGACCGCGGAATCGATCCTTTACGATCAATTCGCGTTGACTCTGCTCGACTCGCTGATTCGCCGCGGCACCCCCCTCTCACGCACGAATCTCGTCGCCCTGTACGCATCCTGGCTGCTTGCCGGCGACAAACAGGCGCTGACATTTCCTGACTCCATCCCGGTGGGTCTATCCCGACAAGAGGTCATCCAGGCGGTTCTAGTCGCCGCCTCCAAGGTCGGATCACCGCTTGCAAAGCAGGCAATATCGTGGAGCCTCGACATCTCGCTGGATTCGGCAAGGACCTTGACCCTCCAGCTCCTCGCTACTAGTCAGATTCCGTCTGCCGATTCGGCAAAACTGTTTCCTCCCCCGACCATCCGTGTGGACGTTCCTCTCTCCGTGGCGACAGGGCTTGTCGTAGCAGGGAATCCCGTGGCCGTGGGTGGTTCATTCATTTGGAACAAAGGCTTGGGAGAGGCCGCCCTGCGTGCCTACGTCCTGCAAGGATCAGTCCTTGTGAAACCCTCGCTGATCGCGGTGATCGGCATCCCGACGCCCGAGGCGCATGCCACGCATGCGTCATTCGACAGTTCCGCCACCACCCTTTTCGCAAACACCACCGCGCTCGAAGGCGACTACCAATTGGTGGTGATCGCGCAACTCGCCAACGGAGATTCGGCGAAGGCCACAGCCAACTTCCATGTGGGACCCAAAGAACCAGCGAAGCCGCTTGCACCCAGTCTCCAGTTGATTGCACCTCTCGACAACGCAACTCTCCCCTTCGACTCCTCTCGCGTGACGACGCGATGGAGAGCGACCACACCACAGGGCAACATCGACTCGGTGGTGGTCAATGGCGTTGCGGCCACTGGCCATGACTCGATCTGGACATGCATCGTGGCCTTGGATGCGACGGGAAAGCCAACCACCATCGCAGCCAAGGCGAAGAACTCCGATGGACTTTGGACCACGGTTGGCGCAACTCTTCATCGCGCCATCGACACCACGCACCCCGTCATCACAAAAATTGTCGGCGGACGGATTCTGACTTACGACAGCCTTGTCGCGCCCGTCAGCTGGCAAGTTGAGGACAACGACCAGATCGCGATCGTCCACATCCAGGGCATTGAAGCGAAGGGGAACGGCGGGGTCTATTCGGCAACACCGGCATTGCGTACCGGCGACAACATGATCCGAATCGACGCGACCGACCGCCAAGGCAACGTCGCGCGCGACTCGGCGCTTCTCCATGTCGTTTCGCCGGTGCGCATCACGCGAATCGCACCCGCATCCGATTCACAGGAGTCACAAACAGGAGCGATCCTGGTCAGCTGGGTTGTGCGCAACGCGAAATCCGTGTCCATTGGCGGCCAGACCTCGATCTCGCCAGATTCCGTCTATTCGGCGCACCTGACACTTTCCGGCACGAATTCGGCGGTCACGTTGACTGCCACCGATAGCAGCGGTCGCAGGGATTCGTCGCGTGTCCTCATCTTTAAACGACTGCAGACCCCATTGGAAATTTCCTATGCCCCCCAAACCGATCCCGATTCTGTAACCGTCATCGCCGTCTCGGATACGGGCGCGACCTTCTCCTACTCCCTGGATGGCAAGACCTGGACACCTTGCCCGGCTATTTTTCCGCAGAAGACATCAGGGACAATTCGGGTCAAAGCCCATGTGGCGGGAAAGACGGATTCCATCGTGACGGGAGCGAGCTACGAGCTCTACCATGCGAACCACGCCCCGGTAATCGTCCTTTCTTCCAGCTCGCCCACCATCAAGAGTTACCAGGGATCATTCAAGTTTCCGGCCGCCTCCGTCTCCAGCTGGGGAACCGGCGATAGCACCCAGACCGGAACCTGGGAGGTCCAGCAGCAGCTCCCTGCCGACAGTCAATTCCTGACTGGACTTTCCATGACCACCGACGGCCACCTTGGAGGCTCGCTCAATCTCGACACATCAATCAGCCTGAATGTCCGCTTCCGCATCAAGGACAATGGTGGCACCGCGCGTGGCGGAGTCGATACGAGCGATTGGTCGGATTGGCTGTCCCTTCGGATTGCCGACACTGTCCTCGATGCGCAAGGAAACGCCTATCGCGCCCGCCGCATGCCCGATGGAGAGGTTTGGATGCGAGAAAATCTTCGCACCGTATCGCCCTTCGGCGATACTGCGTGGGCGCAGGATACACTTCACTCTGCCGGACGCAATTACACCTGGGCGCAAGCGATGTCACTCGATCAAGCCTGTGATACGGCGACGTGCAAACCCTTCGGCGTTCAACGAGGTCTATGTCCATCAGGCTGGCACATCGCCGACACGGCGGAGTGGTCCTTGTTGACGACATCCATCGGAGAATCTGGCTCCATCGATTCGGTTGGATTGCGGAAGCTCCGCGCGGGATCCAACTGGAGGTACATGTACACTCAACGAGGATCCTCAGGGACCATCAACTACCCCGCAACCGATGACTACGGATTCGGAATTCACGCTGTCCATCGGTGGGGAGGTGGAAGCGTGACAGGGGACGTCTCGCTGAGCTATTCCGGTGCTGCGTATTGGACTCGAAACGGACTCATGAAGCTCCAAACTTCGCTCCAGATCCATCAGGAGGACGATGGCAGGGTTTCTCGTTTCTACAACACCTATTCGAGCAACGGCGCCAGCGTTCGCTGCCTCATGAACTAATCCGCACACCTACTTCGCCCAATCCCCCAGCGTCGCGCCGTCCACGGCCAGCTCGCCCAAATCCAGCCTCCCCGCCTCGGCGGTCTGCAGCAAAAACTGCCGAACCTTCCGCGGCTTGGCGCTCCAGACTTCCGCGGGTCCCCTGTCGGAAACCAAAGACGCGAACGGCACCCGGATGGTGCTCCATGCGGTATCCAGAGTCATGACGGAACTTGTCCAGTGGACGCTCTCGCCATCGACCTCGTCGACCACCACGGCCACTGACCAACCCCCTTTGCCGCGAAGGTTCAATCGCAGATCCTGCGCCGCCGACCATTCGGGAAGCACCGCGCCCTTGGCGCCGAAGTCGATGCCCAGGCCGGCCCACGGCGAAGCCATCGCCGTTGCATCGACGGTCACGGCCATCCAGCGACGGATTCCGTCGGTGGTCACGGCTTGGAACGCGCCCTGAATCCCGAACACCTTGGTCAGATCGGGGTTGTTGGCGGCGATCCACCAGTAGCCGCTGCCGAACAATCCATGCAACAGCCAGATATTGTCACCGTCGGCGAAGTTGTCCAGGACCACCGCGGTGGTGTCGTTGTCCAGACCTTGCGCCACGGCCGGGGCCAAGCCCAGGTCCACGTCGCCCAATTGCGTCAATTTCCGACTGGCACCCGTCTGGCCCACCATCGAATATCCCGACTGCGGAATGGAGTCGAAGACGAAGCGGCCCTGCGCGTCGGTGAGCGTGGTCCGCGAGGTCCCCGCAAGGCGAACCCGCACCCCGGCCACGGGGCCCGCGCCCAGGTATCCGGAAATCTTCGAGAGCGAGGCGAGCACGGCGGTCTTGGACTCCGGACCGTCGCCCTGCACGCGCAAGCCCATGCCATGGGTGGAAGCCTCCACCCAATAACCTTCGCCGGCAGGCAAAGCGAACGAAACCTTGCCCAGCGAATCGGTGAACGCGGTATCCAGAACCACGTCGGCGCCTTCCACGGTGCGGCGCGTCCAGCTCTCGCGGGCCAGAAGCCGCACCGCCACGTTCTTCACCGGCTTGTTGTCGGCCGAGTTCACCGTGAGGGTCAGGCCATTGGGGATCTCGATGCCGCCGCCACCGGCCTGCGGAGCCTCCCCGCAACCGACAAGAAACGTCAAGAACGCGACCGACAAGCCGGCGCGAACCGAGCTTCCGCACCCTTCCCGCGAAGCGATGGACAAAATGTGTCTCACGCGGTGGTTCCCGACACGGGGAACAAGGATAGGTTGAGGTGACAAACCCTGTCCGGGGATTTGTCGTTTCGGGCCAAGGCCAAGGCCTCGCGGCGGAACAAGGTCAAACGTTCCTTGAGCTCTTCGAAGGATTCGCGGCCCACGCTGATGGTCACCATGGAGATGTCGCGCTCCGCAACCGGAAAACGATCGATGGCTCCCTGCGCCATTTCGATGCTGTTTCTCTGGAATTCACGCACCGCCACCGACTTCCACCCCTCGCCGAATGTCACCACCACGTCGGTCGG
>JBDKGS010000100.1:0-13245 GCA_039798065.1 Fibrobacterota bacterium | reverse complement strand
GGATCGGGGGCGAACATTTCGGGAGCCCTGTGCACGAACAGTCTGCGTTCGGGATTGGAAAGCGCGATCGAGCGCGTCTCGCCCGGCGAGGTCGCCTCGGGAAACGCCCCAAGATCGAAGATCTGGCTCGCTCGGGCCTGTGCACGCTCCAGGCAAGCCTGGATTCCATCGCCGAGCCGCAGCCACTTCGCCTCGTCGAGGTGGATGGAGCGAACGGTGGTGCAGGGATGCCAGACGGATTCCGTCAGGTGTGCGAGCTCCGTCACGATGTCCAGCACCCGACCGCCCACGCCGGGTTCCCAGATGTGCGAACCCGCCTTTTTCCCCAACAGGTCGACCACGGCCTTCCAGACAGGTTCCGGCACCTCCATGCTGCGAACCGTCTCGAGGGCCAGTGTGGCCGGATCGGTGCCGAAGGCATCGGCAAGGTGCTGCCGGATGGGAACCCCTTCCTCCCAGGCTTCGGCTTTCACCTCGCCATATTCCGTCTCCAGCGCCTGGATCGCGAAGACCCACGGAACCTCCGTGCAGATTCCCGCCAGGAAAGCCTGCAACGGCGTGGCGAAGGCCGTGATGGGAGCGAGCTCTTCCGCGAGAAGCCCGACCATGAGGGCCCGCTTCCACAAGCGGCGAAGGTCGGAGAAAGGCTCCATGGAGCGCATGGCCCCTTCGACCACGGCCCTCAGAATCAACAGCCTCAAGGTCAAGGTCGGATCCGCGTGGAGGACGAGGGATTCCATCGTCGGTGGCTCGGCGACCCCTTTTGACAGAATCCGTCGTATCCATTTCCCGGCCTCGGGATCGATCGCCAGGTACGACAGCAACTCCCGCGACGAGGGCTCCTGCGATGCCATGGCGAACAGATCGGCCACCTGCGGACGCGCAGGTTGAGGACGCCAACGGCGCAACGCGGGACGCAGATGGCGTCGGCTCGGCATCGGATCGACCCGCGACGACGACGGCCCGCCTGGTGCCGAGCTGCCTTCGAACCCCGACATCAAGCCGCGTTCGATCCGCTCCAACAGGTCTTTCAACGAAATGTCCGATTTCACCAGGAAGTCGCCGATGCCCATTCTACCGGCCTCTTCCAGAACGTCCTGGCGCGGGTAGGCGGTCAGGAACATCGCCGGGACGCGGCGCAGCGCGGGCCGGGCACGCAGGTTCTTCAGCAGCTCCAGGCCGCTGATTCCCGGAAGCGCCACGTCCAGCACGAACAGATCGATGAGATAGGTGTCGATGCACTTCATCGCTTCTTCGCCGTCGGACGCCCGCACCACGGCATACCCGTGGTCTTCCAATGCTTCAGCGAGATTCTCGCGAAAGAGGATCTGGTCTTCGACTAGGAGAATGGTGGCCATGTTTGCCTCGCAGGTTCGGCGAGCACGATACCACCTGCGGGCCACGCGAGGCAATCACGAAACGATCAGCGCGGCGGTGTCCTGGAAACCAGATCGGCTTGGATGGTCCCCAACTTGATCTTGGATGTCATCCGGACGGGAACGTGGTTCTCGTCGTCGGTGAGCCAGACGAACAATTTTCCTTTGCTGGCGAACAAGGCGTCGCCATGGATCCGAGGTTCGATCACGATCGTCTTCTGATCGCCCATCGCGGTTTCGATGGTTTCCTTGCGCAGGCACGCCACCTCCACCGACGCGAACCGCTTGCGATTGTCGACCATGGAAATCCACAACGACTTGCCGGGAACGAGAGCGTTGCGTCGCACCCACAAAAACGCCGAAAGCAGATCGAACTCGCCGCCCGCGAGCGTGACCGAGGTGTCGGGCCTTGGTTTTCCCTTGGCCGATCCCGCGACCCTTGCGACATTTTTTGTCCAGTCGAAATCGATCTTGAAATCGGCTTGGTAGGAACCTTCCATCTGGCGCTTGCGGAACACCGAGGGCAACCCGCTGCTGGTGTCGAAAAACGACTCGATGGTGTCGCGCACGGGATACACGGACTGGATGGTTGAATTCGCCTTGGCGGTGGTTCTCACGACCATCAAATTGGGATCCGTCGTGGGCAGCGTTTCGATCCGCGCATGTCCAACGACCATGCCCGCCCAACGGACATCGAAACCGAGCCTTTCACCGCGGAACGCCCCGGTCGGAACCTGCGCCGCGGCAAAGCCCGCCAGCGCCAAGACCAGGGGGCGGATCATCACGCGCCCTGACGATTCCCCGTCGCGGCCAATCCCCGCGATGCGATGTCGGTGCGGTGTTGCATTCCTTCGAAGGACACCGTGGCAACCCCTCGGTAGGCGTTGTCCACAGCCTGCTGCAGGCCTTCGCCGATTCCCACGACTCCCAACACGCGACCGCCGGAACTCACCAAAACACCGTCGGCATCGCGGCTGGTCCCCGCGTGGAGCACTTGCACGCCATCCAGGGCGTTCGCTTCGTCGACCCCAACGATCTTGCGTCCCTTGCGGATGGAACCGGGGTAACCTTCGGCCGCCAAGACCACGATGGCCGAGGCCTTGCGCGGTGCGGGAACGTGGATGTCGCCCAAGCGGCCAGCCAAGGCGGCCTGGCACAGATCCACAAGGTCGGATTCCAAAATGGGAAGCACGCACTGGGTTTCGGGGTCACCCAAGCGGCAATTGAATTCCACGACTTTGGGACCAGACTTGGTCAGCATGAGACCAACGTACAAGATTCCCTTGTACGGGCAACCTTCCTGCTCCATGGCCCGCAGTGTGGGTTCCACGATATTTTGGCAGACCGACGCCAGAATGGCAGGAGTCACACACGGTGCAGGCGAATATGCGCCCATGCCTCCGGTGTTGGGTCCTTGGTCGCCGTCGCGCAAGCGCTTGTGATCCTGTGCCGAAGGCAACAGAACGTAGCGGGCTCCATCGCAAAGCACGAACACGGAAGCTTCTTCGCCGGTCATGAATTCTTCGACCACGACTTCGTCACCGGCTTCGCCGAAAGTCTTGTCGTCGCCCAGCATCTGACGCGCTGCCGAGACGGCTTCTTCGCGGGTCATGCAGACCACGGCACCCTTGCCGCCTGCCAATCCCGACGCCTTGACCACCACCGGAATGGGGCAATCGGAGAGATGCGTCAGGAGAGGTTCGAGTTCCGTGAACAGGTGGTAACCTGCCGTGGGAATCTCGTAGCGAACCATGATTTCCTTGGCAAATGCCTTGGACGATTCCAAACGAGCTGCGGCCTGGCTGGGTCCCAACGCTGGAATTCCCGCCTCGGTGAGCTTGTCGACCAGTCCCAAAGCCAAGGGGATTTCGGGCCCCACGAAGACCCAATCGACTGCCTGCTCCTTGGCGAGAGCCACCAAGCCGTCGATGTCGTCGGAGGCCACCGCGATGCACGCGGCAAGCCCCTCCATGCCGGGATTGCCCGGGGCGACGAGGATTTCCGGAGCATGGACGCTCTCGGAGAGTTTGCGAACGATGGCGTGTTCACGCCCGCCAGAACCGACAACCAGAATCTTCATAGGTCCAGTCAAGGTAGAATCCCGGAGGACCATCGGAGGTTCCACCATGCAGCAGTTCCCGCCTTGGCCGGTCCCCACCCCAGGCGCGCCGTGGCCTCGATTCCACCCCACCAGCCCGACGGCGACAGCCGCAGACCACCACTGAGCCTTTGCGACATGGTCATGGACACGGGAAGATCTTCCCGCCACACTCCAAATCCCACCTGGACAGGCCACGGTGTTTGGAGCCATCCCTCCAAGCGCGTCTGGAAAACACCGTTGTGACGGTCGAATGCGTCGGACAGCACACGCCCGAGCACGGCTCCGTAACGCTCCTGCAGTTCGCCCAAACCGGCATCGTCGTTGCGAGCGGTCATGGTGGAGCGCAACCGCGCGGTGTCGGTGGCCACGATCGCCTGCTGCACCCAACCCATGAATTCCCCCTCGAACACCCACGGATAGGCTGGCCTGGCGTCGTGACGAGCCTGGATTCGCCCCACAATGCCGCCGGTGAGCACCGCGGCGTTGGGAAGCCGCAGGGTCCCGCCAAGGTCGATGGAAAATGCCTGTCCCCGTGCGATCGCTTCCTGGCCCAGCAAGTTGCTGCCCAGCAGCAGATATGGCCAATCCTGTTCCAGCGCGTTGTCGGCGAATAGGATACGGCGTGGTTGCGGGGAGAACAAGGTCAAGCGTCCACGCCCGAATTCCATCGTGGCCATCCACGGGTGCACGCCCGAAACCCACCAGGTCTCCAGACTCGATCGCGAGCGCATCTTGGCCTCGGCGACAAAGGATACCCACTGCTCCGTGGTGTGATCCAGGGTGTCGCGGGCGATCAGTTTCACGCTCCAAGCCCCTGGGGTGCGAGGGGCGATGCGCAGATCGGATCCGTCCCAATCGACCGGAGCATCGATGGGGTATTCGGCGGTGATCGAGACCTTGCCTCCGAACGCATCCTGTGCCACCGGATGGTAGACGCGACGGGCCCCCTCCAGAAGATTCGCTCCCCCGCTTCGCGAAAGGAAGACCGGCATCGGGTATCTCTTCACGGGAATGTCGCGCGAAGACATGCGGACCCCGGCACCACTCGAGAAGCGCATCCGGAGAGTCGCCGTCCCTTCGCGACGAGGGCGGATCGACAACACGCTGTTTTTCCACACCACATCGGCGAGTTCGGCATCCACGGTCTCCAACCGGATTCCGGATTTTTCCCACAAAGCCACCTGCTGATCCAGCTTCCATTCGTACCATCGGGATTCGATCAACGTATCCCAAGGCAACTCGATCGTGGTGGGATCGGTGGCAGCCGCGTTGGAGGCACGGGGAGCCGCATCCTTTTTCACGGGGGCCTCGTTGGCCACAACCAACTTCCAGATCAGGCTGTCCCGGCCTCCGCTTGCATCGGAGACGCGAAAAACCATGCTCCAAGTCCCGACTTCCTTGATGACTCCGACCACCCGATGGCTCTCTGGATCCCATGTGAGCCCCGAAGGCAACTTGTCTTCAAGACTGTATTGGTAGGAATAGGTGGGCCCTCCCAAATCGTCCACCGCCCAAAGAGTCCAGTCGATCGGGGTCTGGGGCTGCAGGGAATCGGCCGGAGGAAGGCTCGCGATGTGCGGTTTTCCCTTCGGGAGCTTGTCTTTGGATGGCGACGACTCGCTGGACCCGGCACCCGCACGCATCCGATCGAGGAACGTGCCGGGAGCGGTGAGGACCATCTGGCCACCCTCGAAAGACAGGAACAATTTCTGTCCATCGGGCAGTCGCCCCATGGAGGCTTCCAGGACTTTCAGGAGCGCCGAACCGAATTCGTAGAGCCGACGTTCCTTCTGGTTGGGCACCATCTTGGAGCGGGCGATCCAAGCCGAAGGGTCGACACCGGCCTTCACCCGCACCAGCGGAGCCTGCTTGAGCGCTTGCAAGGCGCCTTCGGAAGCGAGCGTCTGCCACACGTCGGCATCGACAAGAACTGCCTTGTTCGCGAACCGGACGATGTCGCCTTGCTGCAATCCCGCACCCGGATTTCCGATCAAGAACACCGGCGAGCCTTCGGCTTTGAACCGGTCCCGCAGTTTTTTCTCGATGACCGGCTCCTTCAAGGTGGCCACCGCGAAACTCCCCACCTGGGGAGCGCTCCACTGCGCGAGCGCCGAGCCCGCCAGGAACGCCAAGGCAAGCATCAGGTGTTTCATTTCGCACCCTCCGCGATCCAACCACGATAGCTGGAGAGAGTGGCGTTCGAGACTCCCCGATCGCCGTAATCGACAGAATCCGACACCGTGAACCACTGCTTTTCCGGTGGACTCCAACGCAACAGCCCGTATTGGCAACTGGGCAGCTCTGTTCTCGACTGCGCGTGCAACCGCACGTATCGCCCCTTGGGCACATCGTGGTAGACCACCGCCACCGAACTGTCGGGCAGCACGGCCTCGATCCAGATTCCGGTACCGCCCAAGCCGCCCGTGACCCGCACTTGGGCTTTGGCCAAGCCGAATGCGTTCTGGTAGCCGGAGTTCTCGGTGGACTTCCCCTCGGCGACCACGCGCACCGCGGTGGTGTCCCAGATCCCCGCCTTCTTGGCCGCCACCGTCTTGGCCTTGTCCAGATTCACCATGGGCACGAAAAACACCATGCGCAGCACCAGCAACACCGTGAGCACGGTGAGGACGCTGTCGAAGGAAATGGCTTCGCCCAGATCGAGTTTCCGACGGTGTCGGGCCACTGTCTAGTGCTCCGACATTCGCGGAGATGGGGCGGCAGCCTTGTCCTTGGTGGCCAGGAAGGAGCGGTAGTCCTTCTCCCATGCGACAATTTCCGTCACCCGCCGTTCCAGTCCCGCCTGCGACCTCGCCACCACCTCGACGCTCTCCCCCGTCTTGCGCAGGGTTTCCAGCAGCTGTTGGAGATGCGCATCCAGGATCTGCTGTCCCTGTGCCAGCCTGGCCTGCAGACGCAAATTGTCTTCGGGGGTGCCGGTGGCCGGGGAACCGCCGCTTTTGCGGACCGAAGGCCGCAGAACCGTCAGGTTCCAGTCCGATACCAGGCTCTCGACCAGTTCGAACCTGCCGTAGAAACGCTCCAGGATCTGCACCACCACCGCCTCCAGCAAAAGCGACAGGCCGGTGGCGACCAAGGTGGCCTGGATGGCGTAGGCGTCTTCGTCGATGGCCTTCGCGATGTCGCGGATGAAGGTCATTTCGCCATCGGATCCGGACAACCCAAGGACGGCGCGCTTCATGGGAGGGAAGGTGAACAGGAGTCCCACCAAGGTTCCGAGGAAGCCGACCTTCAGCACCACGCGGTTGATGAGCGCGTGGACACCCAACGCGGCGTGGTCGCGAAGACTGCGCCGATCGATCGAGTTCTGCAACAGCTCCAAGGCGCCTTCGCCATGCGACTTCCGCTCCAGCTGGATCCATCCCAGCACCAGCTCGCGCATCGGATCGGGCTTGATGGCCAACAGCGAGCTTTCCAACGCATCGAGATCGGGACTGCGACCGGAGGCCTCGAGTCGCTCCAGTACGACAATTCCCGTCGAAACCCTCCGCAACAAGGCCGCCAATTGCCAAACCAACAGAATCTGTCCAAGCACGAACAGGCCCAGCACCCCCATCAGGATGGGGTTGTGCAGGAAGGTGGGATCGAACCGGCGGACCAGGAGCACGGATGCGACAGAAAGCGCCGGCGGCACGACAAATGCCGTCCAAGCGGCTCGGCGCAGTCCGGAAAGCTCGGACTTCGCCTGGCCCAGCGGGCAGGCCGGGGATGTATTGACAGAAGCTGTCATGGTGGGATCTCCTGCCACCTAAAGGGGTGGTGAGGTTGGGGAGGAGAAGGGATCGGCGAAACGGATGGTCGAGCGGACGTTCGCTTGGAAATCGCTGAGGCCGCGAAACCCGATGGAAACCGAGAGCGGCTCCAGGAAAAGCTTGATCCCCGAGGATCCAGGCGTGCGGAGGGTCCAGACCAGCGGGGCCACGGCCAAGGCGGCGCGGACTCCGGCGCGGTGTGGGGTCCATTCCAGCCCGGTTCCGAATCGCAGGAATCCGGCGGGCATGTCCCAAGCACCGACCGATTGGAACGAGCCCTTCCACAATTCGGGACACCAGCTTGCGCGGTACTCCAACACACCCAGGTGCAGGACCACTCGTTGTTCCCAAGCCGCCGTGAAACCGGAATCCTGCGAGACCGTCCAAAAATCGCCGGGTTGGCGGAATTCCGTGAGGCTGTCCAGATGGGGCTGCAGCCAGGTCTGCTCCAACAGCGGCAAAGGATGCCGCTGGACCTCGAAGCAGGCGAAAGGACCGCAAACGCCAAGTTGCAAGCCCATCCCGACCGGCCGTAGCGAGTCGCCCGTGATGGCCCGCAACCGAGGCGCGAACAAGGTCTGATCGTACGAGATTCCGCCCAGCAGCGCGATCCAGCGCGACGGTGCGTGCCTGTACTGCGCGGCAACCGACCAATTGAGCAGCGAAGAACTCGAACGACCATGTCCGTTGCCGAGTTCCGCGGAAACGGCGCCTCCCGTGACAGGAGCACCCCATGCCAAAAAATGTCCGATGGTGGGCGCGAGATTCACCCAGCCCGATGCCTTGGGTCCTTCGGGCGCGACCAGCGTGGCCACAAGCGAATTCCAGGGCACGCGGCGCCATTCGGTACCGTCGGCGAGCAACACCGCCGAATCCCCCACCGGCCCGACCAAGGTCCAATCGGTGGTGGCGGGAACGGAAACGCTGTCCAACGATGAGGACAGAATCTGACGAACCAGGGAGGAATCCACTTTGCGGGGAGCGGGGATGTCGACCGAGGAAAGGATCGAGAGCAACGCCAAGGCGGCAATCATTCCAGGGAGAGCTCCTTTCGGAACCAATCGAGTACGCTTGGAAGTCCATGGTCGATGGAGATCCGGGGCTCCCAGCCCAGTTTGGCGATGGCTCGCGAGATATCAGGGCGGCGTTGACGCGGATCGTCGGCGGGCAACGGTTGATGGACAATTTTTGAAGGGGAACCCGCGGAACGGACGATTTTCTCGGCCAATTCGAGCATGGTGAACTCGCCGGGATTGCCCAGGTTCACCGGCAGATGCGCATCGGGGCCTTCCCAGTCCATGAGTCGGATCAGACCTTCCACCAGGTCGTCGACGTAGCAAAAGCTGCGCGTCTGGGTGCCGTCGCCGAACAGGGTGATGTCGTCGCCACGCAGAGCCTGCACCGCGAAATTGGAGACTACGCGTCCATCTTCGGGATGCATGCGGGGGCCGTAGGTGTTGAAGATGCGGGCGATCCGGATGTCCACCCCGTTCTGGCGGTGGTAGTCCATGAATAGCGTCTCGGCGACGCGCTTGCCTTCGTCGTAGCAACTGCGAATGCCGATGGGATTCACATTGCCCCAATAGGCTTCGGTTTGGGGGTGCTGGTCGGGATCCCCGTACACTTCCGAGGTGCTGGCTTGCAGGATGCGCGCCCTCACGCGCTTGGCCATGCCCAGCATGTTGATGGCTCCCATCACGCTGGTCTTCACGGTTTTCACCGGATTGTACTGGTAGTGGATGGGCGAAGCTGGACAGGCCAGGTTGAAGATCCGGTCCACTTCCAGCAGAATGGGTTCCACCACGTCGTGGCGAACCATCTCGAAGCGTTTGTGCCCCAGCAAGTGCTCGATGTTCCTGCGCCGACCAGTGAAGAAATTGTCGAGACAGACCACCTCGTCGCCGCGTTCAAGCAGCCTTTCGCAGAGGTGCGAACCCAAAAATCCCGAACCACCGGTGACAAGGACCCTGTGCATGCGCGCGCTACCCCTCGACCTTTCCAAAGCTGGAAGTCCTGGTGCGCGAGAACCATTCCAGGCCATCGAGCGTGAGGTCGGCATGGTAGGCGTCGACAACCGCTGTCAAGCCGCGCAGGACCTGGCTCCAGCCGCCTGTGGCGATCACTTTGGCGTCGGGGATGTTTTCCTCTCGACGGATTCTGGTCACCATGTATTCCATCATGCCCACGTGCCCCAACAGCAGGCCCGAGTGCAATGCGGTCTCGGTGCTGCGTCCGGTGGCGCGCCCAGGAACCTCGATCGCCACTTGCGGAAGACGCGCCGTGCGACCCGTGAGCGCGAGCATTCCGGTTTCGATTCCCGGGGCGATCGCGCCGCCCAGGTAGTTGCCTTGGCGGACCACGTCAAAAGTTGTCGCCGTCCCGAGATCGATGACGATGGCGTCGGGAATTCCCAACCGTTCGACCCCCAGGGCGTTGGCGAGACGGTCGGGCCCGGTCTGGGCGGGATTGGAGTATTCCAGCGGGAAGCCGCAGTTCAGATGGGACAGCGATGCCACCTGCCCCGGTGGCATGATGCGCTCCAACGCCTTGCGCCAACTGCGATCCAAGGCGGGAACCACCGTGGCGAGAACGGCACGGTTCAGTTCGAGCCCCGGCGATTGGACCAGTTCGAGGAGTCCGCGCACGCGAATCTCGATTTCGTCCGAAGTCGCGGCGGGCATCGTCGTAAGTCGCCATTTTCTGGCAAGCCGTCCGTCGCGGTAGAGGCCCAGGACGGTATGCGTGTTCCCTATGTCGATCGCGAGCATTGACGCAAAAAGTACTCCCGGGAAACACGTTCGCATTGGGCTTTTCTGAGGCACAACCCGACCCAACGTTTCCCACCCGAGTCCACCTCCCTCTGACGGGAGTTGTCATCCTCCTGGGTCTGAACCCCCGAGGATCGTTTCGTCATTGATCGGAAGCGCTGATTGTTGGCATAGGGAAATACCCCACCGTCGCAGATGGGTGGTTTATCCACTAACGGGCGGAAGTCACGGATAAAGCTCCCGCGAGATGATGCACGTACCTAAATTGCACCCCACACACGAGGGAGCCCACCAGTGACCGATACGCCCGATGATCGATTGACCGCATTCCTCGCCTGGCGTCGCCGCAGAGCTCTCGAAGCGGGGATCATGAAGCCCGAACAGGTTCTGGACGAATGGGTGTTCCGTCGCATCCTGCTCCAGGACCCCAAGGACATCTACGCCCTGGAAGATCTGCGATTGCTCACGGCCCCGCTGTTCGCGCAATACGGCGACGATCTTTTCGCCCTTTGCCAGCGCCGTCCCACCGAAGACGAACGCCCACGCAGCGCCCAACGACGCGAGGCGACGGAATCCGTCCAGCGCGCCGCACCCGCCCATTCTCGCGGAACTCTCGTGAAGACCAGGCGCAGCGAGCCGGTTGCGGTGCGTGCCGTGCGACGCGACGATCCGCCGGTGTCGCTGCATTCCTCGCCCGCCAATTCCGCCAAACGCGTGATCACCGATTTCGCACCGGGACCTTCCCATTCCGATTGGAAGGGAAAGCCGTTCGAAGCCGGGTGCGTCACGAGCTCCTTCAAGTTCTGGGAAACGGAATTCCTGGAATTCTGGGGTGGACTGCTCGAAGCCATCGCCAACGGTTCCGTCGCTCCCGAATCCGAGGACGAACGCGCGATCGCCGAACTGACCTCGCGCGCCCGCAAGGCCGCCAAGGAATGGGAACAAGCCTGGGTGAAGGTCGTGCTGCGCCGCGCCTACGAGAATCAATAGTCGCTAACGGTCGCTCGTCTTTCCGAACCGCTCCAGGGCTTCGCGACGTTCGGTCGCGTGGTCCACGATCGGTCGTGGCCAGTTTTTGTCCAGAACGAGCCCCGCCTTCGACAAGACGGATTCCGTCCCCTCCCAAGGGGTGTGGACGAGCTTGTCGTCTAGGTTCGACAGTTCGGGGCACCAGGTCCGTATCCAGGTTCCGCTCGGATCCCACTTTCGTCCCTGCTCCACCGGATTGAAGATCCGAAACCAAGGCTGGCCATCGGCTCCGGTGCTTGCCGCCCATTGCCACCCACCCACGTTGGACGCGAGCTCGATATCCAAAAGCCACCGGGCGAACCAACGTTCCCCGCGTTTCCAGTGGATGTGCAGGTCCTTGGTCAGAAACGACGCCACCACCATCCGGCATCGGTTGTGCATCCAACCCGTGGCCCGCAGTTCGCGCATGGCGGCATCGATGAACGGATACCCGGTCCGTCCCTCGCACCAGGCGGCGAACCGCCCGGCGGCGACAGAATCCGTCTGCGGATCGTCCCAGACCACGCGCTCCATCCGCTCCTGGAAGGCGTGGTCAACGCTGGACGGAAAATGCCAGAGCACAGCCTGGTAGAACTCACGCCAGACCAATTCCGAAAGCCATTTGGCCGCTCCCGCTCCGCTTGCCCGCCGCGCGGCACGAACCGCCTCGCGGACGGAAATCGTCCCAAAGCGCAGATCGACCGAAATCCTGCTGGTCCCGTGCACCGCCGGAAGATCCCTCGTCTGGCCGTACTCCGATATTTTTCCCAAGAATTGGCCCAGACGTTTTGTACCGGCCCGCTCTCCGCCTTGAGGTTGCGGCCCCACTGGAGACTCGAAGCCGATGTCCTTGACCCCCTTGAAACGCAGTCCGCCCCATGGCTCCGGTCGTGCGACCACATCCAAACCAGTTTCTGACGGCCACAATCGAAGATGGCTCTCGGGCGAAGTTTCAAGCCGAGCCGACCAGGTCTTCAGGTACGGGGTGAACACCCGAAACGGTGTCTCCGATGCGGTCAGGATCTCGTCCTTCTCGAAGATCACGTGGTCCTTGACGGTCACCAGCTCGGCGCCCGACTGCGTCAATTTCTGACGAACCGATTCGTCGCGCGCGGTGCCGAACGGTTCGAAGTCGTGGGTGGCGAAGACGCTCACGCCCCCCAGCTTGGCCGACAGCGCCGGAATCTCGTGGCGCGCCGATCCGTGGAGCACCAGCAAGCCGGCGCCAGCCTGACACAACCTGTCATTCAGCTCGACGACCGATTCGGCGAGGAACGCCACCCTGCGGTCGTCCCGGTCGGGCAACGCCGAGAGGATGTCGGTATCGAACACGAACACCACCAGCGCGGTTCCGTTGCGGGAACGCGCGTATTCGGTGGCGGCGAACAACGCGCGATTGTCCCGGACCCGCAGGTCGCGACGCAGCCAGCAGATGCAGACCGGACGGGAATCTGTGCTTGTGATGCCTGGCGTCGCGGACCTACCAGGTCCCACGATGGACCTCCATCACGCCGAACATCTCGTCGGTGTCGTGCCAGATTCCGTCCAACCGCACCCGCCCTTTGGCCGACACGAAGGATTCCTGGTGGTCGATGTCCACCAGGAACGGGATCAGCGGCGGAATCCGCTCCCTGAAACCGGACCCCTGACGGATTCTGACCTCCAACTCCAGGTCGGTGGAGACCGCCGTCCAGGCCGTTCCGGGCGAACCGACCGGTGCTTCGCCAAAAACCGTCTGCGGATCGAGCCGCACCCAATGCGGTTCCTGTTCGCTGCCAGGAACCGGTCGGACCAGAACCTGCGTGTAGAGCTGAGCCCCGATGCCGGTGTTCACCAGCGAGACCAAGCACATCGTTTCGGATTGGACGGCGATCCAATGCCATCCCACCCGACGCGGCACCGGTCCCCACGAATGATCGCAATACCCGCGGGCCGCGCGATAGCGGTAGCTCGCACCATGCGTCAAAACCTGTCCAGACACGGCGTTGCCCAGCCAATGCACGATCCCCGACGGCACGCCCCGTCGATCTTCCCTTCTTTCGAAGTCAGGCAGCGTCCGCTTGATCTCCAGATCGACTTCCCAGCCACGCCCCTTCATGGTGAATCGCCATTTTTTGTCGTCCACCCTCCGGTAGACCATGCTCAGGTCTTTTTCGGCGATCTCGATGCGAAGCATGCCGTCATCTTCTCCGGCTTGGAACGCTCCCTTCCAACCGAACTCG
>JBDKGS010000099.1:0-13298 GCA_039798065.1 Fibrobacterota bacterium | reverse complement strand
CGAACAGCCTCAAAGTCGATTGGGCGCGGGTGATGGATTTCGAGTACAAGCGCCTTGTGAAGGCCGACGAAAACGGGATCGACACCTTCATCGATCCCTACGGAGCCGAACACCCCAGCGAATTCTTTGCGGTGGCGACCGAGGCGTTCCTGGAGATTCCCCAGGAATTGCGCGCCGAGCACCCCGAACTCTACGCGGTGATGGTCAGGGCCTTCGGGTTCGATCCGGAGACAGGTCTGGCAGCGGAACGGAGCTGACAGATTTCGTCTCCGAGGATCGGTTATTTGACGCCCAGATCCTTGAGCCCGTCTTCCACCGTCTGCCCCACGTTGTCCACCGCTTCCTGAACCTGCGTGAGCGGTCGCTCCGGCGACGATGCCCCGACAATTCCCGCCATCACCAGGACGCCGACGATTTCGTAGCTGGCTTGGATCCACCACCACTTGGTCTTGATGGTGCCCGTGAATCCCGCGTTGGAAAGGCTGGTGAAGAAGACAATTCCTGCCACCACCAATCCACCCATGAATCCCTTGCCCGTGGTGTCCAGCCCCGCGAATTGGAACAGGATGGCGATGAGGAACACGCGGATCACGGCCGTGAGCAGGAACAGGCCCATGGCGATGGCGGGGGAGCCGAGATCTTCGCGGCGTTTGCCGATGCTTTCGGACCAGGCCTTGCCGAAGAGCACCGGGGAGAACCAGAGACCGCCGATCGCGAAGCTCGCGAATGCGCCGGCAAGAGCTCCCCAAGCGTTGATCTGTTGCAATTCGAGCGTCATGGTCGTCTCCACAGGTATGGTGTGCGAAGGATTCGAGTGACTTCCATATAGGAAATGGGATGTCTACAGCGGCGCGGATGACAAATTCCGGAAACAAAACGGCCCGCCTTGCTGGGCGGGCCGTGGATTCAGCGAGTTCCGGTGACGATCAATCGACGGTCCAGGTGATGCCGGAGTTCAGGAGACGTTCGAGGTCGCCGGTGCCGCGTGCCTTGCGGGCCTCGGCGATCTGGCTGTCGATCATCTCGTGGAAGGCAGGGCGCTCCACCGAGCGGAAGATGCCCAGCGGAACCGGCTTCTCGGGGTAGTCGAACTGGCTCAAGGTCCAGGCCAACGTCCCGGTCGCCTCGGTCGTGTCGTGTGTCAGAACTTGTCCGCGATTCGAATCGTCGAGGTCGACGCAGTCGATCGCGAAGCCCTTGTGGACAAGACCCTTCTGGCCTTCGGCGCCGTACACCAACGGCTTGCCGTTTTCGAGGTACAGCGCGTTTTCCTTGCGGGTCTGCGAACCGTAGAAGTCCTGGTGGGCGCCATCGTTGAAGATCACGCAATTCTGCAGGACTTCGATGAACGCCGAACCCTTGAACTTGGCGGCGGCCTCCAGCACGGCGCTCAGGTGTTTCACGTCGTTGTCGGAGGTGCGAGCGACAAATCCCGCACCAGAGGCCAAGGCGACAGAAACCGGCGACAGCGGACGGTCGACGTTGCCCATCGGACTGGTCTTGGTCTTGAGTCCCATGGGGGAGGTGGGGGAGAACTGGCCCTTGGTCAAACCGTAGATCTCGTTGTTGAACAAGATGATCTTGACGTCGACGTTGCGGCGCAGCACGTGCAGCATGTGGTTGCCGCCGATGGACAAACCGTCGCCGTCGCCGGTGATCACCCAGACTTGCAGGTCTGGATTGGCCAGCTTGGTGCCGGTGGCGATGGCCGTGGCGCGTCCGTGGATGGTGTGGAACCCGTAGGTGTCCATGTAGTACGGAAAGCGCGAGCTGCAACCGATCCCCGAGATGATCGCGAACTTCTCCTTGGGGATGCCAAGTTTTGGCAACACCGTCTGGAGAGCGGCCAGGATGGAGTAGTCGCCGCAACCCGGGCACCACTTGACCTGCATGTCGGAAACGAAGTCCTTCTTAGTGAGGACCGGAGAGGGAGTGGACTCGATCATGCCTTGGCCTCCAACATGGAGTTCATGTATTTCACAAGTTCGGAGATTTTGAACGGTTTGCCCATGACCTTGCCCAAGCCGTGCATCTTGCGTCCGAACTTGCCGGTCAGGTACAGCTTGAGCTGACCCACGTTCAGTTCAGGCACCAATATCTGCTTGTAGCGGTCCATGACCTGTTCCAGGTCGTTGGGCAGCGGATTGATCCAACGCAGATGCACGTGGCCGACCTTTTTGCCTTCGGCAAGAAGGCGATCGACCGCCGTGGAGACGGCGCCATAGGTGCCGCCCCAGCTGATGACGAGCAGGTCGCCTTCGTGGCAACCGTCGATGCGGGTGGGGCCAACGTGCGTCTGGATGGAGGCCACCTTTTCATGGCGCTCGATCGTCATTTTCTGGTGGTTCTCGGGATCGTGGCTGACCGTGCCCGAGGGGCTGACCTTCTCCAATCCACCAATCCGGTGCTCCAAGCCTGGAGTCCCGGGAATGGCCCAGGGGCGTGCGCCCTTGGCGTTGCGCAGGTAGGGCTTGAAGGTGAGAGGGTCCTGTGCGTAAACGACCTCGATCTTGGGCAGATCCTCGATCTCGGGAATGCGGAAGGGCTCGGCGCCGTTGGCGATGTAGCCGTCGGTGAGCAGGACAACGGGTGTCATGTACTCGACAGCGATCTTGGTGGCTTCCAGAGCGGCCCAAAAGCAGTCGCCAGGAGTCTTGGCAGCAATCACGGGCATCGGCGAGTCGCCGTTGCGTCCGTACAAGGCCTGCAAGAGGTCGGATTGCTCGGTCTTGGTGGGCATGCCGGTGGAAGGTCCACCGCGCTGCACATTCACGATCACCACGGGCAGTTCGGCCATGACCGCGAGGTTCATGGCTTCCGACTTGAGGCACACGCCAGGGCCGGAGGTGGTGGTGATGGCGATGTTGCCCGCGAAGGCTGCGCCGATGGCGGAACAGGCGCCGGCGATTTCGTCTTCCGCTTGGAAGGTGCGAATGCCGAAGTGCTTTTGCGCGGCCAGTTCGTTCAAGATGTCGGTGGCGGGAGTGATGGGGTACGATCCCAGGAACAACTGCTTCTTGGCTTGGACAGAAGCTGCCACGAATCCGAGCGCGGTGGCCTCGTTGCCCGAAATGCGCTTGTAGGTGCCCTTCATGAGAGGGGCCTTGGGGACCACGTAGGTGGTCTCGAAAAGCTCGACGGTGTCGCAATAGCTGTAGCCTGCCACCACGGCGGCTTCGTTGGCCTGTGCGATGTCGGGCTTCTTGGCGAATTTCTTGCGAATCCACTCGATGGTGTTCTTGGGTTCGCGACCGTACAGCCAGTACATCATGCCGAGCGTGAAGAAGTTCTTGCAACGGCCGGCGTTCTTGGCCGACACACCGGCTGGCTCCACGGCGCGCACGGTGTGCTCGGTGATGTCGACGCGGATGATGCGGTATTTGCCCAGTGAACCGTCGTCCAACGGGTTCGCGGCGTATCCGGCCTTTTCGAGGTCCTTCTCCTTGAAACCGTCGAGGTCGACCAGGATGATTCCGCCATCCTTGAGGTCGCGAAGGTTCACCTTGAGCGCGGCGGCGTTCATGGCCACCAGCACGTCCAGGTCGTCGCCCGGAGTCTTGATGTCCTGGCTGGCGAAATGCAGCTGGAAAGCAGACACACCAGCGATGGTCCCGGCTGGAGCGCGGATTTCCGACGGGTAGTCAGGAAGTGTCGCAAGGTCGTTGCCAAGGAAGGCGGCTTCATCGGTGAACTGAGTGCCGGTGAGCTGCATTCCATCGCCCGAGTCGCCGGCAAAGCGGATGGTCACGCTTTCCAGCTCGACGGATTCCTTCTTGCCGTCCGGAGCCAAGATGGTCTGGCTGGTTTGGTCGCTCATTTTTTGTCTGCCCTGGGTTTGTGGGTGGATGTCGGTATGGCATCCGAAAAACGCGATTTCAAAGCCGTCTCAAAATAGACGGATTGATGGTACATGAGCACCGCATTTTTCATGAGAATTGAAGAAGTGTAAATAGACTTTTAAGTCGCTTGATCGAAATCTGTCGAACCGGTCGGTCTGCGGTGTCGGCGAGCAAGCTCGAGAGTCCTGTCGATCGATCGGATCAACTGCGGATGATCGAAGTCGTGGGGATGGATCGCAAGTCGCAGCAAAGCGGCCTTGGCGTTCAGCCGCACCGCGGCGGGGCAGTAGATCCGGGATCCGATTCGGCGGACCGGATCGCGAGACGCCCAGGTGATCACGGGGGCGACAAGACGTTTTCCGTCACGAAAGCGCAGTCCTGCATGATTCTCGGTCCATCGGAAACCCCGATTCCAAAGCACGCCGTCGAGATCGGGGCGATGGAGCCATGCGGGAGGAATGAACCCTTGGGGCCAAGCCCCAAGTTCGGCCTGATTCCACATCGACAGACCTTTCTCCAGCAACGCGTCGGCCTCGACGGGTGGCAGCGACAGGTATTCGCCTTCTCCCGCCGTCATGAATCGGCGTTGGAATCGTTCGCCCAGCCCGGGGGATTTCGGTTCCGCGCGTTCGGATTCGCGGTGGTAGTAGCCATGGAGGACGAGCTCGTGTCCGAATTCGCCCCAGGCACGCAGTTCCTGACAGAAATCGGGATACGCCGACAAGGGCCATTCGCCGTGGAAATCGGGGACCACCAGAAGCTGGACCGGCGGCAGGCCGCGCTCGGCGAGCCATGCCAGAATCCGTCGGACGGCTTGGGCGTGGCGCGGCGTGACGTCGTGGAGCGAGACGAGCAGCTTGCGTTCAGTGTCGCGCATCGCGGATCTCCATGCAACGTCCGATCTGTTGGGTGAACATCTCGTTCCAGGTGGGCCAGGCCTCTCCCCAGGCGCGGGCCTTGGCGGAAAGTTCCGACGCCTTCGGGAGCGCGCGCTCGACCGCTTTGACAAATTCCGTCGCAGATCCCGATGCGAACAATTCACCCGCCCCGCTGGTGCGCACCTGCTCGCCGCCGCCGCCGCCATCGGCGCTGACGACGCCGGTACCGCTGCAAAGCCCTTCCAGGACGGACAATCCGAAGGTTTCCACCGCGCAGGTGGCCAAAAGAAGGTCGGCGCTGGACACCAGGTTCGCGAGCTCTTCGCGGTCTTCCAGGAAGCCTCCGTAGACGTAGCCTTCCATCTGGAGCGCCCTGAAGCGGGGCTCCCATTCGCCGCGACCGGTGACCATCACCTGAGGTCGCGAGTCCAACGACAAAATCCGCGGGATGGCTTCCTCCAGCACGGAAACGCCTTTTTCGATATCCAGCCGTCCCGCGTAGAGAAGCACCGGTCGATCGGGATCGAGTCCGAATTTCCGCAGCACCTCGGGCGACTTCGCCCGGGCGTGGAATTGCGATTTGTCGATGCCGAACCGAATGGTCTCAACGTTGGGATATCCGCGCGAGCGCAGATGGTCGGCGACCCAGTCCGAGGCGCACCAGATGAGATCGAAATGCCTGTGCCACGAATCGACGATGGACAGAACTTGTCTGGATGCCAGTTTCCGCCAGGCTCGGCCGTTGCGTGCCCAGGGCTCCAGGTAGGCCGTGTGGGGATCGGAGTGCCAAAAAGCGGTGCGTAGGACGGATTTAGGAAGGCGTTTGCTCCACCGCGCAGACAACCAAGGATCGCCGATTTCCACGACCTGCGGGGATTCGGATCGAACCAACCGGGACAGTTCCCATGGATCCACGAGGACTCGGTAGTTCTTGAGCGTGCCGTAGGGGATTCCGTATCCGGTGCGGATGGGTGGGCAGTCCGCGCAAAGCGAAAGTTCGCCGCGACCGGCACCCGGACCCATCACCATGTACCGGTGCTCGGGGTGCGAAACGAACCACTCGGCCTTCTTGATGTGGTAGGTTCGGGCACCGCCCCCGCGTGGCGACAGGAAAGAATTGACGTCCAGAAAGTTCATGGGAGGGATGCAACCTATCTTTTGACAAGGAAAACGGAATGGCAGAATTGAAGACAAAGCGTTACCGGTCCGATTTCGCGGGATCGTCGAAGTTCCTTTTGGCGATCGCCGTGGAGACGTTTCGCAATCTGCCAAGACTTTTCGCTCTTCGAGCCAGGGCCAAGCGCAGGACAAATCCCGACGCCTTGGGGATTCTGCTGGTGGGCGACAACATGGACAGCACCCACGGGATTTCGGTGAGTTCCGAAAGGTTGGCGGGTCAGCTTCGGGGGATTGGCCACCAAGCCTGGCTCATGGGCGTGTCGCACAGCGCGAA
Source organism: Fibrobacterota bacterium (assembly GCA_039798065.1). Classification (GTDB taxonomy): domain Bacteria; phylum Fibrobacterota; class Fibrobacteria; order UBA5070; family UBA5070; genus UBA5070. The sequence goes on along the minus strand of JBDKGS010000099.1, from coordinate 7,128 downwards.
ACCTTCGGGTACGCGCAATGCCGATGGATCGGTCGTGATGCTCACCCCCGCTTGCACGGTGGATCTGCATGGATACGAAGGACAGGAATTGGCGTATCCGTCCTTGTCCGAAGTCTGCGACTTTTTCCACGACAATCGCGTCGACCTCATCGAAATCGAGACCCCGGGCAGCTTCGGATTGCTGGCCCTGGTGTTGGCGCGAATTCTGGGAATTCCCGTGGTCCACAACTATCGTACCGACCTCCTCGCCTACACGCGGATCCTCCTCGATCATCCGCTTTTCATCGCCGGGCTGCACTGGTTCATCCGCAATTTCCTGAAATCGGGCGGAGGCAACGTGATCGTTCCCTCGCAAGCGTTCGTGGAAGAATGCGTTTCGATGGGGATACCTCGCAGTCGGGTGCGCCAATTGCCCCGCGGGGTCGATCTGTCGCGTTTCTCGCCGCAACGACGCGATGCCGCGGCATGGCGCGAGTACGGAGCCCCACAAGGACCTGTCATCGCCTATCTGGGGCGGGTGTCCCGCGAGAAAGGTCTGGAGGCCCTTGCGGATGCCTTCGAGATCGTCCTGAAAACCCAACCAGATGCAGTGCTTGCCGTGATCGGAGATGGGCCTTGGCTGTCCACTTTCCGGGCCCGGATGGAATCCACGGCGCGAGCCGTTTTCCCTGGCGAGATCAAAGGCGATACGCTGGCCACAGCCTTGGCCTCCGCCGATATCTTCGCATTTCCATCTACTACCGACACCTTTGGCAACGCGGTCTTGGAGGCCTTGGCCTGTGGGATTCCTGCGGTGGTCACCGACCAGGGCGGACCCAAGGAAATCGTGGAAGACGGTCGATCGGGGATCGTGGTTCCAGGAGACGATCCTGTCGCTCTGGCCCAAGCCCTGGGACGGCTTCTGTCCGATGTCGAGCTGCGCCGGAAGTTGTCGGAGGGTGGCCAGAGGCGGGCGGAATCGTTCCGACCCGAAGCCGCTCGGGACAGCCACCTGGAATTCTATCGCAAGGTGGTTGGGGCTCCTCTGTTCGCACGAGGGTGATCGTTCCAGATTGATGGGCTCGAATCCGGCATTCCGACGGTTTTCTCCGCATTTTTGACGGAATTTGTCTTAACCGTTGCACCCCCCGCGCGAGCATGGTATCTTGGAGACAGGAAACTCCCTTTTTCCAACTCCCATTTAAAGGAACTTCTCTATGCGCAAGTGGTTCATTTTCGGCATCATCGTCGCCGTTGTCGGCGCGCTGGCAATCCTCTGGTATCTCAATCGCGACGACGAAGACGTCCAGGCGCTCACCGAGAACGTGGTCGGCAAGTTCAATCGCGGTGTTTCAGGCACTCGCGAAGCCCTCACCAGCCTCTACGGCCGCATTCGCGGTCGCGCCATCGAGGTCTGAGGTGAGCGTCGCCGACTTCATCAAGGACAACGTGTACCTGCCCTATTTCCGGAGGCACTCGGCGCGGGCCCGCAGCCAGCAAATCCTGCTGGGAGTGGGCATTGGCGCGTTGGTGATCGCCGGAGTGGTGGGTTGGTGGCTGTGGAGCCGGCGTCGCAACGCCGCCGTGGAATCTACGCCGAACGACGCATGATCAACTGGGCGTCCAAGGTCCGATGGACCTTGGGCGCATCGGGTGTGGTCAAACGGTTCTGAAGCATCCAGGCAGAACGAGTCCCCAGGTCTTCCCAGGGCAGGCGCAAGGTCGTCAGTTCGGGATCCACCCAATTCGACGATTCCAGATCGCCCCACCCCGCGATGGCGAGATCGCCTGGAACCGAAATTTGTCGCAGCCTCGCCTCGCGGAGCATTCCCCAGGCGGTTCGATCGCCGGCAAGGCAAAGCACCGCCGAGACTCTTTCGGGGCCTTTCAGAATTTGTCCTGCCGCCCAAACTCCGGCGTCGGGGGAGTCTTCGGGCACGGCGATTTGCGGCACGTTCGGGTCGAGTGGCAGGGTATGGTCGTGCCAGATCTGGATGCGGGGATCTTCCCGTTGGAATTGCGCGCGTGTTGCCACCAGACCGACGGGGCGCCTGCCGTTGAGCGAGAGTTGGTCCAGCAGTTGTTCCAGCGCCAGTCGATCGTGGATCTCCACGCAATCGAACCAGTGACTGCGACGGCCCGCAACCACGGCTGGTATCTTGGCGTCCCAAAGCGGTTTGAGCTGGGTGTCGTCGCCGTCCGGATCCAGGAGCAGGATTCCATCCAACCGGGCTTCTGCCACAATTTGTCGGAGGGTTTCGATCCGGCGTTCCCGGGGAGGCATCCGTTGGATCATGAGCTTGGCACCCGCCGAGGTCGCATGTCCAAGCGCACCTGACAGCCAACGCTGCCAAATCTCCCCGTCTCCGTCGAAGATGGCTCCCCAAAGTCCAGACTTGCCTTGCGACAAGGAGCGCGCTCCCTGATGTGGCGAGTAACCCAATTCGCGGGCGGCCTTTTTGACGCGGTCTCGGGTGTCGGGCGAGACCCCGGGCTTTCCATTGAGTGCAAGGCTTGCGGCGCCGGCGGTGACCCCGGCCCGGGACGCGACATCGGCGAGCCGGACCCTGGCCATCAGAAGCGGAAGTTGGCGGTCAGGCCCGGACGGTCGGGCTGGGGTTGTGGTTCGAGCTCGAGTCGGAACGGCAGCCCAAAACGCGACAGTCGGGCATCGACGGCGGCATCCATGATCTGGTAGACATAGACAACGCCTAGGCCCCAAATGTATTGGTTGCGGCGCTTGCGGAAAAATTCCGTCTGCTGCGAAGCGGTGGTGATGGACCGTTGTTCCAGGATGGCGCGGCGGGCTTCGGCCTTCCAGAAGTACACCATTTCCTGTCGCGAAAAGAACGATGCCAAAGAGCCCCCGATTCCCATGTAGAGAAGGGCCGCTTTGGAATATCGCCTGTTGTAAACCTGCCCCCATCCGGGTAGAACCAGGCTTCGCCAGATGGCCGAGCTCATCTCGGTGACCGGTCGTTTGCCACCTGCGGCGAGCCAGGCATCTTCGGCGGCGTCGGCGATGGCGTAGACGTGCAGGCCGATGGCCCAAGCGAGTTCGCCGTTGCGGTAATCGGCCGAGATTTTCGATCGACCTCGAATGAGCGAAAGGCTGTCCTGAATCACGTGGAGTCGGCTCTGGTACCGTTTGAGCTCGATGCTGTCCAACGCCATGAATTCGGCTGGATAGTGCAACGAGGTGTCGCTGTAGAACTTGATGCTGTCGATCTGCCAGAGCACGGTGTCGTTGTAATACGAGGTGGCGCGCCCCTCCAGGATCCGAGCCTTTTCGCGAAGCTTGGGAATGGCGGTCGCGGTGCGGAAGATCACGTCGGAGTAGAGCCAGCCATCCAGGATCATGAGGGTGGTGCCGCGGATGTTGTGGCCGGTCTGGAATTGTCCCCAGCCAGGGACGACAGCCGACTTGAGGCCAGCCATCCAGGCAGGTTTCAGCGAGACGGTATCGGCGCTGGTGTCGATTTTTGGCACCAAGCTCGAATCCCGCACCGTGGCGAGGGAGTCGGTGGCCGCCGCGGCGGGAGTAGCCAGCAGGGTGGCGAGGAGTAGGGCCAGAAGGAAGCGCATGTGTTGAGGGTAAAGGTAGAACCGCCTAAGGGGCTTCTGCCGGAAGTTCAGCGCCAAACGATGTTGTCGAGCTCCATACGGCCTGCCGGCAACGGCGATCCATCATTGGCATCGATGCGCATCGCGATTCCTTGGATGTCATCCAACACGGCGGACTTGTCGAGTCCCATGGTGTCTGCAGGCGATGACGGATCATGCCACCGGGCCGAATCGAGGGCCAGCGAGAGGCGTCCGACGAATCCTGCCGGGATGTTCCATCCAAGCGACGGTTTTTGTCCAAGCGTGTTGGTGCCGTACTTGTCGAGGGAGGAGAGAAGCATGATCCGGCAAGGATTCGCCACAGGGACGGCGATGTCCAATTCCAGCCGGGTTGCGCCAGGACGTGCGGGCAAGGCGAAGGCCACGGCGACCGCGTCATGGTCCGTGGAATCTTCCCGAAACCAAGCCAACCGGGCGACTTCGCCGCGAAGAACTTCGCCGACAGATCCTGTCATGAGTGCGCGAGCTCCGCCGCGCGCGAAGATCCTGCCCTGGATCCTGGATGGATCCTGGATGGTGCCGGAAAAGGTCATGCGAAGGGGAGAGGGAGCGGTGAACGTCGTGTCCGTCCGGAATCCGTCGATTTCCGCCGACCTGCGCAAAAGGGAGATCTTCGTCGAGATCAGGTCCGTCGGCGGATGGAGCACGATCGAGCGCGAAGTGTCGGACAGTTCCATCCTGGTGCTGTCGGTGCGATCGGAGCAGAGCCACCTCGCGGTCAGGATCCAGCGGGTGGAGGAAAGTTCGGCCAAGGTTGCCACCGACGGTATAGGGGCCGACCAATCGAGCCGGATGGAATCGGCCGATAGGACGATGGAATCGATGCGAGGCGCGACGGAGCTGACGATCGCCGAAGAAGCGATGGCCAGCGTGGTGTCGCCGTCGGAGTCGATCACCTCGTAGCGAAGCTGGTATTCGCCGAATGGGTAGGGGAAGGTAATGGCCGTGTCGTTTCCGGAAACGGCCAGGCCGTTCCATTCGCCGGACACCAACAATCCGCCGCCGACGATCGGTCTGGGTGGTTCGCAGGTGCTGGAGACGACTTCGATGGTTTGCGTGAAGAGGTTCAGGATCACGGGTTTGTCGGTGCAGACCTTCGTCGTGTCGTGGTACTTGAGCTGGACCAGGTAGAGCTTCCTGGAGACGATTTGAGCCCCTGCGAGCCCGCTGTCGCTCAGATATACCGGTTGACGGCTGCCAGGCGTGATAACGACCTCGGAGGGAATCATCCTGTTGGGTCCGACCACGATCCTGGCGTAGGGCGGGGTCCGCACGATGCGGACAGGAAGGGTGTCTTCGGTCCAACTGCCGTCGGTGGTCAGGGCGCGAGCGCGGATGTACCAGATGGAGCCTGGGGCGAGATCGCCAGGAATCGTCACCGTGGTGTCGTACACCGGACCTGCCGACAAAGGGGCATCGGCGGGGCCGAATTTGATCGTTGGGTCCTGCGAAGAACGCAGCCAATGCTCACCGTCGATGTTCCATTCCAAAGCCTCGAGCCGTTCCAGATTCGACTCGACCTCGGCGTAAAGGTGGATGGACTGACGTCGACCGACCCGAGCGGAATCCGTCTCCTGGTAGGCGCAATTTCCATAGCGCCAGCAGGAGCGATCGTACTCGTACGTCCGGATTCCCACCTTGGGCAGCGCATTGACAGAACCAAAGGGAGGAAACGAAACGTCGCCAGCGCGGCTGGTGAAATGGACCGAATCGCTCCGACCCAGGACCCTGTCGGAATCGTCGCGGACTTCGGCGATGGCGGCGAACGAGTCGACGCCGCCCTGGTAGCGGAAGTACGCGAATCCGCCGAAGGTCCGCTGCACGGCGTTCCATTCGAGGTCGACTCGTTGCGATGTGCCGTTGGGGAGCCGAATCCGGCAGCTCGCCCTGGAGATCCGCGAAGCGTCGCCGACGACAATTCCCGACAAGTCGCGCTGCACCAGCATGATGTCGGGAAGCGTGGCGATCCAAGAAGGGACGGGAAGGGAGACGACCACCTGTCCGTCGCGCAGGTAGTCCACCGTGTCGACCGCGCCGGGCGAAGGGGCGGGAACGGGAGCCGTGGTAGACAGGAATTGGTATCGGCCGTCGGAATCCGTCGTGTCGATCAGATTCTGTCCGCGCAGTCGAACCACCACGTTTCCGAACGGGCGCGCGTCTCGGGTGAGGACCCGCCCCTGGATGTCGACGATCCCGGTGTGGGTGTCGTCGGTTCCGCCCAGGGCGGCCGTGGAACCGAGTTCGCAGGCTGCCAGCAAAGCGATGGCGGCGATGGCGATACTTGCGCGAAGGGCGCTGGGTATTGTCTGGTACATGGCGGTCACTCGCGGGTGAGGGGGAAGAAGGCGAGGCACAGGGAGTACACCCGATCGGCGGTGTCGGGGTCCTTGTGGGCGATGGAACGGATTTCCGACCGGAATTTGTCAAGGCGCGACCGGATGTGCTCCAGTCCGGCGGCCGAAACATGGATGGTGGAGGTCGCGAAGTCGCGGGGCTGCTTGGATGGGGTCATGATGGATTGGCGTGCGAGATCGAACCATTGCATCTGCACCTGCTGGACCAGTTCGTCGCGGACCAGATCGCCCGACGAAAGCGCGGATTCGCACGGCTTCCAGTGACGGGATTTGTCACGGTGGACCAATCCAAGTTCGAACATCAGCTCGACGCTGGCGCGCGCCTGCTTGGCGGTGATGGCGGGCTGGATGCGGGCGGCAAGCCTGTCCCAGTCGTCGGCGTGGTCCTCGATGGCGAGAACCGCGCGGATGGCGCCGTTCCACCAGTGGCGGTAGTAGCTGTATTCCTTCGGGGCGACGATACGATGCGGCGTCTTGTTGAAGGTCACCAGGCGGTCGAAGGCGACCTGCCGTTCTTCGGGCGTGTCGGCTTGGTTGAACTGCGCCAAGGCACGGAAGAATCGCGATTCGTCGACGGTGAGGTCCATCACCGACTCGAACCGATCCAGGAACAGCTCGGTCACTTTCTTGCCGGCCAGCACATCCGTGAAGTATGAACGTGTATTGGGCAAGCCCAACCGACGGCTCATTTCGCTTTTGGTCAGCTCCGGGTCGGAGACCCGACGAAATTCCCACCAGTCCAGCAGGAACTTTCGAAAATCTTGGTAGGCGAAAACATTGGGTTTGTCCATGCATCAAACCTACCGTGGTCGGGGTGCACGCACAAGCCTACGGCAGTGCCTTCAGCGTAGTACAAATGGAAAGTTTCCTGTTATCGAAACGGCTTTTCATGGGGTTCTGGCCGCTACTTCATGGCTGACGATGGAAATTGCGTAGTGCAAATGGCGTTTTGTTGTTTCGTTGACCAGCCGTTGTACAGAAAGCGCGCCAGCCGGACGGAAGGCCGCCATAGGCGGGTGCCGCAACGATCGTTGGGGAGATTCATGAATCGCCCCAAATCCAGATGAGGCACCGACCGGAGGGTAGCCTGCAGGAGGGCGACTCACCCGAAAATGATTTTGGAAATGGTGACTCGGGTGGAGGGGCGCCCAGTGTCAGGAATTGCCATTAA
>JBDKGS010000098.1:0-13323 GCA_039798065.1 Fibrobacterota bacterium | reverse complement strand
ATTCGCATTCGGGTACGCTGCACCTGTTGGGCGAGATCGAAGTCGTCTTCGGGTTGTGGGCGCTCGTCCTTTTCGGTTTCCACGCGTTCCTGCAAGGAACCGACAAGGCGATCCTCCATCTGGAGGGCCTGAATTTCCACGAACCGATCTTCGTTTTCGTGATCATGGTCGTGGCCGGGTGCAGGCCCGTCATCCTGGCCGCGTCGCGGCTGGTGCAGATTCTGTCGCGGATGATTCCGTTGCCGGGCGCGATCTCGTTCGCGTTCGTGACTTTGGGTGTCGCGCCGTTGCTGGGTTCGTTCATCACCGAACCGGCGGCGATGACCGTGGCGGCCTTGCTCTTGCGCCAGCGCATCCTTTTGGGCAACGTTTCCGACCGGCTGCGCTACGCGACCTTGGGGACGCTTTTTGTCAACATCTCGATCGGTGGGGTGCTCACCACGTTCGCCGCCCCACCGGTGCTCATGGTCGCCGGTGCGTGGGGTTGGGACGGAGCCTACATGATGTCCCATTTTGGTGTGCGGGCGATCCCAGCCGTGCTGGTCAACGCGGCCGCATTCGTGTTCCTGTTCCGCAAGGAATTGTCGCGTCTTCCTAAGGAGCCGCCGCACAGCAACGAGCCGTTGGTGCCATTGCCGCTGACCATCGTCCACCTCCTGTTCGTGGGGATGGTGGTGCTGGTGTCGCACCACACGGTGCTTTTGGTCGCGGTCCTGCTCTTTTTCCTGGGACTGGTGCAAGCCTACCGCAAACACCACACGCCGCTGCTTCTGCGCGAAGCCTTGCTGGTGGGGTTCTTTTTGGGTGGACTTGTCGTGCTGGGGTCACAGCAGGCTTGGTGGCTCTCGCCGCTGGTATCGGGGTTGTCCGACAAGGTGTTGCTTGTCGGCGCCACCGGATTGACAGCGATTGTCGACAACGCCGCGCTCACCTATCTGGGGTCGTTGATCCCTGCCACATCCGAATCGTTCCGGTACCACCTGGTGGCCGGCGCCGTCGCGGGCGGAGGTCTCACCCTGATCGCCAACGCGCCGAACCCTGCAGGCGCGAGCATCCTGCGCGACCGCTTTCCCGACGCCATCATCGCCCCGGGGAAGCTCTTGTTGTGGGCCTTTCCGCCCACCTTGGTCGCCTTGGTCGCCTTCTGGGTCTGACGTTCGGAGTCGTGGCGTGGGACAACAACCGAGGGACGTCCTGCGCCAACGACGATGAATGGTTCGAACGCCTACAGGAATTGTCGGCACGCTTGGCTTGACGGATCCCGGCACAAAATGGGGGAGGCGAGGATCCAACGCCGCCAAGATCCGTCAACGATCGCTAGGCGGCGTTTAGCCGAGACGCGGGGGCAAGCCTGCCCCCGTCCCATCCGATTTCGTCGGAGCGGAGCCCTGCCTCGTCCCCCGATTCAGAAAATGTCAACCCAATGAGCCCCAAGACTGAGAGGTATATCGAAGATGAAATCGAAGTTGATCGATCCCGACGGCGTACGCGTTCGGTACGCCGAGGGTGAGAGCAACGAGAGTTCGCTTCGAGATGCATGCCTCTCAGGGCCAGAGGATGGGGATTAGGGAGACGTAGATCGCCGCGAAGATCGCCGAGGTGATCACGCCCGAAATGTTGGCGCCCAGCGCTTCGGGAAGGATGATGACGCCCGGGGCCGCCTTGCTCACTTCCTTTTGCGCGACCTTGGCGTTTGTGGGCACGCAGCTCACTGCGGCGATGCCGATGGCAGGATTCACTTTGCCGCCGGTCACAAAGTACATGAAGTATCCGCCCAGGATCCCGCCGATGCCCGAAAGCAACAGGGCCAGGATACCCAGAACGAGCAGCAACAGGACCTTGGGGTTCAGCAAGGTGCCTGCTTCGCAGAGGATGCCCAGTGTGAGTCCTAAGAACAAGGTCGCGCCGTAGAGAAACACGTTTTCGACAACGTTGCGGAAGGCTTCCAGACCCGATTCGCGGATGGCCACGCCCAGGAACAAAGAAAAGATGAGCGGTGCGGCGACCGGGAACAGAAGGCTCAGGACCGCAGATCCCACCACGGCGAATGCCAGTTTCTGGTTGGAGGTGATCTTCTTGGCAGCGGGATTGGGGCGCATGGGGATCGCCAGGAGTTTTTTGGGGATCAGGAAACGCACGAGGTACGGGTAACCTCCGTACGTGAGTCCCAGGTACAGGTACGCCACAACACAAATGGGCACGAAGATTTCCTTGGCGAGCATGAGCGAGGTGAACAACACCATGGGGCCGTCCGCGCCACCGACCATCGCGATGGAGGCCGCTTCGCCTGGTGTCAGACCCAGGGCGATCCCGATCGGTAGGACAAGAACTGTCCCGAGCTCGGCGAAGAGCGCCAGGATCATGGATTGGAACGGACGGGCGATCAGGTAGCCCACATCCAGAAGGCTGCCGATGCCCATGAACACGAAGCAGGCGATCAGACCGTTGGAGAACGTGAAGGTGTAGATGGGCTGGAGCCAATCGACCTGCAGGATGTAGAGCAGGTTTTCGCTTTGCTGCACCAGCGGCGCCACGTGGAGGTTGCCTTGAATGCGAAGGGTATCGGATGCGGCGGCCATGGCTGGCGCGATGGAGGTGTGCGCCTGTTGGACCAGGGCACTGTTGGGGAGATCGAGCACGGCGGCCGAGGTCATGGGGTCCAGGAACATCACGCCCGCGTTCACGGTCGACATGGCCAGGCCCATCGGGATCATGAGCAGCGGTTCCAGCGTCCCCTTCTTGCCCAGGTACACCAAAAGGAAGCCCAGGAAGATCAGGAAGATGCGGGCGAAGGCCATTCCAGGGGAGCCCTCGAACAGGGTCACGACACCTTGGAACATTCCGGGGATGGCGGCGAGAAGGTTGCCGAGGTCCATGTCACTTCCCCTGCTTGGATTCGAGTTTTTGGAGGAGCTTGGCCAGCCCCGCGATCATGCCGGCGACAGCCATGGCGATGACACCCGCCAGGACATAGAAGATCAGCGCGGGAAGAACGGATTGTTGCCAGGTGACCATTTATAGGCTCATTGGAAGAATGATGAAATGGATGAAACGACGGATGTCAGAATCTGGTCGTAGGTCGGCCGTGGATGCGTTGAAAACGCCCTTGGCGCGGCCAATGGTGTCCCGGATCGGACGAAAGTTCGGCAATGGAAGTGATGGCGATGTCTTCGGCTTCGGCATCCAGGATTTCCGCGGCGGCAGCGGTCAAGATGGCCACCAGCAGGCGAATGTCCGGGCCGACTGGCACAGCGGCAGGCAAGGAAGGATGTGCGGTAGGGTGGTAGGCCGCGGCACCCATCCCGATCAAGCGGGTGATGGCAATCAGAGCGATCGTCAGTGCGGCGACGGCGACAAGGACTTGAATTGAACTGGCTGCATCCATCGGAGCATCGACCCCTTATCAAGAGGGCGGTTGGGCGGGGATCGGCCATTCCCGGTCTCCGTCACCCTCTCGATGCACCAAAGATGCCTAAAACGGACCTAGATATCCATTGGTTTTTTCGAAAACTGATCCAAAATGGTCCTGTATTGTTCTGGGGCCTATGGATCGGTGCCGAAAAAGGTCGTTTTGTCAGAAAATGGCAATCAAATTCTTCGGATCCGATGACCATGGAAGATTGATTTGGATGCCTGAAAGTGGTGTGCGAAAGCTTACCATGCCGCATCGCTGCGGGGGGAGGTTTAACGGGGCGGCTTGCGCCGCGCTTTCCAGGTCCATGTTCCGGCCATGACCAGCGCCAGGGCCACAATACCGCCCACCACACCGGTCGCGGCGTTCACCAGCGGGTGCAGCACTCCGGGCAGGGTTTCCATCCAGTGCGCGACGGGAGGAATGCCGTGCACCAGGATGCCGCCGCCCACCAGGAACATGGCGGCCGTCCCGAGCACCGACAGGGCTTTCATGAGCCATGGAGCGCCGCGCAAAAGCCCGTTGCCCAAAAGTCGGGCAGGTGCTGTGGCGCGCGGACGGTTGGTCAACCAGAGCCCCACGTCGTCGAGCTTCACGATCATGGCCACGAATCCGTAGACCCCCACGGTCATGAGAGCGGCGATTCCAGCCAGCACGGCGAGCTGGCTTGCGAAAGGCTTGCCGGCCACGGTTCCCAGCGCGATCACGATGATCTCGGCGGATAAGACAAAATCTGTCCGGATGGCGCCTTTCACCTTGTCCTTCTCGAAGGCCAACATGTCCATTTTCGGATTGGAAACGACTTGCAGGATTTCTTCGCGGTGGGCGGCTTCCTCCTTGGCGTGGAAGAACTTGTGGAACAGCTTTTCCACACCCTCGAAACACAGGTACGCGCCGCCCAGCATCAACAGCGGGGTCACCGCCCATGGCGCAGCGGCACTGATCCCAAGTGCCGCCGGGACCAGGATCGCCTTATTGATCATGGACCCCTTCGCGACCGCCCAGACCACCGGAAGTTCGCGATCGGCAGCCACTCCCGCCACTTGCTGGGCGTTCAGGGCGAGGTCGTCGCCCAACACGCCTGCGGTCTTCTTGGCCGCGACCTTGGTCAGGATGGCAACGTCGTCCAAAACGGTGGCGATGTCGTCGAGAAGTGCGAAAAGGCTGGCTCCGGCCATTGGGTTGTCTGCTTTGGAAAAAGATTTGGAGTGTGCACGACAAGATGCGAAAACGTGGTGATCCCAGGTGCGATCCGAGCTTGTCGGCGGCAATGGAAGCTTTCAAGAAAATTGGGTCTGGATGGGATAGTGCTGGGGCTCGGAGACCTTTGATTTTGGGGTGTTTTGGGGCATTCAGACTCAGAAAACGTTCCGCCGGAGCATCACGCGAAAGCTTGCGAACAAAAATCGAAATCGCTTCGCAAAATGGAACCGCAACAGGCCCAAGATCGGGGTACGTTGTGGCGGTACCGTTCCACTCACCCATCGGTACCGATCCGGAGACACCCATGAAAAACCCTCATCTCCTTCTGTCGGCGATTGCCGCTTCTCTCTTCGGGTTTGCCGGCTGCGACCGCGCATCGTCCACGGAAGTCGACGATGCCGCCGCCCGCGCCTTGGTGGCCCAGCAGGAGTACAACTCACGGACAGATACTGTCTGGGAGTCCCGCGAAACCGCGTTCGGATACGAAGCAGGCAGTTCGACTTGCTTCAGCGAAATCAGCGGCACCCCGCGTTGGGGTTGGTCCATCGGGCCTCTCTCCGAAGGAGTCGACACGTTCGATATCTTCGCCGGTGCAGGTCGCTGCGACACGGCCAAGGGCACCAAGGTCGGCTACGGCATCGTCACCTACCAAGGGGGCGTCGCAACGGTCGCCTTCCACGCCTATCCGGGCCAGGCCTTCTTCGAGGCCCATCTGTACCTGGGTTCCGACAAGCTCCCCCGCGGCGCCAAGGGCAAGTACAACGTCGCACCGGGGCAATTCCCCCACCAGCGCGCCCTCGACAATGCGACCAGCGGTTCGTTCACGGTCACGGGTTTGACAGGCAATCCCTATCTGGTGTTGCACCTGGTTTCGGGCCCGACACAATCTGGCAGCTCGACTGGCGTCGACCAGGATTCCACCGGCACCGAAAGCGGGTCAGGCAAGGATTCCACGAGCACCGAAAGTGGAGCGCCCAAGGATCCATTCGCAGGGCTGCACTGATCCTTGGCAGGCTCAGGATTGACTTGAGGGATAAGCAGACCCCGAGTCGGATAGAATGAAGCGAAGGGGGGGAGCGGTACCTGTGTGCCGCTCCCTTTTGTTTGGTTAACTTCGACCAATCATGAAACTCGGTCCAATGGGATATCTGGTGATCGCGGTGGTGGCGCTGGCCGCAGGTGGCGCGGTGGCGCGTTCGCTGTGGATGGGGCCGTGGCTCCTGGAAAAGGCCGCCGCCCGGACCGCAGCCAAGCTGTCGGGAGAAGATCGATTGCGGGAAGGCGATCTCATCTTCCAGACCAGCCGATCGCGGCAAAGCCGAGCGGTGCAGGAAGCCACGCGTTCGGAATGGAGCCATTGCGGGTTGTTGGCGAAACGCGACGGAATTTGGTTGGTGTTCGAGGCCGTGCAGCCGGTGAAGGCGACTCCGCTCTCCCAATGGATCGCCCGCGGGCGCGACAACCGGTTCGCGGTCAAGCGCCTGAAGGAATCCGTGCGGAAATTGTCCAAGACGGATCTTGTCAAGATGGATTCGGTGGGGCGGACCTTGGCGGGCAAGCCGTACGACGCGTTGTTCGGCTGGAGCGACGAGCGCATCTACTGCTCCGAACTGATCTGGAAGATCTACCACCGCGCGCTGGGCGTCGAGGTAGGTGCTGTACAGAAATTGTCGGACTTCGACCTGTCGTCCCCCGCGGTCAAGGTCCTGTTGGAAAAGCGCTACGGACGGAATCCGCCTTTGCAAGATTCCGTCGTGTCGCCGGTGGCCATCTTCAAGTCGCCCAACCTCGAGACGGTCGCGGGTTTGCCTTGAGGACACATCGAGGGACTGGGCTTTTGACGGATCGGGTTTACGGCGCCGGGTGCGAGGTGATCGTCACCTTGTAGGGGGTGAGGCTCGTGGTCATCGAGCTGACCCGGACCCGGAACACGTCCGAGGTTGCGGATCGGCCGAAATTCACGATCTGGTGACCGGAGCCGTCGTTGGAAACGAGAAGATCCACCTTGGTGCCGGTGCTCGAATTCAGCGATATGTTCTTCGTGTAATCGAGGAAGTTGATCATGAATCCGTTCGGATTGTCGATCCACATCGAGTAGATACGGTCCGGCTCGACCTGGAACTGGTAGTAGTCTTCGTCGGAATTCGATTCCAGGTAGGCTTGGTAGATGGTCGAATCGGTTCGGAGTGGCGTGGCGTGCAGGGTGTCGTTGTTCGGCTCGCCCGCCTCGGGCTTCCATTCCAGCAGGGAAAAACGCGTGGTATCGGGAGGATCTACCAAGCTTGTGCTTCGGGATTCCAGCCTGATCCGGGCAAGGCCATCGGCATTCGCCGTCCATGTGGCTTTCGTACTTCCTGACCAACCGCTGCCCACCTCTTTGCCATCCGCGTAGATGTCGATGGAGACCGTTCCGATGCTGGAGCCTGATCCAAATGCGTAGGTCAGCCCAGCGACAACCGGTGCCGCCATCCAGCGGATGGTTCTCTTGCCTTGGATGCGCGTGATCGTGCTGCCGTCGGCGGCGAACGCGACGGGATGGAGCGAGTCCCCCACGAGCGAGTCGGTCATGATTTCGCGGACCTTGAAGGCTGTCGCGACCGGAAGGGCGGAATTTGTCGTGCCGGTGCCCACCAGGCGGAAGAGCAGTTCTCCCGCGCTCGGGGCGGTCCATCCCGACCACCCGAACAAGCGGGCTTCCGGCTTGGCTTCCGATCCGGCGAATTCGAGCGAGACGGAAACATAGGGGAGATCGGAAAAGAGGTAGTAGCCTCCGGGGCGCGTCTTCAAGTGCAGCCAATCCGTGTCGCCGGCGGGAATCCAAAGCTTGGTGCCGGCGGAATCGAAGGTCGCTTCCAGCGGCGCGCTTCGGTTCGTGGAGGTTTCGTCGGGGTCCAAGGTCGCCGTGTCGATGCGGACGCGGTATTTGGCGATGCCGGAGATGGAAGTGGCGCGAAGGAGAATCTTGCCGGAATTTGTCAGGTATTCCACAAGCGTGTCGCCTCGTTTTTCGGGGGCGAGCGCCGTGAGCGGAAGAAGGCTTGCGGAGAATGCGGCCAGTTTCGCGGTGGCGTCCCCTATCCAGTAAACCTTCGCCGCGAGCCCGACAGGAAGATCGAGAACCATCCAGTCGGTGTCGTCGGGACTGCTCCATCGCTGGACGAAATCCGCGCCTTGCGCGACGACCGATGGCGCAGTCGATGCGTCGTCCGGTTCCAGGGCGTCTGGAGGCAGTTTGATGGAATCGGCTTCCAGCGCGTATTGGATCCGGGGCCCGGTGGTGTCGGTGTTCCAGATCTGGGCGAGGATACGGCGAGGGTTGGGAGAAAGGATGGTGACGGAATCCGTTCTTCCCGACGGAATCTGTCGCGTCGTGGCATCGATCGATGGGCGCCAGGCCAGCGTGCCGCCACCCAGGTTCTTCACGCGCAGGACCGCGCCCGCGCCGGATGGATTGCTCGCCGAGACCCAGTCCGTGTCGCGGCGCGCCACGCGTTTGATCACCGTGGAAGAATCCACCCGAACTTCGAACGCCTTGTCGAAGGTGTTGTCGGGCTCTCCTCGCTCGGGCAGCAGGGAATCAGGGAGTCCGGGGTGCGACCAGGCCGCGATGGAATATCCGACGGCGAGACTGTCGCGAAGTTGGATGAGCAGCCGTCCCTTCGCGATCGACGGGAAGCTCGCGATCGTCGCGTACCCCGTCTTCCCGAGGTTCGTTGTGCCCGCGTCCTCGATCGAGATCTCCTCCGGAATGCCCATCCATTCCCCATCGATGGTGCCGCTGGAATCGCGCATGCACAGGAAATAGGTGCGACCCGAATCGAGGTCCAGGGCGATCCAGTCGGTGTCGCCGGAGGTGCGCACACCGTGGAAATTGCGTGACAAGAATTGACTATCTGTCTTCAGCGGCGTGGGGCGGTTCTTGGAGTCCGTCTCCCAGGCGTCCGGCATGCGGATGGAGTCGGGGAGAGGGCCCGAAGCCCAGGCCTGCAGCGCGTAGCCGCCCGCCTTGCTGCCGGTCGTGCGCAAGGTGACGATGCCGCTCGCAAGCGAGGGAAACGTCCAGGTGGTCAGGGTCGCGCGGCCTTTGGCACCGGAAAACGTCGAGGTCGCGGCGATGCCGGCGGGGAGTCCCGAGAGTCGGCTGCCGATGCTGCCTGTTGTGTCCCATACCGCCACGGTCCAGCTTCTGCCGCCGGTCACTTCGAAACGCGTCCAGTCCGTGTCCTTGGAGGTGGACAGTCCGTGCATGGTGCGCGCCGTGAAGCCGCTGTCGGCCTTGGCCAAGGGGGAATGCAGCGAGTCGTCGGTTTCGAAGGCGTCGGGAAGCGTGGAGCCGCTGGGGTATCCGACGGTTTCTGTCACCCGGAGCTTGTAGCGGTTGCCGCTGGGGTCGCAGTCGGTCCGGAACCAGATCCTGCCGGTCTCGAAGGACGAATACGAGAGCGAACTCGTGGTCGGAAGTCCGATCCTGTTCGAGTCGGCGTCCCACAGCGTACGAGCACCTCCGTACAGCACCACCGTATCCTTGAATTCGATCGCGTAGGTGTGGCCGGGGAGGGTGGGTGTGAAGTACCAGTCCACGTCGCCGACCAGGCCGGAGGTGCAGGTGCGCTGGTTCCAGTTTCCGTCGGCGGGGATCGCGCTGGCCGTGTGCATGGTGCTGTCGGGTTCGAACCCGTCGGCAGCGACGAAGCTCGTGGGGAGTCCTTCGCGCACGGTCTGGGAGACTCGCACCACGGCGCCAGGCTTTCCCGTCACCACCATGTAGTACATGCCGGTTTTCGCACAGGGAAAATCGATGATGGTGGTCTTCTTGGAGAAATCCATCGCGAAGGACGAAAATTGTCTGACGCTGTCCAGGTTCTCGACGTGCAAGGCCAGGCTGGAAGTGGAATCGGCCACGATCAACCGGTAGGTTTTGCCGGAATCCGCGGCGAACGCGATGCGGACCGAGTCCTTTGCACTGGTGGTTCCAACCGGGATATCGCGATCGATGGAAGCTCCCGGCGACAATTCGGGTTGGACGATGGGGCTGTTGTTCGAGGGGGACGTTTTCGTTTCGTCGAAGATGCAGCTGGTCGTCGTCAGAAGGGAGAGGATCGCCAGGGTGTCTCGCAGACGTTTGGATGGATGCATGTTCCGAATTCCTTGGCGCGTGTATAGGGGTATCGCCTGCGAGGAGCTGGCTTCGGGGTGAATCTACCACCGGCAAGCGCGCGATGGACAGCGGCGGGAGGGTGGGCGTGATGATGGTCACAATCTGACATCGGAGGTTTCAGGCTTGGAATCGCAGGAGTGATTCCGGCCGAAGCGGCTACCTTTACGGATTCCAAAGCCGTTCCAGGAAGTCCGATCGGAGAGAGCATGAGCCAGCCAGAGACCGCCGCACCCGCACCAGAACTGACACCGCGCCAGAAAGAGATCTCGGCATTGCTCGAGTCGGGCCGGTTGGAAGAAGGGCGCGACGCGTTGGTGGCCATGATCGAAGACGAGGCCGCCAATCCGCACCAGCCCAACGTGGTGGGAGCGCGCATTCTGCTTTCCAAGGTCCACGCCCTGCTTGGCGAACCCAAGAAGGCCGAAGCCGCCTTGGTGCCGCTCCAGGCTATTCCTGAAGAAGACCCGCAGAGAACCATGGTCCTCATCAACGCCCAAGGATTGGTGTCGCTATTGTGCCGCAACCAAGGGCGCATGGAAGAAGCGTTCGGTCTTGTGAGCGGCATGCTCCAATTTTTCGATCAGGCGGTTGGCGATCCGGTCAACCCCGATTCCTTCCGTGCCATTTTGCAAATGGTGCAGATCGCCCGCGAAGGCCAGCAGTTCCAGACGGCGTTGGATTTGTGCGCCAAAGGAATCGAACGTTTCCAAGGCAAGGTGGGCGAGGCCCACGCGCATCTGGTGCTGCAGGCCGGTGCCGTGTTCATGGCCGCCGAGCAATACGACAGCGCCCGCGAACACTTCGAAGCCATTCTGAACCAGGTGATGGAACAGGGTGGCGAAAAACACGAGCTGGCGGCGCGTGCGCACCATTTCCTGGCCCAATTGGAGCAGGAAACGGACAATCCCGCAAAGGCCGTGGACCACATGGAGAAGTGCCTGCAGATTCTGTCCGAAGGCGGCGATCCGGAATTTGTCGTGGAAGTCCAGCACCAGCTCATCCAGTGGCAGCAGGACGAGATGGACGCGCAGGTCGCGCTGGATGCCCTGAACGCCCTCAAGGTCCTGGCGACCCGCGTCCATGGGCCTCGCGCGCCGCGCACGGCGGAAGTCGTCTCGTCGCTGGGATACCACCATCGCAAACAAGGCGAAGGCATCAAGGCTCGCGAATGCTACCAGGAGGCTCTGTCGATCTGGCAGTCCTGGCGTGCTCCGGAAGACCCCAAGGTCACGGTGCTGCAGTCCATCCTTTCCGATCTGTCGGCATAGTCCGCGAATGGCCGACGCGAATTTCGATACCATCGCCAAGACTCTTCCGCAGCCCTCGACCAAGCGGGTTGCCATCCGCGTGCTACCCCAAGCCGAGCGCTCCATCCGCGCCGGGCATCCCTGGGTGTACGGCACCTCCTTCGAAGAAGAAAACCATGTGGGCGCTCCCGGCGACCTGGGTGTGGTCTTCGATCGCAAAGGACGGTTTTTGGCGATCGGCCTCTACGATCCCACGTCGCCCATCAAGCTGCGCGTGTTGCACCAGGGCGAGGCCGTCAAGATCGACGGAGATTGGTTCGTGCAGGCCCTCCTGGCCGCCGCCGCCAAACGTTCCAGCCTGACCGAGCCCTCGCAGCATCCCACCAACGGCTACCGCCTGGTCAACGGCGAATCCGACAATTTCCCAGGCATGGTGGTCGACCGCTACGCCGACACGCTGGTGATCAAGCTTTACACGCCCGCATGGATCCCGCACCTGCGACAGATCGTGACAGGCCTGCGCAAGGTCCAGCCCCACAAGCGCCTCGTGCTTCGCCTGAACCGTTCCATTCGCAAGGAGCCCGAACACCTGTTCGGGCTGGAAGACGGACAAATTCTGCACGGCCCCGCGCTGAACGGCCCGGTGGTATTCCTCGAAAACGGATTGAAGTTCGAAGCCGAGCCCGTCACCGGCCAGAAGACGGGATTCTTCCTGGACCAGCGCGAGAACCGCGCCCGCGTGGAGCTCATCACGCGTGGCAAGACGGTGCTCAACGTGTTCAGCTACACCGGTGGGTTCTCCGTGTATGCCGCTCGTGGTGGCGCTGTCCACGTGACGAGTCTGGATCTTTCGGCACCAGCCATGGAAGCCGCCGAGCGCAACTTCACCGAGAACATGACCTATCCCGGTGTGGCCAATTGCGAACACGAGACCATCGTGGGCGACGCCTTCGAAATCATGGACGAGATGGCCCGCATGAAGCGCAAATTCGACGTGGTGATCCTGGATCCCCCGATGTTCGCGCAGTCGGCGGCTCAGGTGAACCAGGCCTTGCTCGCCTACCAGCGCCTCACGCGCATGGGCTTGGATGTGCTTGCCTTTGGAGGCACGCTGGTGCAGGCGTCGTGTTCCAATCGTGTGCCCGCCGAGACATTTTTTGCCGCGGTGGAAGAAGCCGCCAACGGCTACAAGCGCACGCTGCGCGACGTGAAATGCACCGGCCACGCTGTCGACCATCCCATCGCATTCGAGGGTGGCGCCTACCTGAAGTGCATCTTCGGGAGGACGTGAGTCTGTTCTGACGAGATTGTCCTTTGAGACATTTGCTGGATAGGGGAGCCGCTTCGGTGGCTCCCCTTTTCTTGTCGGCCCCCGCTGAAGTCGTACTTTCTTACCCACCAATGAAGTACTCCACACTCGTATCCGCACGCACCTTGGGCGACCACCAAGCCGATCCCGATTGGATCGTCTTCGACGTCCGACACGATTTGTCCGATGTCTCCGCCGGCGAAGCCGCCTACCTAGCAGGGCATATTCCAGGAGCGCGTTTCCTGCACCTCGATCGCGATCTGTCCACAAGCCCCACCGGCCGCAACGGGCGCCATCCGCTCCCGTCGCCCGAAGCGTTCGCCGAACTTCTGTCCCTCCACGGCGTGGGCTCGTCCACCCAGATCGTCGCCTACGACGCTCATGGTGGGATGTTCGCCTCGCGGCTTTGGTGGATGGCGCGATGGATCGGACACGAGGCGGTGGCGGTGTTGGACGGCGGCTTGTTGGCGTGGATCAAGCACGGGGGCGAGATCGACTCCGACCTTCCTGCGCCCTGTTCTGCGGGAGGCATCAAGCCGCGTGCCTCGCTCGTGGAGCATGTGGTGGTCGACCAGGTTCTGTCAAACCTCCAGGATCGACAGAAATTGGTGATCGACGCGCGTTCGCCCGACCGGTTCCGTGGCGAGAACGAAACCATCGATCCCGTGGGCGGCCATATTCCGGGTGCCGTCAACCGCTTCTTCAAGGACAATCTCGCCGAAGACGGACGGTTCAAGCCAGCTGCCGAGTTGCTCGTGGAATGGAAGTCGGCGATGGGGGGGCGCAAGCCTTCCGAACTGATCCTGCACTGCGGTTCGGGAGTGACCGCTTGCCACAATTTGTTGGGCTTGGAGATCGCTGGACTGTCCGGTGCGGGCCTTTACACGGGCTCCTGGAGCGAATGGTGCTCGGATCCGTCCCGGCCGTTCGAGGTTGGCTAATCCGATCCTACGCGCCCGACTGCCCTTGCCAGCAGTGGAGGGAATAGCTTTCT
>JBDKGS010000097.1:0-13370 GCA_039798065.1 Fibrobacterota bacterium | reverse complement strand
ACGCCTTTGGCCGTGCTGTGCGCGACCATGGCCGGTCCGGTCTCGAAGGAGCGGGTAGCCGATCCGGAGGCGGGTATGGCGGCGCGGTCGGATTCCGTCACCTGGCCCAGGTAGATGGCACCGTGCGAAAAGACGCCGGGGATGAACAGGTTGTCCAGGTAGCCGTCGTAGTGGCGAAGCAGGATGTCCCCCGGCTCCAACATGTCCAGGATTTTCCGGCATTCGGGTCCGCGAACGCGGTACGAGCTGGGATCGTAGACCACCCACAGGGGCCAGCGGAAGATTTTGATGTCGCCTAGGATTGTGACGAATTCGTCGAAGATGCGGGCCATATCGATCAATATGATAGGTCGCGAATCTCTCGATCGCCAAGTGGGTTTCTACTTCGTTTGATCTAAAGACCGATGATCCACCAGATTCTGACATGGCTGATGCTTGCTGTGCCGACGGATTCCGTCGGCGTGTTACTTGACGCCGACTTCCACGCCACGGCGGCTCTGCGCCCGTCCTTGCCGGGCGGATCTGCCGATCTCGGGCAGGTGGAGGCGTATTCCGAGAATTGGTCGGCGCGGCGAATGGATCCGGAACGCGCCGCGCAATGGCAGAATCTGCCGGCGATGGCGTCGGTCGGTCTGCGCGCGCGGTGGGATTCGGCGAAGATCTTCGTCGAACTGCCCCTGCGTCGGGATTTCGACGCATGGCGACAGGATCCGTCAGGTGCGAACCTGGTGCTGTCGCCCGAAGAACTCGACATCAACATTCCGAACGAGGGATGGATCTCCTGGACATCGGCGCGCGGATTGTCGCTCAAGGCCGGACGGTTCCGCCAGTCGTACTCCCCTTCGCCGTTCGGCGTGGTGCTGGGCTCGAACCTGCTCCACGACGGGATCGCGGCAAAGGTGCCCCTGGGGCGTTGGAGCTTCGACTGGTTCTTCTCGAGCCTGAATCCGTGGCTGGCCGGGACAAAATCCGACGGCAGGGTCGACACCGGTTCGGAAGCCTACCTGCAGCGGATGCGAAGCGTCACCAACCAGCGCGGCCGCATCTACGCAGATCCGTACAAGTCGCTGTTCCTGCATCGGTTGACCTGCAAGGTGGGCGATTGGGACCTGACCATCGGCGAGCAGTTGATCGTGGCTGGAGTCGCCCCCGAATGGCGGCACGCCGTTCCGTTCGTGGTGTGGCACAACAACTACGGCGACGGCTACTCCAAGGTCTCCACTCATCTGCAGGCGATTTGGGGGCTGTCGTCTGCCCACCGAATGCACGTACAAGGAGTCATTGAGGATGTGAAAAGTCCCATAGGCGAGGTGGACGGAGCCGATCCACGCGTGGTCTACGCGGTCAACGCCGGTTGGAATGGACGTGCCTCTCGCGCCTCGGGTCACTGGAGCGCCTCCCTGGATCTCACCGCGACCTCGGCGACGTTCAACAACCACACGATCCCTCTTCTGAAAGGGGTTTCGCGAAGACTCTACCGATCGAACAACCGCTTGCAGGATCGGCCAGAATTTGTCGATACCTGGATCGTCGACCAGCCCCTTGGCTATTCCCGCGGTTCCGACGCGATCGACCTCTGGACCCGTCTCGATTGGGTGTCTCTTGATTCCACGCGCGGCGCGGGGGTCGAGGTGGATTGGTTGAACCAGGGCGACGCGGCGGTCTGGATGGATGCCGACGGATTGCAGCGAAGGCAGGGACCGGTATCTGGATTGGTGACCACGCAGGTCCGGGTGCTGCCACGGGCCTGGATGGACATTTTCCGTCCTATTCGCCTGGAAGCGGGTGCGGGCGCGGTGCTCGTAGATTCGCCTTCCGGGCGATCGATCGATCCGGTGCTCGACGCTTCCGTTTCGGTCAGATTCTGACTTAGCGCACCACCCCGAACCGCACCCATGCCTCGTTCGAACCACCCGCGGCCCATTTGACGGTCAGCCGGGCGGCGTAGACGCCGGTTCCCCAGGCCAGGTCGCGCAATGCCAATTCCTGTCGACCTGTGGTGGCGGGCAGTCCCGATCGGTCCAGCACCTGGAAGCCGGTCTGATCGTACACCGTCAGTTTCGCGCTGGAAGCCTCGGATCCCAACTCGTACCGGAATGTGGCCGATCCCTTGCGGACCGGACTCGGGAAGAGATGGAAATCGGAAATCCCCGCCTTGCGGGCGACCACCGCTCCGAGCAGGGAGTCGGGGAGGTAGGAACTTCGTCCCGCTCCGCCCAGCGCGAGGGGCCAGGTCGAGCGGCCTCCTGAGAGACGGAATCCGTCCAAGCTGGACAGCGAGGACAGCGCGAGAAGCCGGTCGGCCTTGCCGGTCACGAAGGCGATCGGCAGATACGGGGGGCGCGAGGAGTCGATGATCTGGCCGCCGGCGGCCAGAGGCCAGGTGGTCTGTTGGTAGGTGGGTGCGGTTCCAGAACCGGCAGTGCGCGAAAGGGCGGCTCCGCCGTAGGGCTTGCCAGATCCCGTCCATGCCAGGATTTGTCCATCGACTGTCCCGGCCACCACTTCCGGGAATCCGTTGCCGTCCAGGTCGGCGACCAGTGGCGAAGCCCCCAGGATTCCGGCCGGGTGGACGCGATTGGATGTCGCCTGCCCCACCGATGCGTTGTTCACGATGGCGACGGGCCAGCCTGGAAGCGGAATTCCACCTGCGTCGACGGCGTACATGCGGTCGGTGCCGCCGAACACGATTTCCGGCCGGCCATCGCCGTCGAGGTCGGTCAGTGCCGCGGCACCGGGCTCGCCAACACCTCCTGCGCCTCGCGAGAAGCGCCTGGGCCAACCCAAGGCGACCGAGTTGCTCGCTCCCGACCAAAGGATCGCGTTTCCGAACGAGCCGATCACGGCGATGTCGGCGGAACCGTCGCGATCGAAGTCGGTTGACAGAATCTGGAACGTTTCGCCCTTGGCCGGCGCGAAGGTGTTGGAGCGCAGCACGACAGGGGCTCCGTTGGATGGATCGCGAACGAAGACCGCGCCGGCGGTATCCACGGCAGCGACCGTGGCCTGACCCGTTCGTACGGTGGCGCAGATCGACAGGATTCGTCCAAGCCCGGTGGACAAGGTGTTTCCGAGCTCTCCCGGGCCCACGGTTCGCACCCGCCCGGCCGAATCGCCCAGCCAGATTCTGCCCGCGACGACCACCGGCCCCGCCGAGGCGCCTACCAAGAAGTTCGTGTCCAGGAAGCGGCCGCTGTCCCTGTTGGAGCTTTGGAAGGCGTTCGATGCGGGCCACTTCAGCCAGATTCTGCCGGAACGATCTCGCAAGGCCAAAGTGTCCGCCTGCATCGCGGTCTGCAACGGTCTTGCCATGGTCGCGCCCAACCTCGACATCGCGACCTCTGTGGTGTCGAGCTGCGAGCGGTTTTGGACGAGTGTCGGCGTGGAATCCCACGGCGAAACGAGCTTGACCGTGTCCTTGGCGGCGAACCAATGCGCGCCGGTGGAATCGAACAGGGAGAGTCTGCCCGTGGTATCGACCACCACGACGGATTTTGGCAGCGAAGCCGGGCCTGGAAGAATGGCTTGGTCACCCCACGACGGAGTGGTTCGCCGAGGGAAAGAGTCGGTGGCGGCGCGCAGGGAGCCCCAATCCAGGGTCAAGGAGATCGATCGAGCTCCCGGGGTCCAGACGCTGTCGGCTTCCAGACTGCTGCGCCCTCCTTGTGGCAGCGCGCCCTGCGGCCAAGCGGCACGCAACGTCACCAGGCTCCGTCCACCAAGCAGGCTGCTTGTGGAAGCGTAGCCTTCGGGCCCGATGGCGGTGATCGTGTCCATTTTCTTGTCGTGGCGCCAAGCAAAGGGAAGCATGTCGCTTCCCGATCCCGCGTCGGAAGTTGTCTGGCCGGTGATGCCGGTGAATGGATGCCCCAGGGTTTGTTTGCCGCTGGCCTGGACGAGCGTCAAACCCTTGTACCGGTCGGATAGGGTGTCACCCAGATAGGCGTTGGGCGCTCCACCTCGCACCAGTTCCTTCAACAGCCACTCGTTGACATGCCAAACCAACAGGCCCGACCCGGGCAGCGCGGCGTCGGGGGACGAGCCGAGCACATAGCCCCTGGTCCTGGTGGTGTCGCGCAGAAGCGAGTCCAGGCTATCGGGGTGGACTGTATACACTGTGGAGTCGGTGCCAAGGAGATTGCCGACGGTCACGCGGGCCTTGCCGTCGGGTTCCGTCCTTTGACGGTTTTCGACAAGCAGGTATTCGCCATCGTTGATGCGCACCACCAACACCGTGTCGTGTCCGGGGCGGATGGCGGGAAGGTCGAATTTTGTCTTCCCCGAGGTCGTCGCTTCGATCGCTGTCGCCCAGCCCATGAACAGCCGGGGCCACGCCGAGAGCATGCTGGGAAGCGAATTGCGCCCCCCCAACGAGCCTGCATCCATGAGGTCGAACTGGCCCACCACGCTCAGGCCCCGCGACACGTCGTACAGGTCGGGGATCCCCAGCGCCCGGCCCACCAGATTGGCGACCGTTCCGCGAATACCCCAGTTCATGCCATCCTGGGTGGCGGTTTCCGCGACCACCAGCAGGTTCTTGATGCTGTCAATTCCTGTCGCCCCTAGCGCGATGCCCAAGGTGTCCTTCAGATAGACCGTGTCGCGGACCATCCATTTGGATTTGTCGGCGGAGTTGCGGAATCCCAGGTACCTGAAGTCGGAGGGCCCCACCGCGAAATCGCCGATGTCGGCGGGAGTGTTCGCCCCGGCGGCTCCCTTGTCGCCACCGTCGGTGGAGCGGCTGGCGCCGGCATGCACCAGCAGGTAGGCGCGATGTCGTTGGCTGGATGTGGGTTTTGGCTGCGCGAACGGTCCGGCGGGGTCGGCTGCGGCTTTGCGAACCGCGTCGGAAATCATCTCCATGATCCTCACGACATACAGGCTGTCGAAATGGGCCGGCGTTTCCTTGGCCCCCTTGATGGGGCTGTATTGACCTATGGTGCGGGGGAGCGCGTAGGGTTTGGCCCCGGCCGCCTCCGGGAACACCCGGAATTCCACCGCGAGCTTGCCGCCAGAAACTGTCCGCCAGTATTCGGACACGCCGTGGAACACCCGCAGGTAATGGGCGCGGGTGGAATCTCTTCTGGCGCGGAACGATTCGAGCGGGCTTCTCCCCGAGGAATCCGAGCCGAAGGTGCCGTTTCCCGTGGTGCTCCCGTTGTCCGGCGCTTCTTTCAGAAACTCCACCAGGAAGGCCGATATCTCCAAGGTATCCGGATTTCTGGGAGCCACGCGGCTCGCGATGCCCGTCTTCGCGATAGGCACCAGTGGCCGGTCTTGCAGCGCCGACGGCCCCTTGAACAAGGTGCGTGCGGGGGCGCTGGATGCAACGCCAGCGAGGGCGAGAGGCAGCACAAGAAGGGTTGTGGCGAAAAGGCCAGAGGATCCGGTACGGTCGAGCATGCGGAGAAGGTACACACCCGAAGGGGACCAGGGAATTTGGCGAAGATCGGCGCTTATGCAGAAGTCTGCCAAACGGATTGGCAATGTGAATGGACAAGAATTGGAACAATGGACAATCGATTGTCAGAAAGATCGATCTAGAACGCCATTAATGCTCTCGCGACGATTGGCACGGGGATTGATTAGAGGATATGTCGTGAGAGGGCTTGCGGAGTTCGCAGGCGACAAATTCCGTCCGCCGGACGGAGAGGGGGAACCATGCGTAAGATCGCGATTTATGGCAAGGGCGGAATCGGCAAGAGCACGACCACCCAGAACACGGTTGCGGCATTGGCCGAAATGGGCAAAAAGGTCATGGTGGTCGGTTGCGACCCCAAGGCCGACTCCACTCGTCTGCTTCTGGGCGGCCTCGCCCAGAAGACAGTTCTTGACACTCTCCGCGAAGAAGGCGAAGACGTCGAACTCGACGACGTCCTCAAGCCCGGCTACAAGAACACCCTTTGCACCGAATCGGGCGGCCCGGAGCCCGGCGTCGGTTGCGCCGGTCGCGGCATCATCACCTCGATCAACCTGCTCGAACAGCTCGGCGCCTACGCCGAGACCCAGCAGCTCGACTACACCTTCTACGACGTGCTGGGCGACGTGGTGTGCGGCGGATTCGCCATGCCCATCCGTGAAGGCAAGGCGCAGGAGATCTACATCGTGTGCTCGGGCGAGATGATGGCCATGTACGCGGCCAACAACATCTGCAAGGGTATCGTGAAGTTCGCCGAAGCCGGTGGCGTCCGCTTGGGCGGCCTCATCTGCAACTCGCGCAAGACCGACCGCGAAGACGAACTCATCATGGAACTGGCTCGCAAGCTGGGAACCCAGATGATCCACTTCGTGCCTCGCCACAACGACGTGCAGCGCGCCGAGATCAACAAGAAGACCGTGATCGAATGGAATCCGGCCGCCGAACAGGCCGACGAATACCGCGCCCTGGCTCGCAAGATCGACGCCAACCAGATGTTCGTGATTCCGACCCCGATCGCCATCGAAGAGCTCGAAGCCCTTCTGATGGAATTCGGACTGGCCGCGTAAGCGACCCTCTTCACGCGCCTCCCTCCCGCCCGACATTTTTTGTCGGGACGGGTGGGGAGGCACGCGATCCTTCCCGGATCGCCCACTTAGACACGGACGAAAACGGCGGTTCCGCCCATCATGGCGCGAACCTTGAAAACCATTGCCATTGGCCGGCATCGCACCAGCGATGGCTCCGAGGGAGGCGAATCATGATCGAACAGAGACCCGACGCCGCGACGGCGAAACAAGAACTCATTTCCAAGTATCCCAGCAAGCTCGCGAAGAAGCGCGGGCAGCAGATGGTGGCGAACAAGGTCGAGGATGGGGGCGTCGTTCCCGAAGTCCTCGCCAACTCGCGCACCGCTCCCGGTATCATCACCCAGCGCGGCTGCACCTATGCAGGCTGCAAGGGTGTGATTCTCGGACCCACCCGCGACATCGTGAACATCACCCACGGCCCCATCGGCTGCGGGTTCTACTCGTGGCTCACGCGCCGCAACATGACAGATCCCGGCGTCGACGGCGAGAACTACATGCTGTACAGCTTCTCTTCCGACCTGCACGAGAACGAAATCGTGTTCGGCGGCGAAAAGAAGCTGGAAGCAGCGGTTCGCGAAGCCTACGAACTGTTCCACCCCAAGGCCATCTCGGTGTTCAGCACCTGCCCGGTGGGACTGATCGGCGACGACGTGCACGCCGTGGCCCGCAAGATGAAGGAAGAGCTGGGCATCAACGTGTTCGGCTTCTCGTGCGAAGGCTACAAGGGCGTGTCTCAGTCGGCCGGTCACCACATCGCCAACAACCAGGTGTTCCGCCACATCGTGGGCCTGGACGACGAGGTCCGTGGACAGAAGAAGTTCCGCGTCAACCTGCTGGGCGAATACAACATCGGCGGCGACGCCTTCGAGATCGAAGAGCTCTTCAAGCGCTGCGGATTCGAACTGGTCGCGACATTTTCTGGCAACTCCACCTACGGTCAGTTCGCCAACGCCCAGACCGCCGACCTCAACATGGTCATGTGCCACCGTTCGATCAACTACGTGGCCGAAATGATGGAGAAGAAGTACGGCATCCCCTGGATCAAGGTGAACTTCGTGTCGGCCAACGCCACCGCCAAGTCCTTGATCAAGATGGCCGAATACTTCGAAGACGCGGAGCTGTTGGCGCGGACCAAAGCCATCTGCGAAGAAGAACTGGCCAAGGTCGAAGTGATGCGCAAGAAGTACGCCGCGCGCACCAACGGCAAGTCGGTTTGCTTGTTCGTCGGCGGCAGCCGCGCCCACCACTACCAGGAACTGTTCAAGGAACTGGAAATGAAGGTGCTGGCAGCCGGTTACGAGTTCGCGCACCGCGACGACTACGAAGGCCGCAAGGTCCTTCCCACCATCAAGGTCGACGCCGACTCTCGCAACATCGAAGAGCTGCATGTCGAAAAGGACGAAGCCTTGTACCGGGCCTATCTGTCGGAGCGCAAGGAACGTCTGTTGGCCGAAGGCTACACGTTCAGCGACTACGCAGGCATGATGCCCGAAATGGACGCCGAATCGCTGGTCATCGACGACATCTCGTCCTACGAGACCGAGAAGCTCATCGAGCTGTGGAAGCCCGACGTGTTCTGCGCCGGCGTCAAGGAAAAGTTCATCATCCAGAAGATGGGCATTCCTTGCAAGCAGCTCCACAACTACGACGTCGGCGGGCCGTACAACGCCTTCCGCGGCGCGGTGAACTTCTACCGCGACATCGATCGCATGACCAACAGCCCGGTCTGGAAGCTCACTCTCGCTTCTTGGCAGGAAGAAGTCGTGGAATCGGCAGCGCCGGTCCTCGAACCTTCCCTCGCCTAAACCGTCTTTAACAAAAATTGTCAAAAGGAGATCTCTCATGACTCTGCTCAGACACACTCCGGCGGGCGAGATCAAGGAACGCGAAGCCCTGGTCATCAATCCTGCCAAAACCTGTCAGCCCATCGGCGCCATGTACGCTTCTCTGGGCATCCACGGCGCTCTTCCCCACAGCCACGGCTCGCAGGGTTGCTGCTCGTACCACCGCTCCACCTTGACCCGCCACTACAAGGATCCGGTCATGGCTTCGACGTCTTCCTTCACGGAAGGCTCGGCGGTGTTCGGCGGACAGGCCAACCTGCTCACGGCCATCCAGACCATCTTCTCGGTCTACGACCCGAAGGTGATCGCGATCCACACCACCTGCCTCTCCGAGACCATCGGCGACGACATGGTGCAGATCCGCAAGAAGGCCTTCGACGACGGCAAGGTTCCGGACGGCAAGTTGATCATCTACGGCAACACCCCCAGCTACGTGGGAACGCACGTGACGGGCTACGCCAACATGCTCAAGGGCATCGTCCGCGACTTGGTCAAGGCCAGCGAAACCAAGGGCGAACACCTGGCAGTGATGCCGGGCTGGGTCGAGCCTTGCGACATGCGCGAAATCAAGCGCTACCTGAACGTGTTGGGCGTCCCCTTCGTGATGTTCCCCGACACCGACGGCGTGTTCGATGCGCCCATGACCGGCAAGCACGTGTTCTACCCAAAGGGTGGAGCCAAGATCGAAGACATCGCCACCGCCGGTGCCGCCAAGGCCAGCCTCTCGCTGGGACGCGTCGCGACCCTTCTCGGTTCCGAAGAACTGAGCAAGACATTCGGTGTGGATGGCGACGTGGTCGACCTGCCCATCGGATTGGCCGCCACCGATCGCATGATCGAATCGCTGATCAAGACCTATGGTCTCACGGTCGCCGAATCGATCAACGACGAACGCGGCAAGTTGGTCGACCTGTTGTCCGACATGGAACAGTACCTGTGGGGCAAGAAGGTCGCGATCTTCGGCGATCCCGACCAGCTCATCCCGCTGACCGAGTTCCTGAAGACCATGGGCATGGACGTGCGCCACATCGTGACCGGTACGGAAGGCAACTACATCCGCGACCGTCTCACGGAAATCAACCCCACGGCCAATCTCAAGGTGGGCGGCGACATGTTCCTCTTGCACCAGTGGATGAAGAACGAGCCGGTCGACCTGCTCATCGGAAACACCTACGGCAAGTACATGGCGCGCGACGAGGACGTTCCTTTCCTTCGCTTCGGATTCCCCATCCTGGATCGCCAGGGACACCAGCACTTCCCGACGGTCGGCTACATGGGCGGCATCCGCCTCGTGGAGCAGATCCTCAACTTGCTGATGGACCGCATCGACCGCGACGTGGAAGAACACAAGATGGAACTCCAGATGTAAAAAGGACGATCTGGCGGCGCATCCTTGCTCAGACCCACCCTCCGGCTCCCGCACCGTACCGACGCGTACGGCTTGGTCGCCGTCGGGTGGGCTCTTCGCTGCGGCTGCATCCACCATCTCGCCCTTTTTGATCGGAGCTGGAGAATTTGCCCCCGTTGGATCGCGGCCATCGCTCCAGCGGGGGCCTTTTGACACAAAACGTCAACACCGATTTTTGGAGGATATCATGGAAAAGCCAAACAAGCAGATTTTCGTGTGCGCGAGCTTCCGGGTGACCGGCGAAGCCCAGGGGGCCTGCAAGAAGAAGGGCGCCAACGACCTTCTCGGCTACTTGGAAGGCGAACTCGCCGATCGCGGCATGGACGATGTCACCGTGTCCAGCACCGCCTGCCTCAAGGCCTGCGACCGTGGTCCCGTCATGATCGTGCATCCCGACAACGTCTGGTACGGCAAGGTCAACGAAGAAGCCATCGACGACATCCTCGAAGCGATGGCCGAAGGCAAGACCTGCCCCCAGTACGAATTGACCTGATTCGACAGGATCCGTTATTCCTACCGAGCGAACGGCGGGAATGACGGAAATTGGCACTCGGCGGCCAAGGCTGCGAGAGTGCCCACGAGATCGACACCCTGCCGCGAAAGCGGCGAGGAAGTCCAGAATGTCTCGGAGGGAGAGTTGAAAAGGAGAGAGACTTTACATCGGGCCGGCAATTCCCCGCCGCACTTCCTGATCTCTCTCCCTCCGGCGGCGCTGCCAAAATCCAACCGATTATTCGAGCGAACATCGGTCCTAGGGCCCATCACAAGGCACCTCCCGCGGGAGGTGCCTCTTTCGTTTCGCGAAGCGATGCATGTTCGCCCCTTTCCCCGATTGGCAGCCATGAAGCGACAGACTGCACAACAAACGACACTTCATTGTCAGATTGCATGGTCCGGAACTCATTCAGGTCCTGTTGGGCACATGGCACGGCGATTGACCATGTAAGTCAGCGGCGAGGGATCCTGCGGGTTCGCAGGTGTCAAATTCCGTCCGACGGACGGAAGGAGAGCACATGCGCAAGATCGCGGTTTACGGCAAGGGTGGCATCGGCAAGAGCACCACCACGCAAAACACCGTTGCGGCTTTGGCCGAAATGGGCAAGAAGGTCATGGTCGTGGGGTGCGACCCCAAGGCCGACTCGACTCGTCTGCTTCTCGGTGGCCTCGCCCAGAAGACAGTTCTTGACACGCTGCGCGAAGAGGGCGAAGACGTCGAGCTTGGCGACGTCTTGAAGCCTGGATTCCTGGGTACACTGTGCACAGAATCTGGCGGCCCCGAGCCGGGCGTGGGTTGCGCAGGTCGCGGCATCATCACCTCCATCAACCTGCTGGAGCAGTTGGGCGCCTATGCGCCCACGCAGGAATTGGACTACACCTTCTACGACGTGCTGGGCGACGTGGTGTGCGGCGGATTCGCCATGCCCATCCGCGAAGGCAAAGCGCAGGAGATCTACATCGTGTGCTCCGGGGAGATGATGGCCATGTACGCGGCCAACAACATCTGCAAAGGCATCGTGAAGTTCGCCGAAGCCGGTGGCGTGCGCTTGGGCGGCCTCATCTGCAACTCGCGCAACACCGACCGAGAAGACGAACTCATCATCGAGCTGGCGAAGAAGCTGGGCACGCAGATGATCCACCTGGTGCCTCGCCACAACGACGTGCAGCGCGCCGAAATCAACAAGAAGACCTGCATCGAGTGGAATCCCGAATGCACGCAGGCCGACCAGTACCGCGCCTTGGCGCGCAAGATCGACGCGAACCAGATGTTGGTGATCCCGACGCCCATCGCCATCGAAGAGCTCGAAGCCCTCCTAATGGAATTCGGTTTGGCTGCGTAGCCGGTTTACGTCTTAGCGACCTCGCCCCGGTCGAACCGGATTGGGGGCGAGGCGCGAGTACAAATACCGGTTGTGCACAACTTCTTTGACAGAATATGTCAGGTCGGCGAACGCATTGCGTTGATCAGTTCGTCCAAAGGAATGCTCGAAACCGTGGTGGCCTTGTCGCTCATCGCGAACGGCAGAATCACCTTTCCGTCGTGCAGAAGCGATCCGCAACTGTAAACCACGTTGGGGACATACCCTTCGCGTTCGCTGCCTTCCGGCGACAACAACGGCTCGCGCAATCTCCCGATGATCTTGGTGGGATCCTGGAGATCGAGAAGCATCGCCCCGATGCAGTACTTGCGCATGGGCCCCACTCCGTGGGTGATCACGAGCCAGCCTTCCGGTGTTTCCATGGGCGATCCGCAATTGCCGACCTTCACCGATTCCCAGACCTGGGACGGCCGCATCACGATCTGCGGATCGTTCCAGTAGTGGAGGTTGTCCGAGAACATCACGAGGATGTTTTCGTCGTCCTGCCGGGACAACATCACGTAGCGTCCATCGATGCGGCGGGGGAACAAGGCCATGCCTTTGTTCTGGACCGCGTTGCCGTTGAGCGTGATCACGCGAAAATGCAGGAAGTCCTTGGTCTCCAAGAACTGGGGAAGAATGGCGCGGCCATTGTAGGCCGTGTAGGTGGCGTAGTAGGTGACCTCGCCGTCGTCTTCCACGAAGCGCACGAAACGAGCGTCTTCGATCCCGTTGCTTTCGTTGGGTGAAACGGGGAAGATGATCCGCTCGCTTACGGCAAGGCTCTCGGAAAACCGAAGTTCGTAGTTCGAGTCGGCGAGCCACTTCACGCAGTCTAGGGTGCGTTCGTGATCGAAATCGGATACCCGGTTCCCGCGCCGGAATGCCTGCACGCTGAGCTCGAGTTCCCGAAGCGTGAAATGGTCCGACAGCGGTTCCATCACGGCGCGTGAGCAATTATTGTCGAATCCCATCTCACGGAATTTCAGCACGAAGCTGCGCTTGTTGTACCCGGGATTGGGGACGATTTCGGGTAGCGCCAGATGCTCCGAAGCCGGATCCAGGGAAACGTCCCCGTCCTTGGAGACGATTCCTGTCCGGAACTCGATGGACGAAATATGTCCTTCGCCGGTGGCGCGCAGGCTCATCGCGAAGCGCAGCGCTCCCTCCGGAAGCCCGTTCTGGTCGGGGTGGACGACGATGGAAGGGTTGAACAGAGCCGCCGATTCCAGCGCGTATTCGCCGGTGAACAGGGCGCCGATCAGCAGTCGCCGAGTCTCGGTCAACTCCTTCTGCGTGAAGATCTGCGGTGCGACCTTGGCGAAATGCGCCATCAACGCCGAGTCGATGTCGAAATGCCTGGAAGCGAATTCCTTCCGAAGACCTTCGAGCGACGCGGCGGCCTCCTCTTCCGTGAGCGCCAAGGCGCGACCGATGATGGACGATACGAGCTGCGGGCTGGAAGGGATGAACGGTCGCAGGATGACGCGTGCGCTTTCCGGATACAGCGTGATCGCGTGACGACGGATGAGAGCGTTTGTCATGTGCGTTCCGGCCATGGTTCGGGGTCGAGATAGTCCGCGCCGCGCATTTCGGCCAACGACAGATGGAAAGCCAGGGTCGATTCGGCACCCTGGTTCTCGTTTGTGCGGTCGCGGTGCAACCCGTCCCCGCATCCGCCCGAGTTCGGGTCGTACAGGGGTATGCCAAGATCGTTTCGCCCCAGGAACCACTCGAAGGCGCGCTTCGCCTCGT
>JBDKGS010000096.1:0-13437 GCA_039798065.1 Fibrobacterota bacterium | reverse complement strand
AATCCCAAGCGCGGACAGGATGATCAGAAGCAGGATCTTCATGCAAGACCGTCGGCGAGGATTCCCTCGAGGTAGGTGCGGTACGACGACTTGGGCATCACATCCAGCAACGCCTTGAATTGCTTGGCGTCCAGGAAGCCCTGGCGGTAGGCGACTTCTTCGGGGCAGCAGACCTTGAGGCCCTGGCGGGCTTCGATGGCGTGGATGAACTGACCGGCTTCGAGCAACGACTCGGTGGTTCCGGTGTCCAGCCAAGCGATGCCACGGCCGAGTTTTTCGACCTGCAGCTTGCCTTCGTTCAGATAGGTCATGTTGAGGTCGGTGATTTCCAGCTCGCCGCGAGGCGACGGTTTCTGCACCTTGGCGCGCGCCACCACCGAGTTGTCGTACACGTACAGGCCCGGCACTGCGTAGCGGCTCTTGGGCTTGGCGGGCTTTTCTTCGATTGAGATGGCTTTGCCGGTGGCGTCGAATTCGACCACGCCGTAGCGTTCGGGATCGTTGACCGGATAGCCCCAGACCATGGCCCCGCTCTTGAACGAAGCGACAGCTTCTGCCAATCCCATGCGTCCGTAGAAGAGGTTGTCGCCCAGGATCAGGGTGACAGGATCTGTCCCGATGAAATCGGCGCCCAGGATGAAAGCTTGGGCCAGGCCATCCGGAGACGGCTGCACCACGTACTGCAGCTTGATGCCCCACTGCGAGCCGTCGCCCATCAGATCCATGAACCGCGGCGTGTCGTGCGGCGTGGAGATGATGAGGATTTCCTTGATTCCGGCCATCATGAGGGTGGCGACCGGATAGTAGATCATGGGCTTGTCATAAATTGGCTGCAGCTGCTTGCTGGCCACGCGCGACATGGGATACAGACGAGAGCCCGATCCACCTGCGAGTACGATGCCTTTCACGGGGTCTTGCCTTTCCGTTATTTCCGGCGCTTGCGGCCGAAGATCTGCAGTTTGATGCGCGAGACGTCGAATCCATGCTTGCGGGCGAGGATTTCAACTGCCTTTTCCACTTCCACCGAATCGTCTTCGATGATCTCGTTGGTTTCTTCGTCGATGATGTGGAAATGCTGGTTGTGGCCCAACACGTGCTCGTATTGCACATGGCGGTTGCCAAGATCCACTTCGGCGAGAATGCCGGCTTCCTTGAGGCTGTCCAAGTTGCGGTACAGCGTGGCGCGCGACACTTTCTTTCCGTTGGCTTTCAGGCTGTCGTGCAGCTCTTCCACCGAGAAATGGTCGTGGCGGGCCATGACCTCTTCGAGGATGGCGATGCGCTCGCGTGTGAACAAAAGCTTCTTGCGCTTGAGGTATTCCCTGTAGCGTTCGAGGGCTTCGTCAAAATCGGCAGGCTTGAGGGGTTGTCCCCCTGTTGGCTTTTTCGTGGACATATGTTAGACCGAGAAGATAGTTTTTCTCGCAATCGAGATCCAATCTCGTGTATTCCTTTGAAGGAGATCTCCATGTCCATCGTACGCGCCGCAGCTCTTGTGGGCCTGCTCGCCCTCGCCTTCAACGGTTGCTCGAACTACAAGCAAGTCAACGACCCCTCCGACGGCGACAACGGCAAGACCAAAAACCGTCCAACGTCCCTCTCCCGCTGAAGAGCCCCATGTACGATTCCGAGCGCAGGAAGTTCGGTCAGAACTTCCTGGTTGACCATGCCGTCTGCAAAGCCATCGCCGAAGACGCCGACCCGGTGGACGGCGGAACCATCATCGAGATTGGACCCGGCGCCGGAGCGATCACCGAATTTTTGACGGCAAAGGGCCGCGTGGTGGCCATCGAGATCGACCCCAAGTGGGCCGAAAAACTCCCCCGCAAGGTGCCCAAGGGCGCCGATCTGGTGGTGGTGAACCAGGACGCGTTGCATGTGGATCTTGAGCCTTACATGGCACCCGGCCCCAGCGGCATCCTGCCCGTGTTGTGCGGAAACCTGCCTTACAACCGCGCCACGGCCATTTTGTTGCGCTACATGCCCGACATCCGCAGATTCCGTCACATGACGTTCATGGTGCAGCTGGAAGTGGCCAAACGCATTTGCGCAGGACCCGGCGGTCGCGATTACGGTTCGCTTTCGGTACTGGTGGCCAACCATGCCGTGCCCGAGATCCGCATCCGGATCGGACCCGACAGTTTCCGTCCGCGGCCCCGCGTGCATTCGGCCACCTTCCTGTTGAAGGCCAAGCCCGAACCCATGGTGGCCGACCCGATGTATCCGTGGTTCGTGCGTGCGGCCTTCCGGCAAAAGCGCAAGACCCTGCGCAATTCGCTGTTGATGACCTTTCCCGCCAACGTGGTGGATGGCGCCCTGGCCGCTTGCGAACTGGCTCCCGGCATCCGCGGCGAACAGATCGCCCCGGAGGGCTTTGCCCAGCTGTTCAAGGCGTTTTTGCCCCACCTGGACCACCTGCGCCAGGAAGCCCTGAACGCCGAAGGCGAGCAGGAAAACGACGAGGTGTGATCGTCGTCACGGACGGAAGGGGGCGCCGAAAGGTATGATCCTTCCATCCATGTATTTTTGTCCGATTCCCATTTGTCAGGAGCCCGCATGAAATTCCTCCGCGCTACCACCCTTCTCGGCACCCTTGCCGCGCTCACCGCGTGCGATCTGACCGGCGGCGAAACCAAGAAGACCAACAGCCTGACCAACAGCCAGACCGACGCCACTGGCCAGGCCGCGATCAAGGAACTGGGCACCAAGGATGCTGCCAGCGACAGCGTGGTCTCGGCCATGCAGGATGTCCCTGCCGAAGTGGGTGGACGTCTGGAGCCCGCCGCTCGACAGAATCTGTTGAACGCCAACGCCACCTTCAAGACCCAGCTGGCCGCCAATCCAAACGACGTCGTGGCGGGATTCGGCATCGCGGTCACCAGCCTGAGCCTGAACATCGACGACCTTTCCGACAGCCTTCTTCGCATGAAGAACGCGGGTCTGATCGTGGGTTCCGACAAATCCGGCGGCGGCCTCTTCAAGCAGAGCCCCACCGCCCTTGTGAAGAGCGATGCGTTCTCGGCGCGCGCCTTCTCCAATCCCGCCAACGCCCCCAAGATCAGCCAGCTCCAGACCATGCTGGACAGCAAGCTGATGCCCGCCGTCGATTCGGCCATCACCTTCCTGACCAAGTGCTGGAACACCCCTGGGTTCAAGTACAAGTTCGCCATCCACATCCACGGCGACACCGACTCGGTGGCGA
The DNA here is from genome assembly GCA_039798065.1 of Fibrobacterota bacterium. Classification (GTDB taxonomy): domain Bacteria; phylum Fibrobacterota; class Fibrobacteria; order UBA5070; family UBA5070; genus UBA5070. The sequence continues at coordinate 10,235 of JBDKGS010000096.1, read as the reverse complement.
TCGGACGGGCGGACGTTGGATTCGCGCTGGCCGGATTGCGCACCGCCAAGGCCTACTTCACCTGGATTATGGCCCAGAATGTCGATTGCGACTTCAACGGATCGTATGCTTGGCTCGACACGCTTTCCCATATCGACGACGAGATCGGCCCCGTCACCGACGCCCAGAACGCGGCCTTCGGCAATCTGCAGACCCTGCTGGCTCCGGGCAGCTCGTTCCTGACCTTGCGTGCCGAGAAGAAGGCGGCCGTCAACGCCATCCCGACAGAACTTGTCGACATCGCCAACTTGGCCAAGGAAGCCGGAGACTACTCCGTGCTGCACCAGATCAAGATGACGGATGGCGTGGTGCGGCTGCAGCCCGACGACAACGCCAAGTTCGCCGAAGTCATGGACTCTGTGAAGGTTTTCCTGGGCGGCTTCCGCACCTTCCGCAAAGCTTCGCGCACCGGCTACGAGTACATGGATTCGGCTTGCATGCGCGACGAGTACACCTACGACACCGTCACCTTCGCTCTCAAGGTCACCAAGGTCCCCGGAACCTGCTGGTACGAATACCCGGTCACGTACCCCGGATTCTCGGTGACTCTGAACGTCAGCAAGCTGATCACCCAGCCCGACCACAAGGTCTTCCTGCCCAAGTTCACCTGGAACACGGCCAAGGATTGGGCCACCAAGGGTCCGTTCAATCTGGTCAAGGGATCCACCGTGACGCCTGTGCTGGCCTTCAAGGACATGAACATCGAAAGCCCCACGGGCATGGCCAACTACATGGAATGGGCCGATCCCACCTTTGGCGGCGCTTTCCAGTTCGCCAACTCGGCCGCGGTCCTGCAACAACTCGAAGACATGGACCAGAAGGCCGTTCCCAACGGCCCCGCGATCGTACCCACCCCGTTCTTCTGATCTAATGGGATCCGATCGATCCCGATCTTGTCAGAATTTGACGTTCCCCTCGTCCGCTTGGCGGGCGGGGGGATTGCTGTTTCTGGCGACCAAGCTTTCGATGGCGGGAGCCTCGCCCTGGTTCCACCATCTGGGCCTGGATCCGGCGTGGCTGATGCAGGAGCCATTCGACACGGCCATGTCCGAACCCCTCACGGGGATTGCGGCCAGAACGAGGTCCGATTTCTCCTTTCGTTCACCCCTTCGCGCCGAATGGACTTCGACGGAAATCGTCCAGACCATGGCCGGGAGCATGACGACGGATTCCGTCCGATGGACGAGTTGGGCACGCAGCTCGCTCGCTCGGGAACGCAGGACGATCTCGTCCGGATCGTTCCGAGCGGGAAGCCCGTCCACCGCTGCCGGACTGCAGGCGGGCACCGGCTTGCAAACGAACCATCTCCGGTTCGGCATGAGCGCCGACCAGCGCACCGACGAGGACGCTTTTCGCGCGACCGCTGGTCTCTCGCTGGGTGGAATTCGTCTGGATGGAGGCGCCGCCCGCACGAGCCGCCAGGCGCAGTTTCCCATCGAGACCTACCAAGGAGCCCTGGCGCTGCGGTGGATGGATGTTTCGGATTCGCTGGGAGCCGCGCTCGCCGTGGATGTCGGGCCCCTTGTCTGGAACGCCTCCGCCTGGAGCCGCACCGACGCGTCGCCGCACGCGCCATCGCTGACGGATTCCGGCAGCGCCTCGGGATGGTCGTTGGGCGCCGGACTCGCGACTAAAATCGGCACGTGGGGGCTGCGCTTGGAGCGTGATCGCGCCGACCTGCGCACGCTCGGCGCAAGCGAGGGGCGCGTCTTCCACGACCAGGACTGGCGCAGCGTCCGGGTGGGCATCGACGCCACCTGGAAGACGGAGTCGTGGATGGCGGCGGCCACCACGCGGCAATTGCGGCTGGAAACCCCGTACCAGGGACTGGATCGGCCGTTCGTGCATTGGAACATGATCCCCGACGATGTTTTCGGGCGTGTCGCGGGCGTGTTGGAAGACCGCAGCGAATACCTGGAAGGAAGCCTGCGGCTCCAGAACTGGGATGTCTCGTTGGCGCGACGTTGGCGCGGCCAGTCAATTTCCGTCACCTCCGTGCTGGGAGCGTCGTGGACAGGATTCGACGCGCTCCTGGAACGCTCCACCTTGGATGTCCGCGGGCTGTTCCCCTCGGTGGACGAATCGGTGCCGTGCGACGGCTCGGGCTGGATCGCCATGGGCCACATCCGCACCGATATCGCGTGGAACTCCTCGGAACTCGGAGTTTTTCGCATGGGTGGTCTATGGCGGCAACCGCTGGCGGGCGAATGGAATTCAAGGCTTCCGCAAGCGCAAGGCCCTTCCACGGACACGGCCCCGAGCAGCCAACCGGTCGATCCGTGGGGATTCCACGCCTGGAGCCTCGATTGGACGCTGGCGCTCTGAGGGGTTGGCGTGCTATCTTCGAGGTCTATGGCCAGCCGCACACCCAGTTTCCTGATGCCCATCGCCAAGGCGCTTTTGGGCATCGATCAGCTGATGATCTGGATCGGGAACTGGATCCTCAAGGGGATCGAGACCGTGCTGGAATTCCTGGCTTTCCTGGGCGAAACATTCAGTGCCGCCTGGAAATTCTACCGACATCCGCATTTCACCGTCGAACAGATGTATTCCATCGGGATCAGCTCCATCCCCCTGGTGGCCACCACTTCGGTCTTCACCGGCGCCGTGACCGCATGGCAGGCAGCCTACCTGTTCTCGGATTTCGTGCCATTGACATTTCTTGGCACCGCCGTGGGCAAGTCCATCATGCTGGAGATGGGACCCGTGCTCACCGCCTTGGTGGTGGCCGGACGCACCGGTGCGGGAATGACCTCGGAGCTGGGATCCATGTCGGTGACCGAGCAGCTGGACGCCATGGACGTGTTGGGGCTGAACCGCTACCAATTCCTGGTGGGGCCGCGCGTGTTGTCGGGACTTGTCATGCTCCCCGTGCTGTGCATCATCTCGGCGTTCGTGGGACTGATGGGCGCGCTGAGCGTGGCCGTGGTCTTCAAGGGCATGGAGCCCTCGCTGTTCTGGAAGGGCGTGCGGTTCTTCTACTCGGACTGGGACGTGATCGTGGCTCTGGTGAAGGCGTTCTTCTTCGGGTTCATCATCACCACCTTCGGCTGCTACGCGGGAATTCGCGCGCGCAACGGCGCCGAAGGCGTGGGCCACGCGATCGAGCGGTCGGTGCAGGCCTCCAACGTGAGCATCCTGATCGCGAACTTCATGATCGGATACATCCTGCTCTGACGGATTTTGTCTTTTTCGAGCAAGGCGCCCATGAGAAGGCTGGACTACTTCCGCTCGTCCTGAGGAGCGGCCTTGCCGCGTCTCGAAGGGCAGCGGGTACAGTGCATCTCCCAGGTATTTCAGCGAACTCACATGCGAAGGTCATTTTTGAATCACCGCTCGCCCTTCGAGACGCGAAGCAAGACTTCGCTCCTCAGGATGAGCGGTGATTTACCTCAAAACCCTCACTGACAAAATCCGTCTCTTACAGGAACGTCCCCTTGATGCCGCCGGTGAGGATCCAGTTCGCCGGGCCGCTGGGGAGCGAGCCGTCGGCGATCGGGTTCAGGACGATGGGCATCCCGATGGACAGGAACAGCGGATAGTTGCGGGGATTCAGGTTCAGCTCCACGCCGTAGCTGAGCTTGAGCGAGACGTCGTAGGAGCGGTGCTGGGTGAAGGAAGTCGAACCTAAGGTTCGCGATTTTTCCCACCAATAGGTCGGAGAAACGGGGATGGAGAAGCTGAGACCTGCCGATTGGGTCGCGGCTTCTTCCTTGTACCCCACATGTGCGTAGACGCTGATCGCATCGGCCTGGGTCGCTCCGGTGCCGGGCGCGCCGTGGTAGTCGTCGTCGGTGTTGTGGCGCAGATCCCAGGGCTTCCAGGTGAAGGCCGGGTTGGCCTGTTCCTGACACTCCTTGAACCGGGTCGCGTTGTCGGAGGATTGGCCGCAAGGCGCCGCGCGCGCGAAGGCCGCCGTGTAGTTGGCGCCCAGGATGTACAAGCCCCAGTCCCGATCCACGGTGGTTTCGCCGGTGATCCCAAGTGCGTAATGGCCGCTGCCGGGCTGCACCTGCGGAGGCATCCACGGACTGAAACCATCGGCGTTGGAGAAGGTGCGCTTGATGTCGTGGCGACCAGTGGGAAGTCCGAGCGAAACGGTTGCCGAATGCTGGTTCATGTCACCGAAGCTGCGCGAAGCGGACAAGCCCAGATCTCCAAAACCGCCGACAACTTCCGCCTTTGTACCCGTGTAGTCGCCAGCGGTCGTATACGGATAGAATTCGAAGACATTCGATTTCCAGGATGCCGACAAGCCAATTGTATACGCCTCGAAGACCTTGGTCGATACGTCAATTCCTGTCTGGTCGTAGGTGTAGTCTTCGCCCACGGTGCGGTTTTGCAGCACTTGGATGTCGTACAGGCCACCGGTCGCGCCGCGTCCGATCCATTTTCCGGCACCTGCCGATCCGCCGCCACCGCCCGCACCGCAGCCGCCGATGGCGCTCCAGGCCGCGTCGATGGGACGATCGCGCGAATCGGCGCGCATGGACGGCCAAAGCAGAGTTGCGACAGAAATTGCCGCGAAAGCGGGCAGGGCGAATCGAAGAGCGGTCATTTTCCGACCCACAGGTGGCTCCAGTCGCTGGAATAGAAGTTGCCAGTTGCCAAGCGCAGCACGGGACCGCGCTCCAGCATTGTGGAACGGTCGTGGGTCGCCAATTCGCCGCCTTTGACTCCGAGCTTGACGAGGATCAAATCATATCCAATGCCGTCGGGAGTGCCGCTTCGTTTTGCCAACGCGGTCGCGAAATCGGGGTGCGTCGACCATTCGGGACGCTGCCATTCGCTGTAGGAAACGCCGGGCACTTCGGTGGCGGCATGAGGAGCCACATTTGGCAACGCCGCGCCCCAAACCGCCTTGTCGTCCTTCGACCAGATCCACAAATGCTCATGCTGGCCTTCGATGGAATCGCCCACAAGCGTGGGAACAGGGGTGGCACCGCCAAATCCCAGGATCATCATGTAATCGGTGTTGGTGCCCGAACCGAATGCGTTCATGCTGGGATTGCACTGCTGGATGGCATTGTTGAGAACCACAGACTTGCCAGATTCCGTCCCAAACAACACCGATGTCTGGTAGCTGGTTCCCACCCATTTTCCGTCCAAGGAGATTCCACCTTTGAACGCCCCCGGGATCGCCACACCGTTGACTGTAGCCGCCACGAAAGGAGAAAGGGTGGAATCGAGGAATCGCGCCCTATAGGTTCCGCCATTGACAGTTTGCGTCGCACTGTTCCAGGCAGCAGTACCCGAGATGTCAGTGACATACAGCCAGAGATCGGAGCCTTCCTTGCGCCAATGTGGATGTGTGGCGCGACTTCCGGAGCGGACAACGGGAATCCGCCAACCCGTGCCGGCAACCGCCTCGCGAACGAACGATGCAGTCTGGCTCTGGGGATTGAAATCGCCCGCAAAGGCGAGCCAACGGCCATCTGGTGAAAACAACGGTTCGTTGGGCCAGCCGGCATTGCCCGCAATGCCTTCGTCTCCGCGATCGATGCGGACGCAGCGAGGCGGCTTGGATGTGTCGGATTCCGGCAACAGCAGATAAAGACGATTCCCGACACCGATGGCCAGCTTGAAGCTGTCGCTGCCCACGAACGTGCGGATGGCGCCCGTCGAGGTGGAAAGCACGATCCCGTTCGGGGTTTCGTCGGTGGTCGCAAACCGTCCAGGGTTTCGATCCGCCGTGACCGGGGATGTGGGCGAACCTGCGGTGGGCGCATCCTTGCAGGAGGCATTGTAATAGGGGCAAGGCGGTTCGGAACTGCATCCGACGAACAGGGTCGCCGCACCCAGACAGGCCAGCAAATGGGAGGAAAGGCGCATTGGCGAAAAGGTATTTCGCTCAACGTCTCCGATTGGGCATGAATTGAAGTACCGAGAAGTCTTCTGGACTGGTATTTTTAACCCCTGACCTTCATCCGCACCCAGGAGCGCCTACCATGACGACCACCGTCCGTATTCTGTCCATGCTTTCCCTGGGACTGGCCTTGACCGGCTGTGGCAAAGATTCGCCCACGACACCATCGCCCGCGCAACCCGTGGCCACCAACGGAATCACCGTGATCTCCCCCAACGGAGGCGAATCCTTCAAGGTGGGAGGGTCCATCCGGGTCTCGTGGAGCAGCACGAACAACGCGCTGTCTTCGGCCAGGCTCATGCTCTCGTGCGACAACACGAACTGGGCCGATTTGACGAAGAGCTCCGTCGACAAGGCCGCTGGCGACACCACGCTGACCGTTCCCGATTCCGTGTACAGCAGCTCACTGCGCAAGAACATCGCGTTCCCCACTTCCAGCGCCTGCAAGGTGAAGGTCCAGGATTACGTGGTCCAGAGCAATTGGGATCTCTCCGACGCCGCCTTCACGGTGACACCATGATGCGTCGTTTTCTGTTGCTGTCACTGGTTGCCACCTCCACTCTGATCGCCCAGGCCCCCAAAGGCCTTCCCGCCAAAGCCACACCTGACGAAACCGCCGCCCAGAGCGCTCTCGCCGGAAAGGTGTCGGGATTTGTCGTGTGGTCGTCCAGCCGCGAAGGCAACCACAAGATCTACTCCATGAGCCCCGACGGATCCAATCTCCGCAAGCTCACCCAAGGCAACAAGACCGATTGGTATCCGCGCATCTCGCCGGACGGCAAGCGCGTGTTGTTCACGCGTTCCAAGCTGGATTGGACCGCCGAGCCCGACGCCAACTACCCCGAGCGCTGGGACACTTGGATCGTGGGCGTCGAAGGCGGCGCCGAGAAGGTCTTGATCCCCAATTCCACCTGGGCCACCTGGAACGCCGCCGGCAAGATCGTGTTCGCGCGCGGCCTCGACGTATTCGAGTGCAACGGTGATGGAACCGGCGAGAAGAAGATCATCGACGGCAAGACCGAACTGAAGGGCGGCATCGCGCAAAACCCCACCATGAGCTCCGACGGCAAACTGGTGGCCATCACACTGCGTGGCTCGCAGCGGTCGGTGGGCGTCTTCAATCTCGAGAAGCGCACCTGGTTCGAATCGGCCAGCGGCGGCGGCTGCCAGATGATGTTCTTTCCGGGAGGCCACCGCGTGGTGCGCGTGAACCCCACCGGCAACGGCGGCACCGAACTGTACGCCTACGACCTGGACGGTGAAGGCCGCCACGGCAGCCTTTCGGCCGACCAGCAGAAATGGATCGATCTTCCCGGTCGCCGTTCGCACGAATACTTCCCGAAGGTCTCGTTTGACGGAAAATGGCTGGTTTGGGGAGCGACCGACCGCGGTCACGACCACGACATCGCCGACTACGAAGTCGTGCTTGGCAAAATCGGCGAACCCGCCGCCAAGGCCGTGCGCCTCACCTTCCACTCGGGCAACGACCGCTGGCCCGACATCTGGACCCGATAGATGAAGTTTTCGACAATTTCCGTCGCCTGCCTGGCGTTGGCCCTGGCGGCTTGCAAATCCGAAACGGCCTCGTCCTCCGCCGAATGGAAGGCCAAAATCCCCGCCACCGCACCCATTTCGGGAAGCCTGGTTGTGGTGGGTACGCTCCAGCCCATTTCGGGAGCCTTTCCGGCCAACGACCTGTACAAGTACGCCTTCGTGATGAAGTACGCGGTCGACAGTGTGGTTTCGGGCACCTTCGCGGGCAAGGAAATCCTGGTGGGCCAATACGATCCGCGCACCCCCCGTGGGACAATTTCCGACGACCAGAAGGGCAAAGTGGGCGGCAACGTGGATGGATTCCATCCCGGCGACCGCCACTACCTGGTGCTGAGCCCCATGGATTCGGCCTGGACCGGCGCTATCGAAGACGACCATTTCCAAGACAAGTCGCCACGATGGTTCGCCGTCTGGTCTGACAAGATCTGACCGATGGTCTTCACCGAGGAGATCTTCCTCTTCCTGTTCCTTCCGCTGGTGCTGGGCGTCTACTACCTGATCCCTTTCCGCAAAGTGGACGACGGCAAACGCTCGCGGTTCTTTGGGCGCAATCTGTGGCTCACCTTGGCGGGCTACACGTTCTACGGATGGTTCGAGCCGTGGTTCGTGTTGCTCATGATGTGGACCAACGTGTTCGACTACTTCTGCGGCATCTACCTGGGCCGCGAAGGCATGAGCACCACCCACCGACGCGTCGCGCTCACTGTTTCCATGATCATGAACCTTGGCCTCCTCGCCGTGTTCAAGTACGGCGTGTTCGCGCAGGTGAACTTCGATCAATTCCTGGTCGCGTTGGGTCATCCGGGATTCGAGATCTTCCGCATCGCGTTCCCTATCGGCATTTCGTTCTACACGTTCCACTCCATGAGCTACGTGATCGACATCTACCGCGGCGAACGTCCGGTGCGGTCCTTCGCCGACTTCTCGTGTTTCGTGTCGTTGTTCCCGCAACTGGTGGCCGGCCCCATTTTGCGCTACAACGTCCTGTCCAAGCAGTTGCGCATGCGCGAACACGACAGGTCGCACTTCGCTTCGGGTGTGCAATTGTTCTTCATCGGGTTCGCGATGAAGATCCTGTTGGCAAATCCTGTCGGGCGCATCGCCGACGACGTCTTTGGTGCCGCATCCCCAACCACCTTGCAGGCCTGGTGGGGAGCGCTCGCGTACACGCTCCAGATCTATTTCGACTTCAACGGCTACTCCGTGATGGCGCTGGGCCTTGGCCGCATGTTCGGATTCGAGCTGATCCGCAACTTCGACGCACCCTACCGCTCGGAAAGCATCACCGAATTCTGGCGCCGCTGGCACATCAGCTTGTCGACCTGGTTGCGCGAATACCTGTACTTCCCGCTGGGTGGCAACCGCAAAGGCGAAACCCGAACCTGGATCAACCTCGCGCTGGTCATGTTGCTGGGCGGGTTCTGGCATGGCGCGCAGTGGCAATTTCTGATCTGGGGCGGTATCCACGGATCGTGGTTGGCCTTCGAGCGTTGGATGGGAAAACGTCCATTCTACGCGTTCCTTCCGAAGATCGTGCGCGTGGGCATCACGCTCCTGATCGTGATGGTCGCGTGGGTGTTCTTCCGGGCTCAGGATCTGCCCCACGCCGTGCGTTTCCTGGGAGCCATGACAGGAATTGTCCCCGCCACCGCATGGTCCAGCTTGTTGAACGCCGGAATCTGGCGACTCGACCAGGTGGTGTTGATGGGCCTGTGCGTGGTGCTGGTGGCGCAACCCGTGCAATCCTACGAATTCGGCTCGAAGCTCTCGTGGGGTCGTTGGGCCGTGTCGTTCACGTTGTTCCTGGCGGGTCTTGGGATGATGTTCACGCAGGCCTTCAATCCTTTCCTCTACTTCCAGTTCTGAGGACGCGCAACCGATGACCGACAACTCAGGGAACCAAGGAACGGAGCGGGGTGGTCGCGCGCTCGAGTGGACGATCATCGGATCGCTTCTGGCGGTGGTGATCGGCATTCCCGCCTACCAGGCCATCCGCGAGGCGCAGACAGGAAATGTCCCCCACCTGTTCCGCCTGTTCACCACCAAGCCAACCAAGCAGGCGCTCCACGCCTGGGACCAGGAAAATCGCGACCGTTCGAGCATCGCCAAGGCGGTGCGCTCGAATTCGCTCCAGCTGCAATACGATTGGTTCGGCGACGCTGGCGCCAAGGCCATCGAAGGCACCGACAACTGGCTTTTCTACCGCCCCGATGTCGAATACCTCATGCAGCCGACTTTCACCGACGAGCGCTTCTACCTGGGCAGTTTCGACACGGTCGTCGCCGGGAAGCGACAGAATCTGCGCAATCCCCTGGTGGCCATCCGCGACGTGAACGACCAGTTGGCCAAGCGCGGCATCAAGCTGATCGTGGTTCCCATTCCCGGCAAACCCAGCATCTATCCGGCCAAGCTTTCGGGATCCGACATCGCCATCGAGAACAGCCCTACGCTGGTCCTGCTGGACTCGTTGCGCCAAAGCGGAGTCGCCACGGTGGATCTGGTGCATGCCTTGCGCGCGGCGCGGGAAAAGGCGCCTGTCGATCTCTACCTGCATCGCGACACCCATTGGGCGCCCGCCGGACTGGCCGTGGCCGCCGACGAGATCTCCAAGGCTTTGCTTGCCATCCCCGAGATCCCATCGAACAGCAACCCATCTCGGTACGGCGCGAAGGACACAACCATCGAGCGGTGGGGCGACATCTGCGAAATGACTTCGCTTCCGAACCGTCGCTCCATCTGGAAGACAGAATCCGTCGTCGCGAGCCAGGTGCGGGAT
>JBDKGS010000095.1:0-13569 GCA_039798065.1 Fibrobacterota bacterium | reverse complement strand
GTGAGCACAGGACAAAACTTGTCGACATCCATCACATGGATCTGCACGCCGCCGCACAGCCGCCCCACGCCTTTGTGGAAGGTGGGCTGGAAGCCTTGTTCTCGAAAGACCACGCCGGGCAGGTCCAGCGAGTCAAGATCTGTCTTCAGCTTGGCGGCATCGATCCACGGTGCGCCGAAGATCTCGAAGGGACGCGTGGTGCCACGGCCTTCGCTGGGCGTGCAGGCCTCCAACAGGCACATGCCCGGATACACGCGCGCCGTGTCGGGAGTGGGCATGTTGGGGCTGGGCAGCACCCACGGTAGATCGGTGTCCTCCCAAAGCATGTCGCGCTCCCAACCTTCCATGCATAGCACGTGGAGGTCGAGTTCGGGATATTTCTCGGCGACAAGAAGTGTCGCCATCTCGCCCATGGTCAAACCGTGGCGCACCGGTACCGTGTGCATCCCCACGAACGACTTGTAGTCCTCATCCAACGTGGGACCTTCCACCACCATGCCGCCCAGTGGATTGGGGCGGTCGAGCACCACCACCTTGATCCCTTTCTCCCAGGCTGCCTCCATGCACAACAGCATTGTCCAGATGAAGGTGTAGTAGCGCGACCCCACGTCCTGCAGATCGATCAGCAGGCAATCGAGCCCTTCCAACATTTCGGGGGTGGGCTTGCGCACCTGTCCGTACAGCGAATGCACCGGCACTCCCCAACGCGGATCGGCCGCACCTTCCCACTCGATCATGTTGTCTTGCGTGTGCCCCAAAATCCCATGCTGGGGCCCGAACAGCGCGGCCAGCTCCCACGGGCTGCCCGGGCGTTTGAGCACGTCGGCCATGTGGGTGAAATCGGGCAAAATGGACGCGGGATGCACCACCGCGCCCACACAGGCTCCTTTGAGGGAGACGGGCCAGATTTCGGCAAGGCAGGCGTGCGGTAGGCGGACGGAAGTCATGGGCAAGGAAGATAGGATTCCCGACCCAATCAACTTTTGACCGGAAATTCGCTGTTGAAATGGCCTTTTGCGAACCGCAACGCCAATCATTCTTGATTATTACCAGTCTATACGGTAATATTCAAGAATGATTGATCGGATCCACCCCCACGCACGGATCGAATCCGCCTTGGAGCGCTACCCCGTAGTCGCCATGCTGGGACCGCGTCAATGCGGCAAATCGACCTTGGCTCGGGAGGTGTGCCGACTTCGATCCGGGACGTTCTTCGACCTGGAGGATCCTTCCTGCCCGCTGCTCACCGACAGCGCCAAATTCGTTTTGGACTCGCTACGCGGCTTGGTGGTCCTGGACGAAATCCAGCACAAACCGGATCTGTTCCCCTTGCTGCGCGTGCTCGCCGACCGGCCCGATACCCCGGCGCGTTTTCTTCTTCTGGGAAGCGCCTCGCCGCACCTGGTCAAGCACGTGTCCGAAACCCTGGCGGGACGGGTCGCGATGGTTCCCATGTCGGGTTTCGACTTGACGGAAATTGGCACAGACAATTTCCGGTCGCTTTGGCTGCGCGGTGGATTTCCCCGGTCGTGGCTGGCGGAGACGAATGCCGAAAGCATGGAGTGGCGCAACAACTTCATCCGCACCTTCCTGGAGCGCGACATCCCCGCCTTGGGGATCCGGGTCCCGGCCGCGACCTTGCGCAGGTTCTGGGGAATGGTCTCCCATTTCCACGGTCAAATCTGGAACGCCGCCGAACTCGCCCGCTCGCTGGGCACGCAGGAAAGCACCGCCAAGCATTACTTGGACATTCTCGAATCCACCTTCGTGCTGCGCGTCCTGCCCCCATGGTACGAGAACCTCGGCAAGCGGTTGGTGAAATCGCCACGCGTGTACTTCCGCGACAGCGGACTGCTGCACGCGTTCTTCCAGACCGAGTCGGAATTGGACCTCCTTTCGCATCCACGGGCGGGGGCTTCGTGGGAAGGTTTCGCCATCGAACAGATTCTGTCCATCGTCGGGACCGCGGAGAATGCATGGTTCTACCGCACCCAGGCCGGAACGGAATTGGACCTCATGGTGCAGCACAAGGGCAAGCGCTACGGCTTCGAGTTCAAGCTCGCCGACAATCCCACCATCACCAAGTCCATGACCGTGGCCATGCAGGACCTGGAGCTGGAAAAACTGTTCGTGATCCATCCCGGAGAAGGTCGGGTGATGCTGCGCGAGAAGGTGGAACGGACGGCCTTGCGCGAACTGCCGGCGGCATTGGTCGAGATGGGTTGATTTTCGACTGCACTTTCCCGCGCCATTCCCTGCACATTCCTGCAAACCCGCGAATGCGCAGGAATTTCGCGGATTTGTCAAGGATCCTGTCCCCTCGATTCGGCGACTCTTAGATCGCGGCGATCGCCGCTGAGTCCTTCCTCCCGTTCCTGGAGACCTCGCCATGTTTTCTCCCTCGCGACTGCTGCTCCTACCCATCTTGGCCTTCGCCAGCCTGCCGGCAGTGGACGATTTCGAATCTTCCGGCCCCGACCTCCCCGCCGGAGGGAAATGGATCCACTACCAGGACAGCGCCTCTTCCGCTTCCACCTGGACCCGCCAGGCCGCGCCGGGCGCGAACGGATCCACACATTGCGGACGTCTCGCAGTCAAACTGTCCGGAGCTTCCGGATGGGCGGGTGCCTCGGGCTCCCTGACAGCGGGAATCTTGGAAACCGACCTTTCGGCCTACGCGGGCCTTCGCGTGATGGCGCGCACCAACGCGGCAACCCTCAAGATCCAGATTCCCACCACCGCGACCAACACCCAATACAACCACTTCGCCGGGAACTTGAAAGGAGCCGACACGACCTGGAAGCACTTCGAGGTCCCTTTCTCCAAACTCAAGCAGGAATGGGGCACGGCGGTCGCCTGGAATCCAGCCACGGTCCTGCAAGTGTCGATTCTTGTCATGAACGACACCAAAGCCGAGGTTTGGGCGGAATTCGACGACATGGAGTTCTACAGGGCCGGCGAGGAAAAGGTCGTGCGCGACACGTCGATCTTCGTCTCGAAATCGCCGAAGATCAACCAGGTGGGCTACGATCCGGAGGATGGGAAGCTCGTGGTGGCGACCATGCCGTTCCACAACCCCGGGGACTCGCTGTGGGTGGTCGACGAAAACCGTCATCGCGTCTGGGGAGGGGTCTTCGGGGCGGCCATCGACGATTCCGCCAGCACCGGCGAAAGCGTGGTCCAGGCGAATTTCTCGGTGTTTCGCACGGTCGGCACCTGGCGAATCGAAGCGAATGGACAGATTTCGGCACCCTTCTCGATCGCGAAAGGCGTGCTGGCAGGCCTGTATCTCGACGCCTTGAAATCGTTCCGGGCCATCCGCTGCGGTGCCGAGGTCCACGACGAACGCACGGGCATCCACCATCCGCCATGCCACTTGCAGGACACCATCCGATCCAGCGACGGCACCACCGGCGATTTCACCGGAGGATGGCACAATGCGGGCGACTACGGCAAGTGGGTGGTCGAAGCGGCGCTTTCGGTCGCATCGTTCCTTTGGCTGGTTGAATTCGACCAGTTGCGCTCCAACCACTCCTCCACCGGTCGCGAAGCGCTGCTCGACGAGGCCCGATGGGGCCTGGACTGGATCCTCAAGATGCAGATGCCCGACGGCTCGGTGCTGCACAAGGTGGACCCCGAACCCAACTTCGCCTGGGGACTCAAACCCGAGAACGATCTGCAGCCCCGCTGGGCCTCGTTCCAGGCGAAGGGATCGACCGAACCCACGTCGGTGGACGCGGGCGTGGCCGTGGGTGTGCTCACCCAGGGTGCGCGCGTTTTCGCCTCCTTCGATCCGGATTACGCCGCGAAGCTCTCCCGCGCCGCCGACCTCTCCTGGACCTGGCTCGCGAAGAACCCTCGCATCGGCCAGCAGGAACGGTACTACCTGGATCCCGATTCGCGCCAGGAGGAATTCTGGGCGAGGGCCGAACGGGCCCGTTTGACAAAATCCGACTCGCTGAGGAAGCTCGTGAAGGGCCAGCTCGCAAGCCTGGTGAAAAGCGAGGCGTTCTACCACTCCACCGGGATCTTCGGGGCGATGACCCTGGTGTACGACACCGATTCGGCCCTACGCGAGGCCGCCAAGAAGAGGATCCTGGATCTGGCCGGACGATTCGCGTCCGTGTCGGCAGCGACCGGCTACCGCATCGCGATGGAACCCGACGACTACGGCTGGTGCTCCAACGAACAGACGCTGTACAAGTCGCAGGCGATGGTGGCCGCCTACGCGGTGTCGGGCGACAGCTCGTTCCTGCGCGCGGCGCGCGCCCAACTGGATTACGTGCTCGGACAGAATTCGTTGGACACCGTGTTCGTGTACGGCTATGGGACGAAATCCGTCCAGCACCCCTACCACTGGAGCACTTTCGACTACGGGCGGACGCTGCCCGGGTGGATGGTCCCCGGACCCAACCACTTCCTGGACGCGACGCTCAAGGAACTCGCCTACGACAACTACCTGTTCGACTTCATTTCCGAGCGCAATCCCCCTCCCGGCAAGTGCTACCTGGACATCTGCCCCAAGGACGGCGGGTACGCCTCCAACGAAGGCGAGACGACCGGGATCGCGAGCCTGATCTTCGCAACCGGATGGTTCACACCCGCGGCAAGTTGGGCCTTGCCACAGGCCACCGGAGTCGCCCCTCGAGCCAGCAGACAGAATCCGTCAACACTTCGCATCGTCCGGCAGGGAAACGCGTGGATTCTCTCCTGGGAGGGAAAGGCCGGACGGACCTTGGACATCCGCGACCTTTCCGGACACCACGAAATCTCGTTGCAACTCGACTCCCAATCCCGAGTCGTCTGGAAGCCCTCGCGTCGCGGACTTTTCCTGGCGGCACCCCACGGAACCCAAGGGGCAGGAACGCTTCTGTGGGTACCTTGAGCCCTGCGGTGGTCACACCTAGCGATCTGTCCCCTGCGCACGCCACTCCCTGGGCGTGACCCCGAAGCGCGTCTTGAACAGGCGGTGGAAATGCGGGATGTTCCCGATCCCCACCGCCGAGGCGATCTCCGAAACGTTGCGGTCGGATTCGCGTAGAAGCCGGACGGATTCCGTCAATCGCAGGTCGTTCACGTGCGCAGGGAAGGTTTTCCCCACCGCGGCCTTGAGGATGCCCGCCACCTTGCGCGGATGGATCCCCGTCCCGCGTCCCGCCATCTCCACCGAGATGTCCTCGCGGACGTAGTTGGCCGCGATCCACGCGAGCAAGGCGTCGCGTTCCAGATCCTGCCTTTGCGGCAGGTCGACGGGCAGGCCCGCGACGGAATTCGCCTCCGATGTCGTTTTCCGTCGACCTCGCGCGTAGTGCCATTCCACCGCGATCCCAAGACCGATCGCGACCAGCATGGCCAGGGCAAGCGGTGTCCAACGCCTTCCCACCAGTTCCATCTTGCGCACTTCCAGCGTGTCCTGGAGGGTCGGCGGTTCCATGCCACCGTTGAGCAGATCCACGCTCGACAACTGCGCCAGCCATTCGGGTTGCTGCCGGGGCGGGATGTCGTTCACCTGGAACCACCAAAGCGGAATGGCGAAATCGCGCAAGGCCACAGCCTTGCGGCTCCAATCCCGCTCAACTCCGATTCCTCCCTCGAGGAGCGGATAGGTCAGATCGCGCAGCGTGTCGGTGCGTTCGGGGTCGAAGGTCTTGACGTAGATGCGCACCGTTTTCTGGCGTCGGCTGCGCAGCTCCAGGATCAGGCTGTCAAAATCCGTCGCATCGACCACTGCGGCCCTGGAACCTTTCGCAAGCCTGGTTCCCACCGCCGCGTAGGGGAACGCGAAGCCTAGCGAGAGTTGCAGGCTCGCTCTCCAGCCAAAGGGTCCGGTCTGGTTGGAAATCTTCGAGGCCCCGCCGTTGTTTCCGTCGTCGTAGGTGTAGACCCCGCCGCGATCGGAGGCCATCAAATCCAACCGACGCTCCCGCAAGGACCACCCCACCGCGGTACCGCCCCCCAAAACCACCAGCCAGAGGCCCCCGCGCAGAAAATTCGATTTCACCACCTAAAAAGTACTGTCGACTCGCTTTTTAGGGGCTGTCGGGGAAGTCTACCTTTCACCTTCTCCCGTCTTTCGCAAAAGTCGCGGCGACGGGCAAACACAACCAATACGTGCGGAGGATACCATGGCTGGATCGTTGAACAAGGTGATGTTGATCGGAAATCTCGGAGCTGATCCCGAAGTCCGCGCCACACCCAACGGAGCCCAAGTGGCGAACTTCCGCGTGGCCTGCACCGAAAGCTGGAAAGACCAGAGCGGACAAAAACAGGAACGTACCGAATGGGTCACCATCGTGGCCTGGCGCCAGCAGGCGGAAATCGCCGCCAAGTACCTGCGCAAGGGTTCCAAGGTCTACGTGGAAGGCAAGCTCCAGACCCGCCAGTGGGAAGACAAGAACGGCGGCGGCAAGCGCTATGCCACCGAAGTGCTCTGCGACCGCTTCATGATGCTCGACGGACGTCCCGGCGCGGGCGGCGAAGGCGGCTACGAAGGCGGCGGCTCGAGCTACGGCGGAGGCGGTTCGTCGTACTCCAACCCCGGCTCGCGCGGCGGTGCACGTCCTTCGGCTCCGGCAGACGACTATCCGGATTACGCACCTTCTGCACCATCCGCCGGCGGAGACGACGACCTCCCTTTCTAAACCGGCTGCGGGCGCGCATTCTCGCGACCTTCACCCTCGCCGTCCCGTCACGGACGGCTTCGAGTTCAGGTCACTTCGACTGCATCGACCTCGCTCGGTTTAGGGCTGTTTTGGTCGGATCGGAAAGCTTTTGGGCTTTCCTGCCGACTGGACGGAAACTGACACGACGGAAATTGGCCACCTCCTGGCGGGGTGGCTTTTTTGTTTGAGTGATGCGGGAGCGGGGGGTGGTGAAGCGGTAACGCTTGGCGATGGCGTTGCGTCGGGATCGATTGAAGGAGGGACAGATCGGACAGGAATCGTCGTTGTATTTGTCTAGCATTCCTGGGTTATGGCATTGATACTCTGGCTCGCATTGTTTTTCGGATCCGGGATCGACAGCACGACGGATTCGGCAAGATGCTGGGTGGACGATTCGACACACGTGATCCGTTACAGGCTCGAGGTGAAGGGGCCAGGCATCCACAACTCCACTTCACGGCGCGTGGATTTGCTCATGAATTCTGTGAATGGGTATCTGGGTGGGCATTTCTGTCGAAGCATCCGTCTTCCCACCGAATGCATGGCCTGCGAACCCTTCGAACCTGCAGAAGGAGGATTCGTCTACGCACGGTTCTTCAAGTTCGGACCGGACAGCGCGCGCTACTCCTCCGGAGGTGCATCGGGAAATTCCCGGACAAAATCCATCACGACATTCCACGTCTCCAAGAAATTCCAGAAGAAATCGTTCCCCGGTAAGGTTGTCACTTTCCGTCACGCAGGGACGTCATGCGACGATGCGAATCTGGTGAACGTGGAAATCCGCTACCCCGACGGGTCCGTGCGTCTGGATAGCGTGCTCGATCCGTTGTTTTTCGAGTACGACATCGATGTCGACAGCGAGAAGGAGCAGTTCGTCCTCGGTTCGCGCGATTGCAGCCAGGAAATGGTGCTTTTCCGGATCGCCAAGCGCCCCGCCGATCTAGGGGAAGGAATGCCCGAGCCGTTCCGCGCGCTGTTGCGGGAATTCCGCACCGACTTCGAGATCGATCGAGTTCCACAGGATGGACTACCCACGTTCGCGAAACCGACGCTCGCACGCCAATACCAATTCAAACGCAAAAGGATCGGCGTCGATGCCAATGGCGTTCGCGCCTTTCCTAGGTTCAGCTTGGATTTCGTCTGGTCGAAACACGGCTCGACTTGGGAAAGAGAATTCGAGGAAGCACTCGGGCATTACCGTCTGGCGTGCCCGAATCTGCAGAATCGAACCGATTGCGAAGAAGGAGACAAGACATCTCCCAAGCTTCTCGTTCGGTTGAACTCGGGATACGTGCGGTTGCATGCCAGCTGCGACGACTCGGCTGCGCTTGTTCTCTCGCTCAAGCGCCGGGCATTGAAAGCTGTGGGGAAATCGAAGATCGAATTCCTGGACATCGGATGCGCTGGCCCTTTCCAATGGAACAGATTGGAACCAAGCGATTCGCTGAAGGAAGACGCTCGACAACGTCGAGGCGGATGAACGGCAACTCTTCGGTTTCCGGAGCGCGCGATGATCGGTCGCGGGCAGCTGGTCGACATGTCGGATTCCGTCACGCGGCCCGACGTCTCTACTTCTTCCTGCCCGCCGCAACCCCGTCGTGCGCGATCTCCAGCAGTTTGACGAATTCCGTCTTTCCGATGCGTTCCAGGTCCACCATCGTCCAGCCCTCCGCGCCGTACTTGCCGGGCGCCGGAACCAGGACCCCGCTCGCGGCTCCATCCAACCTGACAGGATCCGTCAGCGGCAGCTTGATGGCCAACTCGCCCTTCCTGGGATCGAAGGAAGTGAACCGCTTCTTCCCCACCGCGAACGACACCCTTCCGAAGTGGAGTTCCTCGGTCACCCCGGTTAGGGCCAGAGCGAGTTCGCGGAACGTCTCGAGAGAGACCATCCTACGCCGCTGCTCCCGCTTCCACGTGCTTGCGGAAATTGTCCAAGATCGCCTGCCAGCCGGCGCGTTGCATCTCGGCGGAATTCTCGTCCTCGGCGTCGAAGGATTCCGTCACCTGCACGCCCGATGCGGTCTGCGCGAAGCGCACGTCCACCTTGCGACCGTCTCCTAGGTCGTACTGCAGCAAAGCCTCGGGCTCCAAGGCGGAAATTGTCGCCCCGAAATCGAACCCGAACGATCCGTCCTTGGCCTCCATGCGCGACCCAAACACGCCGCCCACACGCAAGTCCACATGGGCGCTGGGGCAATGCCAATCGGGCGACGCGAAGTTCCACTTCACGATGTCGGCAGGATTTGTCCATGCTTCCCAGACGCGGGAGATCGGCGCGTTCACGATGGTTTCGACGGTGATTTTCATTTCGATTCCTTTCGACTCTGGCGATTCGATACCGGATCAGCTCGGCGCGCTCTTTGAGACAGAATCTAAATCCCAACGCCGCATGCATCCACGGTGCCATTCAGGGAATCCATCACCTCTCGAACCGGTAGAACGCGTGGACCATCCCCGAATCGATGGGCGTTAGCTGCACCGTCCCAAGATGCTCCGCGAGGAAATCCAGCAAGACAAGATCCGAGCTGCTCGCTCCCAGTGTCTGGTATTTCCTGGCCTGGCCATCCGCCGGGAAATCGATCCGCATGGAGAGGATCCCCCACCACGGTGTGACAATTCCTGTCTTCCAGACACTGGCTCCCTGGAACGAACGGTATTGGTCGAGCGCATCCATCACGCGTTCGGTGGTCCGCAGGCAAGCGCTTCCACCGAGGAACAACCTCTGCTTGGGAAAACTGGGATCCACGCGAAGGTCGTTGCACACATCCGGCATCATCAGGCTCGAACGCATCGGGAACTCGCCGCAATCGCCCACACCCACGCCGCAGAACAGTTCTTCCTCGCGTTGGAAACGGTCGGGCCGACGCTTCTTCTTCGAGTCGGCGAGATTCATGACCACGAACACATCCGCCTCTGCCGTCAGATTTTGTCCGAAATTCAAAGTCTTCGCTTCTTTCGTGATCCATGTCTCGAGCCCGCTGGATGTCTGCCTGTAAACCCGGTGGCCCTTCGGGAAAGTCCAGTGCACGGCTCCCTTCGCATCCACCGTGAAACCGAATCCCTGATCGCGGGATGGACCGGGCTCCTTCCTGGCCAGCGCCTCGATGGTGTCCCGATTGCGCGCAAGGAACCTGTCCAACGTATCCAGGAGTCTGTGAAACGAAAGCCCGCAGGAATCGCAGCGGTACCCCACGCTGTACAAGGGCTGCATGGCACCCTTGGGCTCCTTGTCGGCGAAGACCAGATCGGTGGATTTCGCGACCGGATTCGCGGAACCCAGAATGGATGCGGCGAGGAAAATGGAAATCATCGCGAGGACTCTTTCGTGCAGGTTCACCCAACGAAAGCTCCGCGCCGCTCTCCATGTCAACAAATCACTCCGTTTCGGATCAACATTCCCACCGGTGTTCTTGGGCGCCCCCGTCCGCGCGGCGCACGGGCGGGCCCTATCCCGGCGCCTCGCGCCGGGACCGAGCTCGGACGGAATCCGTCATGGCCGCCGATTTCCGTCCGATCTCGGCCCATGCGGGTGACGGTCCCTGGCGCAACAGGAACTGTCCATCAGATCCCCTCCCACCACTTCGACAATTCCTGTCGCTCGGTGGGCTCGATGGACTGGCCGGGCCGCGGCACCACGATGGTGGCCGACCCGTCGGAGTTGGCCGCCAGCAGCCGTTCCACCGGATCCTTCCAGGAGTGGTAGGCCAACCGGAACAATCCCCAGTGCACCGGCATCATCACCTTGCCGCGCACCGCCTTGTGCAGCGACAGCGACTGTTCCGGCGCCATGTGCCAATCGGGCCAGGCGGGATCGTACTGTCCGCATTCGATGAGGGTGAAATCGAAGGGCCCCAGCCGTTTGCCAATTTCCGTCGCCGCCTGGAAAGGCCCCGTGTCGCCCGAGTAGTAGACGCTGTGGGAATCGGCCTTGATGGCGAACCCCATCCAAAGCGTCTTTCCCTGGTCGAACAACCCGCGACCCGAGGCGTGTCGCGCCGGTGTCGAGACGATCTCCACCTCGCCCACGTGGGCGGAATCCCACCAGTCCAGCTCGGTGATGCGGTGGGCGGGAACACCCCATTTTTCGAGAGTCTCCCCCAGCCCCAGCCCCACCACGTAGCGGGGATCGCGCTTTTTCAATCCTTCCACCACGCCGCGATCCAAGTGATCGAAGTGGTTGTGGCTGATCAGCACCGCGTCCAGCGCGGGCAGGGAATCCAGCGCGATCAGGGGCTCGTACCACCGCGATGGCCCCGCCCATTGCACGGGCGAAGAACGCTTTGCCCACACCGGGTCGAGCAGGAAGCGATGGCCGTCGATCTCCAAGATGTTCGTGGAATGCCCCAACCACGTCACGCGCAAGCCGCTGGCTGGCGGCGTCAGGAATTGTCGAGAATCGACCTGCACCACGGGCAGCGGCTTCGGAGGGACGGTGATGGGGCTTTTCGTGAAATTCCCCTTCAAGGCCAGCCAGAAGTCGTTCTTCATGGGTTCGGGGTTGCGGAACTTGCCGTCCTTCCATTGCGGCGAGCGCTCCCGGCGCGTCTCCTTCGAATCCGTGGAGCAGGAGGCGGCGCACAAGGAAAGCACGGCAGCAGGAAGGACGGTTTTGGCGTTCATCGTCGCAGTAGTTTACAACAACCAGCGGAAGCCGCCCTCTCCGATGCCGCCCGGTCGGGCGCGACGCAAGTCGCGGTCAATCGCCGACCACGATCTTCCATGCCTCTCGATCGAGGAACAGGAGCCGCCCACGCGGCGCCTTCGCGACATCCGCGATCCATCCCCGCGCCGACGCCTTCCATTCCAGCCTCTGCACCCTGCACCCGCGCGAGTCCACCAGCCATTCCGATTTCGGACGGAATCCGTCGCTGACGATTTCCGTCCCCACTCGCCGGATGGCGTGGCCGGGTTTCGCGGAACCCGCCCGCACGGGAACGTCCAAGGCGTATTCGAACAACTGTACGCTATCGACGCGGATCGTCACCGGATTCACGCCCATGTTGATGCACACCTCGCCCATCGAATCGTCCTCGGCCACCTGGAACACGGTGTGGAACCGCTTCGGTGAGCGTTCCAACGCAATCGCTCCGCTGGAGGCGTACATGGGCCACGGATCCTCTCCGTGCCCGACCCAGGCGTCGATGGTGGTTGCCGAATCCGACCAGGCGAGGAAGGTCAACTGGTACTGGTTCCCCGCCTTGAGCGAAAGCGGTACCTGACAGATTTCGACTTCCCAGCCTTCCTTGAGCGGACAGCTGTCCACCTTCGTGACCGCCACTCCCGAATCAACCCGGAACCTTCCAGCGCCTCGGTCCAACTGCACGAACTTCCACCCCGTGGTGTCGGCGAAAGAGCCGTTTCGGATCAAGTCCCTGTCGTTTTTTGGCGGCTCACCCAACGCGAGAATGGACGTGTCCGTGGAAAACAGAGCCGTCAGGAAGGTGGGATCCCAAATGGTCGCGGTCCGCAGAAGTCCCATTTCTCGTTCCTTGTAGCTCCACCACGCCCACGAAAAGCCGCGTTCCTCGAACAGGCGCGCCTTGGTCGCCGCCCAGGCGCCGCGCGAAACCTTGTCGCTCTTGTACGTGGTGCCGAACTCCCCGATGTACACCGGAAGGTCGCGTTCCTTGGCGTAGGCCGCGATGGCGTCGGCCCCTTCGATCGCCTGCTTCAGGTCCCAATAGCCGCCCCACTTCACACCCACGGGCATGACCGGCTCGATCCACGAAGCGCCTTGGTACACGAACCCCTTGGGGTCGTAGTCGTGGACCGTGAGGATCAGATTCGAATCGACAGGAAGTGTCAATGCGGCCAATCCACCAGGCCCGCCCCAATCGGTGGTCCCCACCACCACCGGTCGGTCGGGATTCGTCTTTCGGACGAGCTTGATCGCCGATTCAACAAGCCGGTTCCATCGCTCGGCGGTCACCTGCCCGTTGGGTTCGTTGAGGATCTCGAAGGCGACGGAATCCGTCGGCAAGTCCTTGAAGTGCGCGGCGATCTGGTCCCAGATGGCCAGGAAGCGCGGCGCTTCGTGTTCGAAGTTCTGGAACAAGCTGTCGTGATGATGGTCGTTCAGCACCAACATCAGATGGTTGCGACGCGTCCAGGCCACCATCGAATCGACCCGCGCGAAAAATCGCGGGTCGACCGTATATGGCGGCGTGCGCAAGGCGCGTTGGAAGGTATGGTCGGTGTCGTCTCCCAATCCGTCCCAGCGGATGGGTGCGCGCACGTGCTGGAACTTCTTGGCCGCGATCGCGTCAAGATCCGTCCGCATCAGGTTCACCCCCCATGCGCCTTCGGACGGCGCCTCCAGAAGGTTGCCCAGATTCAGCCCCTTCCCCAGCCTCTGGTTGAAGAGTTTCACCGCCGGACTCGAGGCGGCCATGGTCGCTCCAGCAACCAGTACCACACCCAGACCAACGATTTTCGCAAGACCCCGGAACACACTCTTCGATTCCTTTCCCACAACGATCCCTCCTTTGTCGGTTCGATTCCGACTGTTGGAACAATGAGGCATCGAGGAGTGGAAGCGTTTGCCAGATCGAGACCTAAGGCTTGATTTCTGGACAGAAACCGTCTTTTGCAAAGGTCGAGGGGGGTGTTTTGCAAAGTCGCCCCCCCCGTTCCGCACCAATGCGCCATCCGTCGTCATCATCGAATACATCGGGATATTCTTCGCGAATTGTACAGAATCTGTCGCGCACGATTCATTCCGATTACAGACTTCCCAATCCAACATTGGAAACCAATATTTGTCATTAGCGTTTCCGCGGGCGCGATACCCGGAGCGCGAATTCCCGTTCACCCGGGAACTCCACGACGTTCGATTTCCAGCGGATTCTCCGCCGGAGACCGCTCCGAGTGAAGTTTGAGCCAATTCACCCAAAACAACTGGACA
>JBDKGS010000094.1:0-13572 GCA_039798065.1 Fibrobacterota bacterium | reverse complement strand
GTGCGAGCATGAAAAACCTTGGAGCTCCGGCCAAAGGGCTTGTGATCGTTTCGCAACATTGGCATCTGCCGCGCGCGATCTGGCTGGCGCAACAAGAAGGCTGGACGGCGCAAGGACTGGTGGCGGGCGAAGGGACTCCCGATGGAGGGGAGAACATCGTTCGGGAGCATTTCGTGCGAATGGTCAATTTCTGGTGGCGTTGGATCGACTGAACCGCGCTTGATCGGGACAGCCGACGCTTTTTGTCACTTCACAATGACAAAACGGCAATTTCCGAACGCTTGGACATTGTCAATTTCCAGCTGCGCCCGCATCGCATCCGCGAAAACTTTCACTGGCACGCCTCTTGTATACAAGAAGGTTTGCCTGAAGGAGGAGTCCCATGAAGTCTTTGCGGACCTTGTCATCGTTGCTTGCCTTGACTCTGGTTGCCGGTTGCCAGAAGAAAACCGACGAAGCCGTGCCAGCCGACACCTCGGCTGCGGTTCCCCTCAAGATCGCCTACAGCGATTGGCCCGGTTGGACCGCCTTCGAAATCGCCATCCAGAAGGGTTGGTTCAAGGACGCCGGGGTGGATGTCGAATTTTCCTGGTTCGAATACGCCCCCTCCATGGAGGCCTTCACCGCGGGCAAGGTCGATGCCGTGACGGTCGCTTCGGGCGATGCGCTGGTCACCGGCGCGCAGGGCGGAAAGAACGTGGCAATTCTTGTCACCGACTATTCCAATGGCAACGACATGATCGTGGCCAAGCCCGGAATCGCCGATCTGAAGGCCCTGAAAGGCAAGAGCATCGGCCTGGAGTTGGGTCTTGTGGAACACCTTCTTCTGCAGAAGGGCCTGGAATCGAACGGCATGAAGATCTCCGACGTCAAGCTGGTGGGGGTGCCCACCAACCAGACCGCGCAGGTTCTGGCATCGGGATCCGTCGATGCCATCGGCGCCTGGAACCCCAACTCGGGGCAGGCCCTCAAGTCGGTGCCGGGATCGAAGGCGGTGTACAGCTCGGCCGACGCGCCGGGACTCATCTACGATTTCCTGTCGGTGAATCCACAAAGCCTGGCCACCCGCCGCGACGACTGGGTGAAGGTCGTCAAGGTCTGGAACAAGGTGGTCGCCTACCTCAAGGCCCCCGCCACCCGCGATTCGGGCATCGCCATCATGGCGGCGCGCGTGGGTGTTCCCGCCGCCGACTACGCCAAGTTCATCGACGGCACCAAGCTTTTGACCTTGGAAGAATCGCGCCCGCGCTTCCAGCCGGGTTCCACGCTGGAGAACATCCCGTTCTCGATGGCCTACGCCGACACCTTCAACGTGGTCAACAAGGTCTATGCGGCGTCGCAGCCGGTGGCGACCTACCTTGATTCCACATTGACGGTCGACGCCCTGAAGTAGAAGTCGCACGCCATTTGGGCCAGCGGGCATCTGACGGAATATGTCAGGTGCCTGGGATGCCCCCGCGATGGACGGCCATCTCGGAATCCGTTTCCCGGCGGGACGACCCGTCGAACTCCCCATTGGGCGGGTATCTCGCCATGACGTCAAAATCCGTCAAAACAGGATCCGGACTGTTCCGCGTCCAGGGGGAGGTTCCCGCTGGAGCGCGACGCTGGCTGGCCATCCTCTCGTTCGCGATCCCCATCGCGGTCTGGGCTGTGGTCAGCTACGTGCCGTTCGTGTGGCACCCTCTGATCGAGGTGATCGAGCCCGGTGGTGTCTCGTGGTTCCAGAGCGGGATGCGCATCGAACGGGCGCAATTCGAGAAGGCCTCGGCGCAGGCGACAAAAATTGGCGGCAAGGCGCCGGTCGGTGTCCGGGCCAATCCGGTGTTCCTGCCCGCTCCCCACGAGGTGGCGCGGTCGGTCTTCACCTCCTTCACCACCCCGCCGCGTTTCGACGGCGAACCTTGGTTGCACCAGAATCTGCTCCATTCCATGCGGGTCATCTTCTGGGGTTTTTTCCTGAGCTCCCTGATCGGGATTCCGCTCGGGATCGCGTGCGGCGCGATCCCCGCCTTCGCGCGGCTGTCCGAACCGTTCATCGACTTCTTCCGCTACCTGCCCGCGCCGGCCTTTGGCGCGCTGTGCGTGGCCGTCATGGGAATCAACGACGCGCCCAAGATCGCGATCATCTTCATCGGAACCTTCTTCCAGCAGGTGCTGGTGGTGGCCAACACGGTGCGGCGCGTGGATCCGTCGTTGGTGGAAGCGGCACAAACCCTGGGTGCCAAACCCTTCAAGCTGGTGACGCGCGTAATTGTGCCCGCTTCGGTGGCCGATCTCTATTCCGACCAGCGCGTTCTGCTGGGCTGGGCCTGGACCTACCTGATCGTTGCCGAACTCATCGGAACCTCCACCGGGATCACGTACTTCATCAATCTGCAGGCCAAGTACCGGGCCTACGACAACGTGATGGCGGCCATCCTGCTGATCGGAATCGTGGGCGTGACCTGCGACCTGGTCCTGGCATGGGTGGGCAAGCGCCTGTTCCCGTGGCGCAAGGACGCGGTTTCCATGCGCCCCTTCGCCAAGCGCCGCCCCAAGGCGGTGGCGGCATGAGTCGGAAAATGTCAGAAGCGATGGAGCCTGGGAACCTCGAACGGTTGGCCCGCATCGACGCGCGCGACGTGGTCCTGGATGTGCAGAATCTGTCAAAGGTGTTCCAGTCCAACGAGGGCCCCGTGGAGGCGCTGCGCGACGTGTCGTTTCGCGTGCACCGCCGCGAGTTCCTGTGCGTGATCGGGGCGTCGGGTTGCGGCAAATCCACCCTGGCGCGAATCCTGGCGGGGCTCGACGACCCCACTTCCGGAACGCTGGAAGTCGCTGGACGGAAAGTGTCGGGTCCGGGACCCGATCGCGGCATGGTCTTCCAGGGATACACCCTTTTCCCGTGGCTCACCATCCTGCGCAACGTGGCCTTCGGGCTGGAGATGTGCGGGATGTCGCGTTCCAGCGCCGAGATCGAGGCGCGCGAATGGATATCGCTGGTGGGGTTGGAAAAATTCGAGAAATCGTACCCCCACCAGTTGTCGGGAGGCATGAAACAGCGCGTCGCGATCGCCCGCGCCCTGGCCAACAAACCGCGCGTGCTTCTGATGGACGAACCCTTCGGTGCGCTCGACGCCCAGACCCGCGCCCAGATGCAGGCGCACCTTTTGCAGATCTGGAAGAACATCGACATCACCATCGTGTTCATCACCCACGACCTGGACGAAGCCGTGTACCTGGCCGATCGCATCCTGGTTCTGGACCCCCGTCCCGGACGGGTGCGCGAGATGGTGGATGTTCCGGTTTCGCGGCCGCGAACCCCCGCCCAGATCCACGGCGAAGCGTTCCGCGCGGCGCGCGAACACATCGACCACCTCATCCATCCCCCCGAACCCGCCGTCAAGATCGAGGCGCTCCCCATGGTGCGCTTGATTCCCGTCGGCGACGATGTGGAGTGAACCGCTCATGACAGAAACCGTCTTGTTCTCGGAAACCATCCCCGGCGGGGCCTCGTGGTCGATGCGGGTGAGGCGCGGCAACGGCATCCGGCTGGTCGACCTGGAAGGCGGCGCCAACGCCAGCGTTCTTTTGCACCGCGCCGACGACCCGTTGGAGCGCTTCAACCTTCCCGACACGCTCAAGGCCCAGTTCATCGCCTACATCACGGCGCCGTACGTGTTGTACTCGGACATGGGACACGTGCTGGCCTCGGTGGTGCGCGACAACCTGGGCTGGCACGACACCATCACCGGCGCGTCGGACGCAAACGGCGTGTTGGCAAAATTTGGCGAAGGGACCTACCAGTCCATGAAAAACGAACGCCACACCAACGCCCGCGACCATTTCCTGGTGGAACTGGGCAAGTACGGTCTGGGGGAGCGCGACCTGGTGCCTCCGGTCAATTTCTTCACCAAGGTGGCCCCTTCCGAAGACGGTGCATTGTCCTTTGTGGAAGGCCATTCCCACGCGGGGGCGTCGGTGACGCTCCGCATGGAGATGGATGTCTTGATGACAATATCCGTCACGCCCCACCCCATGGATCCGACCACCACCTGGAAACCAAAACCGGTGATGGTCGACGTGTTGAAATTCCTGCCGCCGTGCGTGGACGACGCGTCGCGCACGGTGCGGGAACAGAACCGGCGCGGATTCGCGCTCACCGAACGCCTCTACCTCTGAACCGGATCCGGAGACCACCCATGCTCGAAACCGTATCCACACGCGATTACACCACCGCCGACCTGAACCACGTTGTGGAGGCGGGCGACCATTGGCTCCACGAACTCAAAGCCGGACAAATTCTGCGCATCGTCGACATGGAAGGAAACCAGGCTGTGGACACATTCTTCCTTTCGGCGACCGATCCCGCCGAGCGCTATTCGGCGGTGGACACCATCCGCGCCCAGGGGCGCATCTATCTGGAGCAGGGAAGCGTCCTGATGAGCACCCGCAACCGGCCCATGCTCGAGATCGTGTCCGACACCTGCGGTCGCCACGACACGTTGGGCGGAGCCTGCGCCGCGGAATCCAACCAGGTGCGTTATTCCATCGACAAGCGGCCCATGCACAACTGCCGCGACAGCTTCCTGGCGGCGCTGGCGCATTCCGGACGGGATTTGTCCAAGCGCGACATCGGAGCGAACATCAATTTCTTCATGAACGTCCCGGTCACCCCCGACGGCAAGCTCACCTTCGAGGACGGCATTTCCGAAGCGGGGAAGCACGTGGAAGTGAAGGCTCTGATGGACGTTCTGGTTCTTGTCAGCAATTGTCCGCAGCTGAACAATCCGTGCAACGGATGGAACCCCACGCCGGTGCGGATGCTGGTGTGGAACCAGCACCACCTCTCGGGCGCGCGGCATCCGCCGGAGCATTGAATCGTCTCGAGGCAGAGGCCGCAGGGTGTTTGTTTGCCAGCGATTTCCAAAAATCTTCTCCGCGCGGGACGGCTCGCGTAGGGTCACTTTTTGACGGGACGGCCCGTCGCACCGGATGAATCGGAATGTTCACCAAGGTCCTGATCGCCAATCGCGGCGCCATCGCCTGCCGCATCGAACGGACGCTGCGTCGCATGGGCGTGATGTCGATTTCCGTCCACTCCGAAGCCGACCGCGGCTCGCTGCACGTGTCCGAAGCCGACCTATCGGTGTGCATCGGTGGCGCCAAGGCCTCCGAGAGCTACCTGTCGGTGGAAGCCATCCTGCGTGCGGCGCGCGAAACCGGCGCCCAGGCCATCCATCCCGGTTACGGATTCCTTTCCGAAAATCCGGCCTTCGCTCAAGCCTGCGAGGATGCGGGGATCGTGTTCCTGGGGCCAACCCCGGACCAGATGCGCGTCTTTGGTCTCAAGCACACCGCACGCGAAGCGGCGCGCGTTGCAGGGGTACCCATGCTGCCCGGGACCGGCATCCTGTCGGGTGCCGACGAGGCGGTTCGCGAAGCGGCGCGGATCGGGTATCCGGTCATGCTCAAGAGCACCGCCGGAGGCGGCGGCATCGGAATGCGGCGTTGCGCGGGAGAGGACGAATTGCGCGGCGCCTGGGAAGCGGTCGAGGCGTTGGCGACGGCCAACTTCAAGGATCCCGGACTGTACCTGGAAAAGCTGGTGGTGCGGGCGCGGCACGTGGAGGTGCAGGTTTTCGGCAACGGCAAGGGCCGCGTGGTGTCGCTGGGCGAACGCGACTGTTCCGCACAGCGCCGCAACCAGAAGGTTCTGGAAGAAACTCCCGCGCCGGGGATCTCGGAAGAGACGCGACAAGAATTGTCGCGAGTGGCGGTGCTGTTGTGCGAATCGGTCCAGTACCGGTCGGCGGGAACGGTGGAGTTCGTTCTGGATGCCGACACCGGCGAATTCTGGTTCCTGGAAGTCAACACCCGGCTGCAGGTGGAGCACGGCGTCACCGAGGAGGTCGTGGGGATCGATCTGGTCGAATGGATGGTGCGCCAAGGTGCTGGCGAGTCGTTCTTGCCGGTGGCGATTCCAGCGCGTCGCGGGGTTTCCATGCAAGCGCGCCTCTATGCCGAAGATCCGGTGCGGCAATTCGCTCCATCATCGGGGCGATTGACAGAAGTTGTCTTCCCGCCAGGAGCGCGGGTGGAAACCTGGGTGGAAACGGGATGCGAAGTGCCGCCGTGGTACGATCCCATGGTCGCCAAGCTGATCGTGCACGCCCCCACCCGATCCGAAGCCATCGCCAAACTGGACCAGGCGCTGGCGGCCACGCGACTTTGCGGGATCGGCACCAACCGGACCTACCTCAGACAGATTTTGGCGTCACCGGAATTTCGCGAGGGCAAGGTCTGGACCGGGATGCTGGCCAGCATCGAGCCCAAGGAGCCGGTCCTGGAAATCCTGGAGGGTGGCGCCCAGACCACTGTGCAGGACTGGCCGGGCCGCTCCGGGCATTGGGATGTGGGCATTCCCCCATCGGGGCCCATGGATTCGCTGTCGCATCGGTTGGCGAACCTCGCCGTGGGCAATCCCGAAGGTGCGGCGGCTTTGGAATTCGTGTTGAAGGGGCCGTCGCTCAAGGCCCACGTGGATTGTACCGCGTGTCTTGGTGGCGCCGATTTCGCGGCGACGCTGGACGGACGACCCGTCGAACCGTGGACACCTTTCACTTGGATGGCCGGACAGATTCTGAAGACCAAGGCCGTGTCGGGAGCTGGTGCCCGAGGGGTGCTTGCCGTGGCCGGAGGTTTCGACGTTCCCGAATATCTGGGGTCGCGTTCCACCTTCACGCTGGGCGGGTTCGGCGGCCATGGCGGGCGGGCTGTCCGCTCGGGCGACCTGCTCGCGTTGGCCTTGACGGAATCTGTCGGTGAAATTCGCGTGGTTCCCCCATCGTTGCGTCCGCAGATGGCCACGAAATGGGAAATCGGCGTCTTGCCTGGGCCGCAGGCCAGCCCCGATTATTTCCGCGACGAAGACATCGACGATTTCTACGCGGCTTCGTGGAAGGTCCACTACAACTCCGACCGCACCGGAGTGAGGTTGATCGGGCCGAAGCCGAAATGGGCGCGGCCCGACGGCGGCGAGGCGGGTCTGCATCCGTCCAATCTCCACGACAACGCCTACGTGGTGGGTACGGTCGACTTCACCGGAGACATGCCGGTGATCCTCGGGCCCGACGGCCCGTCGTTGGGCGGGTTCGCTTGCCCCGCCACCATCGCGCTGGCCGAACTGTGGAAGCTGGGCCAGTTGCGCGCCGGCGACGAAGTCGAATTCCGTCCGCTGTCGCACCCCGATGCACGCGCTTTGCAGGACGCGCAGGAATCCGCGCTCGAGGCGTTCACCAAGGGCGAGATTCCGGTTGTCGCCAAGGCACCCTCTCGGGCCGCCTGGCGGGAAGTGTCCGACGGAATCCGTCTGCATTCCCGCGAAGCGGACATGGACAAGCCCGCGCTGCTGGTGCGACAGGACGGCGACGACGCGTTCCTGGTCGAATTCGGCCCCATGGCCCTGGATCTGGAGCTGCGTCTGCGAGTGCACGCCTTGTGGGAAGCCGTGCGCACCGCGAAGATCGACGGGATCCGCGAGCTCACGCCCGGCATCCGCAGCCTGCAGGTCATCTTCGATCCGCGGATCGTGGAACGGTCGACCCTGCTTGGACGGATTTTGTCGCTGGAAGACGATCTGCCTCCGGTCGACGAGATGGAATTCCCCAACCGTGTGGTCCACCTGCCGTTGTCGTGGGACGATCCGTCCACCCGCCTGGCCATCGAGAAATACATGGCCACGGTGCGCCCCGATGCGCCCTGGTGCCCCTCCAACATCGAGTTCATCCGGCGCGTCAACGGACTCGATTCCATCGAAGAGGTGAAACGGATCGTCTTCGACGCCCAGTACCTGGTGTTGGGCCTTGGCGACGTGTACCTGGGGGCTCCGGTGGCCACGCCGCTGGATCCGCGCCATCGTCTGGTCACCACCAAGTACAATCCCGCCCGAACCTGGACTCCCGAAAACGCGGTGGGGATCGGTGGCGCCTACATGTGCGTGTACGGCATGGAAGGCCCGGGCGGCTACCAGTTCGTGGGCCGTACGGTGCAGATGTGGAATCGCTGGAAGCCCACGACGGAATTCGTCAAGCCGTGGCTTTTGCGGTTCTTCGACGTGATCCGCTTCCACGAGGTCTCGGCCGACGAGCTGCTTCGGTTGCGCGAGGAATTCCCGCGCGGACGCGCGTCCTTGCGCATCGAGGAATCGGTGTTCCGGATGGCGGATTACAGACAATTTCTGTCCCAAAACGCCGAATCCATCGAATCCTTCCGCACCGTCCAGCGTGCCGCATTCCAGGCCGAGCGCGAACATTGGAAGGCGACGGGACTCGACGTGGCCGCCACGGTGGACGCGATGGTCACCACCGAATCGGAATCGGGAGTGCCCGCCGGATGCGAGGGAATCGCCGCCGATCTGCCTGGAAGCGTCTGGAAAGTGGCCGTGGAGGTCGGACAGGTCGTGTCCGAAGGCGACACCGTCGTGGTGCTGGAATCCATGAAGATGGAGTCGCCCGTCGCCGCTCCCGCATCGGGCACGGTTCGCGAAATCCGCTGCCGCAGCGGGCAGTCGGTGGTGCCAGGCCAGATTTTGGTGGTGCTGGAGCCTTAGAGCTTGTCCGTAAATCGCGATTTGCCGTTTACGATCGGTTGCAAAGCCGCTGGTCGGGTTCAGGCTCGTTCACCATGGTTCGGTCAACCACGCCTCGTTCGCATGCCTGAGCCGAGTCTGTTAATGGAGGTGATTTCGATCCTCGGCGAGGCCGAGCACGCCGCAATGTTGTATCGTTACACCTAGTCCGATATGATCCCTTCCAATGCCGCCCGGATGACTCCGGGCCACCGGTATGCTTTTCTCGTCAATCCAGTTTCCGGCAGTGGCAAAGGCCGGTCGGTTTTTGACGACTTGCCAAAAATTCTGGAAGAATTGGGCCTTGGCCCCGATCAATGGACGCGCCAGGTCACCGAGCACGGCCGAGTGGTGGAACAGGCGCGCGAATTGTTCGGATCGTCCGACCGTCTGATCGTGGCAGGTGGCGACGGCACGATCGGGCAGGCGATGGAAGGTCTGCGCCTCGCGGACAATCCCCATGCGGCACTTGGCGTGATCCCTTTGGGCACAGGCAACGACCTGGCCCGCGAGCTCAATCTCCTGCGCGTGTTCGCGCATCTGGGGCTCAAGCCCCTGGTGGAATCGCTCTTGCAGGACCGGGTCTCGCCGCTGGATCTTTGGCGGGTGGGCGAGAACGCCGTGATGGCCAACTACCTGTCCTTTGGAGCCGACGGCTGGGTGACGGAAACCTTCGGGAGTCGACGGGATCTGTCAGGCTCGCCCCATTCGGTGGCGGGGAACAAACTCCGGTTCGCGCGTGCGGGCATGCAGTGCCTTGCTCGCCGCCTGCCATCGGATTTCCGCTTGCGCATGACACTTTCCGACGGGTCGGTCCTGGATCGCGGATTCGGTGGCTACCGCTCGGTCCTGGCCCTCAACATCTGCTCCTACGCAGGGGGCATGTTGCGTCCCGGCCGGACTCGTTCCGACGACGGCTTGCTCACCGTGATGGCCATTCCAAAGCTTTGGCACTACGGGGCACTCGCGCTTTCGGGGCCGGTGCGCCCCATCCACCAGCTGATCCAGAAGCGGTTGCCCGTCTGGCAGGTGCGCTCGCTCGATGCCACCTGGACCGGCAGCAACGCCTTGCAGGTCGACGGCGAGGGGCGTGCCGACCTGCTGGCCTCCAACCGTCTCGAGATCGCGCACCACGGCCGCGTGCGGCTGCTTTCGGGAGAAATCAGGAAATGAACGCGACCGTCGAACTCCGTTGGAGGCGCATGGAGGAGGGCGATCTTGCCGCCGTGGCCATGCTTGACAAAATATGTCAAGGTCATTCCTGGACGGTGGGTCATTTCCGCGACGAGCTGTCGCGGGGCGACGAAGGCTTCAATCGCGTCCTGGAAGATTCCCAAACGGGAGTGGTCGGATATCTCTGCGGCTGGATCACCGCCGACGAATTCCACATCGGGACCGTCGGAGTGGATCCCGAACTGCGCCGACGCGGACTGGGCAAGGGGATGATCTCGCAGGCTCTCAAATGGGCGGTCAACCGCGGAGCCACCGCCGCGCACCTGGAAGTGCGCGCCGGGAACGTCGCCGCCATCGCCATGTACGAATCCCTCCGGTATCGCAAGGTGGGTGTGCGCCGCGCCTACTACGCCGACAACGGAGAAGACGCCTTCCTCTACTTCGCCGACCTGCTCGACGGATCGACGGCCGTTCCATGAACGGATGGCTTCCCTTCGACCTGGCCAGCGTCGCCATCGGCGTGGGTGGCTTCGCGGTCTCGGTGCTGGCCTTGGTTCTGGGGAGGCGCATCCAGCGATCCAAGAACCATCTCGAAGCGGTCTTCGACCACGTCGACCCCATGCTCGTTGCCGACGTGGACATGCGCGTGCTCCGCGTGAACCGCGCGTTCGCCGACCTGGTGGGAATGCCGTTCGCCGCGCTTGTCGGAAAATGTCTGACCGACACCGTTCCGCAGCTGGCCGCCACGCATCCATTGTTCCGTGCGTGCATGAGCGAACGCCGACCTCTCGGACCCATGGAAATCTCGTGGGCCCAAGAACCAAATCGGATCCTGGAAGTGCACACCTTCCCGCTCCAGACCAGCAAGGATGCGGCTCGCGAGGCGGTCATGCGTCTGCGCGACGTCACCGATCTTTCGTCGGCCCGCAAGCAGTTGGTCGACCGCAACGCCGCACTGGGGCGTCTTACCGACGCGTTGCAGTCGGAGCTGGAGATGGCTCGCGAAATCCAGCAAGGCCTTCTGCCTCGCGAGCTTCCGCATCTGGAGGGGCTCGCCTTCCATGTCCGGTATCTGCCTTCGCGGCCGGTGGGTGGCGATCTCTACGATGTGGTGGTGTTGGACGAAACCCATTTGGGATTGTTCGTCGCCGACGTTTCCGGCCATGGTCTGCCCGCGGCGTTCGAGGCCGCCTTGGTTCGCATGAGTTTTCTGAACCACGCGTCGCCGGGTGCTTCGCCCGCAAAAGTCTTCGAGGGGATGAATCGCGATCTTCGTCGCTCGCTGGCGCTGGGCCACTACGTCACGGCTTTTTATGGAGTGTTGGATCTGGAAACCCTCGAGCTCAGTTTCTGTCGCGCCTCGCATCCAAGGCCGGTGGTGCTGCATCCCGACGGAACGAAAAAGTCGCTGGCTTCCAAGGGGTTGTTCCTGGGAATCGTGGAGAACGGCGCCTACCGCGAAGAAACCGAAGTCCTGAATCCCGGCGACAGAATATGTCTGTTCACCGACGGCTACTACGAAGCCGCGGGCGTGTCGGGAAAAAGGCTCGGCTACGAAGCGTTCGTGACACGTCTTGCAGAAGGCCACGGTGTCGATCCCACGGAGGTCCTGGCCCGGGTGGAGGAGGAATACCCCGGGTTGGTCGACGACGGACGCGAAGACGACAAGACGTTTCTCGCGGTCGACATCCTGTCCACGCGACCGGGGCGTCCGGGAATCCTGCATCGTTTCCCGGGGAGCCGGATGCCTCGCATCCGCGATTTCGGATCGTCGCAGGCCGCTTGGGATCTGGTCGAGATCATGAAGACCGAAATGATCGAAAGCGGATGGTCGGCTCGCGACGCGCGCAAGGCCCAATTGGCGGCCTCCGAATTGTGCGTGAACGCCCTGGTGCATGGGCTTGGTGAAAAACCCGATGGCAAGGCGCGCTGCACCTGGTCCATCAACCGTTCGGAAATCCTGTTCGCGGTACAGGACGAAGGTCCGGGTTTCGATCCCGCTTCGCTTCCCGATCCGCGCGATCCCGAACGGCTTGGGTTGGACCATGGCCGAGGCGTTTTCCTGGTCCGCAAGATCGCTTCGGAATTGTGGTACGACTTCGGCGGGACCACCGCCACCATCCTTCTGGTTCCGTCCACCTCGACATCGACGTCCACGGATTCGACCATCAACCAATTCGACAGGAATTGACGTATGCCCGTTCCGTCGCCGTATCCCCGTGGACTCGTCCCATCGCACCGGATCCATGTCGAGGTCGCGCCCAAATGGCGTTGGCGTCTGGTCGTCGTCGCCATCGTCCTTGGCTGGATCGGTCTGTGCCTCTGGAGAGCCTCGGCTCCCGGGGCCTTCGCGCCTGCACCACGGCATGCGCGCTACGGTTTCGTGCTCGACGGCCAATCGCCCGATGGCGAACGGGTCCTCGAAGGGGCGCGGATGCTTCGCGACAAACGGATCGACACGCTGATCGTTTCGGGTGTGCACATCGGTGGCGGGGTCTATTACTCCATGATTTGGACCCGCATGCTTGCCCTCGATTCCATCGAGAAGGGGCGGGTGCTGGAGATGCGCAGCGCATGCACCTCCACCATGGACGAGGCGGTGATGATGCATGCGTTCTTCCGCGAGCGAAAGGTCGACACGGCGGTGGTGATCACCAGCGGTTTCCACGTCTGGCGCGCGGCGTCCATCTTCGAAAAGGTTTCGCGCGGCGACATGGTGTGGGCCTTCCAGCCAGCCCCCGATTCGCGTTGGGACGCGGGATGGACCGATCGCGAGGGATTCAAGTCGAAACTCATGGAGTGGACCAAGCGCGCATCGTGGGTCCTGCTCGAACAGTGGAAAGCCGTCGATCCGTCGCAGATCAGGAACCATGCGTTGCACGGCGGAGACCAACTCGGCGCCTTGCCTCCTCCCGCCTGGAAGCGATAAGCCACAGCGCGGCGGTACCCGGGCGGTGGTTTTGCGCGAAGTTCGGATCGTTCCCGCGGACGAGCTAGGTTGCTTGACAAACGTTGTCGACCAGGAAACGATGTGCTCGTTCGGGTCCGGCATGCTAGACTAAAGGGAACAGGTTCCCGCAGATAAAGGAGACACGATGTCCGGCCCTTGGAACGAACGAATGGAAAAGCGCATCTGGTCGAAGGAAATCATGGAGATCGTGCACGCCGAAGGCTACGAGGCAGGCACGTTCCGCGATCTTCGCCATCTCCTCAACGTGCCCAAGGACCAGGTTCCCGCCGTCCAGGACGCGCTCATGAGCCTGATCGACGAAGGCAAGATCCGCATCGGCTCCCGCGACCGCATCCACGCGGTGCGCGATCGTCCCACCCGCGCCGAACGCAACAAGGCTCGCGACGATGTGCGCGATGTGGAGGCGGGTCGGCGCCAGCCCAAGCAGAGCGAACCCGAGCGTTTGCCGCGCGAAGGCTCCAACTGGAAACACGCCTACACCGGCCCCAGCTGGAAGGCCGTGCAGAAATTGTTCGCCGACGCGCACGAGCTGCCTGGTCTGTTCCCGCGCCCGGTCAAGGAGCAGGCCGACAAGTACAAGGAGCCGACCGAGGCGGATTTTGTCGGTCGCCGCGATTGCCGCCAGGACGAGGTCTACACCATCGATCCCTGGAACGCACACGACCACGACGACGCGGTGGGCGTGGAGACCCATCCCAACGGCGGATGGCGCCTGGACGTGCACATCGCCGACGTGTCGCATTACGTGACCGAAGCCAGCCCGATCGACAAGCAGGCCGTGAAGCGATCCTTCACCACCTACCTGCCGTGGACCGCG
>JBDKGS010000093.1:0-13573 GCA_039798065.1 Fibrobacterota bacterium | reverse complement strand
ACTTGGTGGACAGGCTGTTGGCCCACTCGGGATCGGTGAACTTTTCGAAACCGATCACGAACATGGCCGGCATGAAGATCACGAGGTATACGAGACCATCGAGAAGAGCCGCGCCAAGTCGGGTGCCACGAGAAGCCAGGATCAGGCCTGTTTCGCCGTGCTCGATTCCAATCGGGGCGGAAGGTGCGGCGTAGGGGTTTTCTTCGGACATGGCTTCCTCCGGGGAGTTGGTTGGGGAAAACGAACTCAGACGACGACGACGATGGTGTCGGCGATCTGGTCGTGCAGGCACAACCGCGATTCGCGGAAGATGGCCAGACTGTCGGCGATGGAAGCGATCCATCCCACGTAGGGAATGATGCCCACCAGGGCGATGACGAGGATGCGGTGGGTGATCCAACGTACGAGCGACAGGCGCGAACCGTCGGTGCGGACCACTTTGATGCCCAGCATCTTTTTGCCGAAGGTTTGGCCGTGATCGTGCATGAGCTTCAGGTTGTAGACGATCCAGGCGAGGCCGGCGACGATCACGACGGTGCCGATCAGGGCGAAGCCTCCGAGGGTGTCCCCGCCCGCGATGAATCTTGGAATGGCCAGGGCGGCGACAATTCCTGGCACCACGAACACGACAGTGTCCAGGAGCACCGCGAACAGGCGCGTGAGCCGATCGGCGAGCTCGAGACTGGGTTCGCGATTTTCGCGGATCAGGCTTGCTTCGCCAGGGGAGTAGGGATTCACGATGTCCATGGGGAGTGCTCCGACAATTTCTGGTGCTGGAGAGGAATAGGCGACAGTTCAAACAATCTTAGACACAAATCGTCGCGCTCCACATTGTCCGCGCCCGTGTTTCCTGGGCTTTGCGGCTGGTATTGCTTTCGGTGGGAATTCATCGTATCATCATATCATGAACTTTTGATATATTGAATCCGTCAACCTCTCCGAGGCGCTTGAAACGCTCCGGAACCAACCAGGGAGAGATCATGTCGAACGTCAAGACTTTCGGAAAGGCCCCCGTCGTCGGCGGCAAGCCCGACTACCTCGTGCGCGACCTCGCGCAGGCCGGTTTTGGCCGCAAGGAAATCGATCTCGCCGAGACCGAAATGCCAGGACTTGTCGCCACCCGCGAAGAGTTCAAAGCCGCCCAGCCCCTCAAGGGCGCGCGTATCGCGGGCTCTTTGCACATGACCATCCAGACCGCCGTGTTGATCGAGACCCTCAAGGAATTGGGCGCCGACATCCGCTGGTGCTCGTGCAACATTTTCAGCACCCAGGACCACGCCGCCGCCGCGATCGCCGACCACGGCATCCCCGTGTTCGCCACCAAGGGCGAAACCCTGGAAGAATACTGGGACTACTCCTGGAAGGTCCTGCAGTGGTCCGACAACGGCACCCCCAACATGATTTTGGACGATGGCGGCGATTTGACGCTTTTTGTCCACCTTGGACTGCGCGCTGAAAAGGACGCGTCGTTTCTTGACGTCGACCCCGGCCACGAAGAAGGACGGATTCTGTACGCCCAGGTCAAGAAGGCCGTTGCCGAACGCCCCGGATTCTTCACCGAATGCGCCAAGAACATCAAGGGCGTGTCGGAAGAGACCACCACCGGCGTGCACCGCTTGTACCAGATGGCCGCCAAGGGCGAACTGCTGTTCCCTTGCATCAACGTGAACGACTCGGTCACCAAGTCGAAATTTGACAACCTCTACGGCTGCCGCCACTCGCTGCCGGACGGCATCATGCGCGCAACGGACGTGATGCTCTCGGGCAAGATCGTGGTCGTGGCCGGTTACGGCGACGTGGGCAAAGGGTGCGCGCAGGCCATGAAGGGCCAGGGCGCCCGCGTGATCATCACCGAAATCGACCCCATCTGCGCGCTGCAGGCCGCGATGGAAGGCTACGAAGTCGTGCCGATGGCCAAGGCCGCTCCTCGCGGCGACATCTTCGTGACCACGACCGGCAACGAGTTCGTGATCACCGAAGAACACATGAACGCCATGAAGCACCGCGCCATCGTGTGCAACATCGGCCACTTCGACTCGGAAATCGAAATCGCCAAGATCAAGAAGCACAACTGGGTGGAAATCAAGCCCCAGGTGCACGAAGTGATCTGGCCCGATGGCAAGAGCATCATCGTGTTGGCCGAAGGCCGTCTCGTGAACCTGGGCTGCGCCACCGGGCATCCGTCGTTCGTGATGAGCGCCTCGTTCACCAACCAGACCATCGCGCAGATCGACCTCTGGCTGGCCTCGCAGGGCAAAGCCA
The DNA here is from genome assembly GCA_039798065.1 of Fibrobacterota bacterium. Taxonomy (GTDB): domain Bacteria; phylum Fibrobacterota; class Fibrobacteria; order UBA5070; family UBA5070; genus UBA5070. The sequence goes on along the minus strand of JBDKGS010000093.1, from coordinate 11,311 downwards.
CGTTGTCGGGTGTGGCCACGTACGAGAAGGGCAAGGTCTACGTCTTGCCCAAGAAGCTCGACGAAAAGGTGGCTCGCTTGCACTTGGCCAAGCTGGGCGTGGAGCTGGAAGTGCTGACCGACTCGCAGGCCAAGTACTTGGATATCCCGAAGGAAGGGCCCTACAAGGCCGACCACTACCGCTACTAACCTCCGCTCCGCTGCGCGGGCGCATACTCCTCGATCGTCACCGCTCGCCGTCCCGAACACGGACGGCTTCGGGTTCCGATCAAGTCGTCTGCATCCCGCTGGCACCCATTCGGGTGCCCCGCCGAGGATTTAGTGCCGGAGCGGTCGCTGTCGCGGGCTCGATTTTGGCAATTTCAGCCTCAGGCAAATTTTGTCTGGGGCTTTTTTTTCCCTCGGTCCAGTTTTGTCATTTGACGTCTAAGGATTCCTGATCATGCTGCCCCAAATCTTCCGCCGCAGTTTTCTCGGCCTTCTCATTGGCTGCTCGCTGGCGATTGCCTCGGGAAAAACCAACCTCGTATCGATACAAGGGGGCTGGATCCAATCGGAACCGGCTCGCGCGGTCTTCGCCGGAGATATATGCCTCTATGCCGTGCTGGATTCTGGCAAGGTCAAGCCGTGGGGAGATTGCCAAGAACTCGGGTTTATTCAGAAATTGAGAGGGGTCAAAGCGATTGTTGCTACTGGCAGTTATTCGCGAGTACTAGCCCTGCTGTCAAATGGAACGTTAACCGGATCGGAGTCGGAGGGGGAATTCGCCATCCCCAAAGGATTGACCAACATCAAGGCAATCGACGCTGGAGAAAACCACTTCCTTGCCTTGAGTGCGGATGGCACAGTCACAGCTTGGGGGAAGAATGACTCCAGGCAATGCGATGTGCCCAAAGGTCTACGAAATGTGGAATCGATCTCGGCGGGAGCATTCCATTCCGTCGCCCTTTTGAAAACAGGCACCATTGTGACGTGGGGAGATAATACCAAGAACCAGACCAGTGGCGCCTCAGGGCGCAAGGGCGTGAAAGCCATTTCTGCGGGCAGATACAGCACTGCTGTTCTGTTCAAAAACGGGCGTTCCTATATCTGGGGGGAATACGGCAATGACGTTGGGGGCGGTGATCTCGAGAATGTCATCGATGTGGTGCTGGCCTCCAATAGTCGAGGGCAGACCTCCAAAGATCCAGGCATCCCCAAAGGCGCTCCCAAATTGTCATCGATCGCCTTTGGCGGTAGAGATTTCGCCGGATTGGATCCAGACGGCAACATCTACAGCTGGGGCGGTAACCAGATGCCCAAGTCGATGCGTAATGTGGCGTCTGTGGCTCTGGGAGAGTTTGTCGGAGCTGCGCTACGGTTTGATGGAACGGTGACGGCTTGGAGCACAGGCAATTCGGCGTTGGTCGTTCCGGCGCTAGCAGCAGTGAAAGATGTCGCCTTCGGAGAGAATCACGCTCTGGTTCTCCAGACCGATGGCACACTTACGAGTTGGGGCTCCATCTCTTCCGGTCAGATGGATCTTCCTGCGGAACTCGGGAAGGTCAAGGCTATTGCCGCAGGCGGGGCGCACAGCTTGGCGGTAAAAACCGATGGAACCGTTGTGGCATGGGGAGCAGGCCGCACCTTTATGCCCTTTGGAAAGGCCGCAAAAGGGAGCGGTGCGCGTCAAGTCGCTATTGTCGGCGACCAATTTTTTGCCCTCACCGAGAATGGGGCGATCAAAAAGTTGAGTTTCGGAGAGCTGTCCGATGTGACACCTCCTGGAGTCGGTAAAGTCAAAGCGATTTTTGCCAGAGAATACACCTGCGTCGCGCTCATGGAGGACGGTAAACTCATCGAGCTGAAGAAAAAATCGACGGATGAAGTGCGGACGTTTCCACCGTCGTTTATCAATTTGAAATCAGTCGCTCTCTGCCCTGTAGGCAACGACTTGTTCCTGACAGCGGAAGGCCGACTTGCCGAATGGAATAATCGGCAAGGACGGGAAATCTGGCATGACAAGTTGGGGAAAATCAAAGCGATCGCCGCCAAAAATAATCTTGCGGTCGCCCTTGGTTACGACGACACCCTCTCGATCTGGACAGGCGGCGGATATCCGACTCGGATTCCCGCTCCAAAGCCCATGCAGACAATATTTGTCGGAGATGGGATGATCTGGGGGCTTTCGGCACCGGACTCTCTCCAGCCACGATAATGCCACTTTGGCCGCGAATCCATTGGGGGAACCCTTCGTTGGCGATTGCCGGTTTGGTTCGGTCGCTTCCATCCGTTGCTCGAACTTGTCAACGGCCAGAGCCTGTGCATCTGTCTTGAAATCGGGCTTGGCTCGCTGAATAATCACGCGCCTCATCGGGCTTGCGTGGGGACGCTCCTGGACATTTGAAGGTGACTCCGCCGACTCGTGTTTGCTTCGCTGTCTGCGAAGTCCGGTATTCGCCGTTGGCCCGGGCCTGCGAGTGGCTGGCGCGGGTGTTGACGATTTTCGACCTCGGACAGGATCTGTCTGGGGTTTTTCGTTTCTTGGGCACCTTGGTGGTATCGCCTCAACCGAATGTTCGAGCGCTTCCACCCGCGAAAGGGGAATTAGTCTTTCACAGACCACTTCATTGCTCCAGCACACCCGGCGCGATGTTTCGTTTGTCAAGGAATCGCCATGGCCATCAATTTCCGTGTCCTGCATGCGTTGTTCACCTTCGTCCTTGGTGGCGCCCTTTCGGGCTGTCTTTCTGGCGTTGTGGATCCGGTACCATCGGCACTTGGCACGGATCCCCTGGTCGGGGCATGGCGATCCTCGGACACGGGTGTTGGGTTCCAATACCGGTTCCTCGATTCGAGTCGCATGGTGGTCCAGCGGCCTATGCTCGCCACGGAGGGCGACACCCTTCCGCAGATCGATACGCTCCCCATCGCATTCGAACCAGGAGGATTCTTCTTCCAGTGGCGCTACAAAGGTGAGATCGGTCGCCAGTACTGCTTCCGAAAAGGCGATACGTTGATCATGGGAGTCGCCGCCATGGGCGAGCATCAACAGATCCTTTCACGCCTTCCTACGTCGGGTCGAACCAAGGACAATGCCGTGTTCGGGATGTGGGAATCGATTCTTTGCCCGTCCATCTATTGCCTGCTCGATACGGTGGTGATCGACACCAACGGTTACCTCCGCTCCAAGATTGAACAGAACAAATTCGGCACGGTTCCGTTTCCGGTGGAATTCCAAGATGAAACGATGTCCGTGCTGGTGCCCGAACAGCAGCAGAAGTACGCGTTCGTCCACATGGTCAGAAACGATTCGTTGTGGTTGTTGGAAACGGGAGTCAGCTGCCCCGCGGAAGTCGGGTCATGCGTGCCGAACAGCCGATTGAAGCTGGTCAAGAACTGACAGGACTCACAGCATCAGGCAAAGCCAAAATCGATCAGCGAACGATCGTGATCACAGGCGGCTTAGGTGACGGCGGCAATTCCAACGTCTCGCGCAAAGCCCTGTCGCGGTAATTGAAAATCCGGCGCAGTTGCCAAGCCACCAATGGGAAAACCACCAACGAGAGCGGCTCCAAGGACAGCGCAAACTCGACGGAATCTGTCATGAGCGTGCCGCCGTTGTTGTCGGATGCGAAGGTGTGGGTGTGGAACCAACGCTTGTACGGGCCCTTCAGTTGTTCGTCGGCGAAGGAATGCGGCGGTTCCCACGAAGAAATGCGGGTGCGCCAGCGCATGGGCAATCCCCACAGCCCGATCCTGTAGTCGATGAGGGTGCCCGCGGCCATGTCGATGGGCGACGGCGTGAGGATGCGAAAGCCCAACTCGGGTGGTGTAAGTCGTGACAGATTCTGGGCATCGGCGAAGAAGGGAAAGTGGGACTCGGGGAGTCCGGGCAGCGTGGTGGTCATGGTGAGGGTGTGCATTCCCACAACGTCCAAAGTTTCTCGGTCTGCCGCGATGGTTTCAGCGAGCGGTTTGCAAGCCCATCACGACGGTTTTGGCGACCGGGTTTAGTCCACGTTGGTCGGGACGTCCCTTGGCGTCATGGGGCCCGTTTGGCACGGTTCGCAAATCGTTCGTTTGGCGACCCAAATGGCGATCTCGAGTGCGGGAAACGACTTTGATTCGCGCGTTGGCCAGCGCCTCGAACGCACTATCGAAAATCGCGAGCTGTTGGGTTCCCTCTAGGTTGAGCGAAGGTCGGTCCGCCGGTGAGTGTTCGTTGTACCGCTGTGGAAGTTCGACAAAGCTCGCGCCGAGAACTTCGCGGCAAAACCCAAGGACCTTGGCAAGATCGCCGACCCGGTCGTTGTCGCTTGCGGCCGTCTGGATGCCAATGTGCGTTCCCATGCGACCCCAACGCGCCATGCGGTCGTAGAGTTTCGCATAGGCCGGGCCCAGCGCGACCGTGTCGGTCGGGACGTCCCATCTGAGGCTGTTGTTCTGCAACACGGCCCTGTCTCCAAGAACCGCCACCATCTCCTCCATCATCCCGAAGGTCGAGTCGATGTCGACTTTGCGCACCCATCCACCAAGGCCATCCGAAGCCAGCACCTCGTAGGGATTGAGGGCAAGGGACGACGGGGTCTTCCGCCATGCCTGTGCGTGGATGGCGATGAATGCGGAAATCGTCTTTCTGTCAATTTCTGTCGTAAAGCCCGACTTCGCGAGAGCTTCCCGCGTCGCGCTGTCCGAAAGTTCGCGAATGCAGGGCTCGGCCCAAATTGTTTGCGGACCCGTGATCATCACCAGGGACAGTTGCGGGTGCTGGTCGTAGCGAGCCGCAAGGTCGGTCATCAAACGTTGGTAGTGTGCGAGGAATGTCGAGTCCCACCAGCGAGGAACGTCGGCTTCGATGCCGTCCCACGCGTTGCGCATCCGCACGACCCCAACTTCCTGTCCAATCCAAGCTGGAGTCCGGCGTCCTGCCCACACGCGAAGATGGACTCGCGCGTTGCGGAGCAGTGCTTGCTCGAGCACGCTGTCGATCCGCTCGAAGGCGTAAGCGTGAACGCCATTGCGCGGTGGCGAAGGTTCGAGTTCCGACCAACCCAATTCGAGATTGCGATGGTTCACGATTGCCGACCAATCGTCGGGAGCCCAGCGGGTGCGGTCGACAACGCCCCTTGGCGGAATTTTTGGCGCCTCGGCATGCACCTTGGACATCACCATCAAGGCAAGGAGGGCGGTCAGAATCAGGCTTTGGAGCTTGGTCATCTGACAAGGCTGTTTTAGTGCAGTGCCACGGTCATGGAAAACGCCCGAACGACGCGAACCACGGGGATCAGTGCGCCCATTTCGCGAAATGCGAGCGGTCCATGCATCGAAATCTCCAATCGTTGGTTTTGGTCCCATAACCTAATTCTGGCAAGCTTGGTTGGTTCTACAAAACCCGTCTGGGCAACTCGCGCAGCAGCAGTGGCGAGTGGCGGTAATTTCCAACAACGCCTTCAGCGTGATCCTTCGTCGAACCCGGAGTAACGATTCCTGTCAACCCGGAACGCATGCTACCGTGTCGAGGCGTCGAGACTCACGTTAGGCCATCCTATCGACCGCATCACGTGTATCCGGGGGAGTCTCCCAATGCGTCTTTACGCCAAAATCGCGATCCTAGGGCTTTGCGCCGCCGGTGCCGCCTCCGCTGCGGCTGCCACGACCTGGAACATCAAGGTGGGGACGGCCACCCGCAACGCGATCGTCTACGTGCCCGCAGGAATCTCCAAGCCTGCCATCATCATCCAGTGCCACGGGATGAACCAGGATGCCGCCTACCAGCAAGCGCAGGCCAAGTGGGAGCCCGTCGCCGATACCGGGAAATTCATCGTGGTGTTCCCCAACGGCAACAACAAGTCGTGGGATCTCAGCGGCAACGCCGACATCGACTTCATGAAGGCCATCATCGACACCATGGTCAAGAAGCACGGCGCCGATCGCGACCGCGCCTACTTGTCGGGTTTTTCGATGGGTGGCATGTTCACCTACACGGCCATGAACAAAATGGCCGACCAGATCGCCGCGTTCGCGCCCTGCTCGGGTTACCCCATGGGCGGCATGACGCCTGCCAGTTCCCGTCCAGTGCCCATCATGCACATCCACGGCACCACCGACGATGTCGTGGGCTATAGCGGTGTGGAGGGCACGCTGTCCAAGTGGAGGACCTGGAACAATTGCCCCACCACCAAGACCACCATCAAGCCCTATCCGGCGAACAAGCCGAGTTCGGCATCCGCACGCGACTCGTGGAGCCCCTGCACCAAGAACGGCAAGACGGTCGAAGTGACGTTGATTACGAACACCGGCAAAGGCCACTGGTATTCGATGGACCAGGCCGGGGCGGTTTCGAGCGTGGAAATCTGGAATTTCTCGAAGAAGTATTCGTTGTCGGGATCGGCGGCGGTGGAGCCTTCGCGTGCGAAGTTCATCGATGTAAGTGCCTCGTACCGCGATGGCGCCATCGTCCTGGCAAGCTCGGAGGAGTTGCGGAGCGTGACAGTCCGCGACCTGGCTGGTCGGTCCCTGTCGAGGTGGAACGCCCCTTCGAGCACGATCGATTACGTGTCAATTCCTGTCGACCGCTCCGAGCAGGGTGTGTATCTGCTGGATGTGGTCGGCGCCGAAGGCCGTCGGACGCTCAGGGTGGTGGCTCCCTAGGATCTGATCGGCGCATCGGGCTGCTTTCTCCTTAGCGCAGCTCCACCTGCAAAGGCAGCACCTGCCTGCCGGTGGTGGATTCGACCACCAGCCAGCGAGCTTCCTTGCCTGCGGGCAGGAGGGTGGATCGGTTTGACAATTTCTGGCTCCATGTCGCGCGGCCGCGGGAGTCGACGATCTTCGCCTGCGCGACGTTCCCCTCCGGGATGCGAACCGACAGGAATCGCCCCTCCTTCGCGAGTGTCGCGCGCGCAGACATGCCGGATCCTGCCACGAGGGACGATGCGCCCCAGTCGACCGCGGATCGAAGGTGCGCGGTCAATTCCTGACCGTTCAGTTTCGCTTGGGCCAGATTGGGATGGTAGTCGGCTCCGTAGCCCAGATTTCCTTGCGGGGTCAGGCTCAGGTGGGTGGCCTTGATGCCGCGTTTTGTCACGTCGGCGACAACGTTGTCCAGGTGCTTCTTGATCTTGGATAGCGTGTTCAATCCGGCGGGATAGCCGTCTGACATCATCGGTCCGTCGACCAGCACGAACTGGGCGTTTGGGTAGCGCGCATGCAATGTGTCGACGAAGTCGCGGTAGGTTCGGAAGAACTTCGCCGAATCGGGCTGGGCGCTTGCGGTGGAATAGTCGTTGGTTCCCAGATCGATCACCACCACCTGCGGAATCCAACGCGTGAAGTCCCAGGCCACAGAGGTATCGGATGTCAGAACTTGTCGGTACATCCGAGGGACGGTGGCGGACTTCGTGTCGCCGCCGTAGTTCTGGATCACGCCGCGACCCGACCAGCACACGACGTGGCGTTCGGCCCCCAACGAATCGGCGGCCTGTGCCGCGAAGGTGACCGCTTCGTTCTCGGTCTTGATTTGGAAAGGGCTGGAAGCCACCGAATCCAGGATGCCGTAACCGCAGGTGATGGAGTTGCCGTAGAACTCGATGCGGCGTGGGTTTGCGGCAGGAGCGATTCCCGGGGTGCCGTCGATCCGGAAGCCGCGAAAACGGGATTGCGAATAGCTCGCTTCGGTCCGCTGCCGGATGGCGACGGTGTGGGTGCCTTGGGACAAGCCTGTGGCCAGAGTGAACATTGTGTCGGTGCTGTTCGAAAGATCCAGGATGCCGGAGGCTTTTCCATCGATGAACACGTTGTAGATCGAGCCTTGGGCTTTGAGTCGGATGGAGCAGGCCGTGCCCGAAAAGGTGATGGAGGCACCAGAGGCCGACCAACTCCATTGGATGTCGTTGCTGTACTTGTCGGTGCCCCAACGGCCCAGATAGCGAATGCTGGGGTCGCCGGGCAGGATGTCGACCACTGCACCTTGCACCAGACCGGCAAGCAGGATGGCGGGTGCGAGGAGGAGTGGATTCATGTTCCGGTGCCAAGTCCGGCGATGGTGGTTTTTCACATTAGGGAAGGTGATCTCAATTCCAATTCGCCGCCGCACGAATTCGATCCAATTCATTTAGTCCACTGAACACGCGCGTCATTTTGGGAGTGCTGGTGGCTGGGCGCTTGGGTCCGAATAAAAATCAGTGCAACAGGAGCACGCGAAACGTCGGCGCGTCGCCCAGACGGACCAGGTAGGTGCCGCGTTCGACGAACTGGACAGATCCTGACACGGATCCGGAGGGCAGAATTTCGGTGCGCACGGTGGTCCCGTCGAGTCGGGAGATGGTCAAGGTGGTGGTCGAAGAGAGCGGCGTGGACAGCGACCAGGTGATTCCCGATTTGGAAGATTTGAAGCTCGTGGTGGGAATCATCGCCATCGATCGGGGGACTGTACCGACAATGGGGTCGCTGCCGGAAATGCGGGCGACCTTGATGTTGTCCAGCCACAAGTTGCCGGTTTGCGCACCCAGATTGAACTCCAGACGCAAGGCGGTCTGCGTGGGCAAGGTGTCGACGATGGTGTCGCGAACGGTGAGTATTGCCGCCTTGAGCGTGTCAGATCCTGACCAGATCTTCCGGTACAAGCCAGACGATTCGCCCAGCCCGTAGCTGATCTTGGCATTGGCATCACCCCACACGTCGAACGAAACTTCGTAGGTGGTGCCTTGCTCGAGCAGGAGTCCTTGGGTGAGTTGCGTACCCCAAGGGTCGGCGCTGGTTCCGGTGACGACGACGTGGAACGAACTGTCGGTGGCTTCGACGCTCGCGGTGGCTTTGGCGTTGGTTTGCCAGGCCGAAAAACCCCATCCGACCAGGCTGTCCGAGAATTTTCCGTTCAAGAGCAGGTTGGTTCCCTTCAAAGCGGCGAAGCTGGCGCGAACGGATCGGTCGGCGTCCAGGGTCACCTCGAGTGGATTAGTCCTGCCCGTCGCATCGCCCGCCCAACCCGTGAAGACCCATCCTGGCGCAGGCGTGGCCGTGACCGACACTTTCTGTCCCTTGGAATAGCGTCCCAGACTGTCGGGCACCGAGACGATACTGCCACTTCCTGTCGGCGAGACCCCGGTGGAAAGGAACACGCGAGAGCTGGGGCCAAGATCGAAATCGATCTGGTCGCGGGTGAGCGTGTACGGGTCTCCGTAGACGGCCTTGTAGAGGGCGTCGGAATTCTGGAGGCTGTAGCCCGCCGGGTGGTAGTAGTCGTTCACCCACATGGTGTCGACTTCGTACTTGAACCAGGTGCAGAAGAACGTCCACTTCGGCTGCGTGTACTTCAACACCGGAACATTGGGCATAGTGCCATTCTCGGTGATGGCGATGGGGCGGCCTTCGGCCTTGGACAGAAGCGTCTGGTAGATCCACGGGTGGTAGTCCTGACCGAAACTTCCCGCGTAGATGTCCACGCCCAGCAGGTCCACGTACTTGTGGCCGGGATAGAGCGAATCGATCCATCGGTCGCCGTCCCCGAAGTAGCACATGGAATAGGCCCAGATCAGGTTGTTGAGCTTGAGGCTGTCGCTGTAGTAGGTGTACATCTGTTTCCAGAGTTCCTTGAACCGGGCTTGTTGTCCCCACCAGAAGAAGGCCCCGTTGTTTTCGTGGTAGGGGCGCCAGATCACCGGTATTCCCGAACTATCGAGTTGCTTCAGGTACATGCCCGCGCGCTTGACGCGTTTCATGTGCTCGACGTTCAGCGTGGTGCCGGGTTTGAGGATGCTGTCGATCTTCCAAGCCGGATACGGATTGTCTGCCGAAAAATGACTCATGGCGGCATAGCCGCTGTCCTCGGGCGAGTCGGGTTGCACCGTGTGCCAGCAAAGCATCAACACCTGTTGCCCGTTGGATTTCACCCACTTGTGCTGGATGGTGCGAATGATGGAATCCTGGTAGGCCATGGGCCAGTCGCCAAAATTTGCCGCATACACCGCAGGCATGCGGTTGCCGTTGCGAGCCATCTGGTAGCGCTCGCGGGGCGAAGTGTCGTTCACCATTTCGTTGAGCATCGAGAGCTGGCCGGAAAGAATTCCTTGTCCACCCAGGTTCTGCAGGTAGGTGAGGACTTTTTTGACCTGCGGTGTGGATGCGGGGTTGGACGGTGCGATGTTCGCGGCGGTGGCGAATCCGGTCAGTATTCCGACGAGAGCGAGGGTTCGACGCGGCATGGGACTCCCATGGGAGGGTTTTGTTGCCGTGAAACTAATCCGGGGCAGGGAGGGGCGCAGAAGGTGTTGAATGAACGGAAAAAATCTGAACGCAGGCGATCGCATGGATTCTCGGTCGGTGGGAAAACAACCGTTGGCGCAAGAGTGCTAAGGGCGCAGCTACCGCCTCAACAGCCTAAACGACCCCGCCAAGGTCACCAACAGGAACGCCACCGGTAGATGCTGGAGCGGTTGGGTGTAACCGAACACCGCACCGACGGCCACCAGCGGGAATCCGAGCGCCGCGGCGCGGTACACCCACACGCCGTACGGGTGCTCGTTCTCGATCCACAACGACGACGCGATCGCCGAGAAGATGAGGGTGCCGCCGAACAGGATGGACAGCATGGAACCCGTCGCGAACACCGAAAGGCAGCTGACAATTCCTGTCGCGAACACCGCTCCCACGAAGAACCCGGAAAGCTTCTCGTCGCGGTGCAGAATCTGACGGGTCTGGCGGTCCAGCCACAGCATCAGGTTCCCGAACCCGGGAGCCACCCAGGTCCACATCACGAAAACGAAGTAGACCAGCACGGCCAGGGTGGCCAACATTCCCGGCCATCCACCTTTCACGCGCGACAGAATCTGCATGCCCACCAGAAGCCCCAGTACCACCATGGTCTGGCGTCCTTTGGACAATCGGGCCATCAGATGGTTCCATCCCAGATAGGCGCGATAGGCGATGTTGCGGGCCCGCAGGCTTTCCAGCAGTCCGGCGCGCGCGCCCGGATGGGTGGGGTCGATCCGAAGGCTTTCGCGGAACTGTTCCTGCGCGGCCCTGTGGTCGCCTTTGCGCAGTTGGGTCCATCCCAGGGCCGAATGCCCGGTGGCGCTTTCGGGGTCGATGGTCAGAAGTTGTCGTGCCGCCGACTGGCTTTCGTCGTGGTCGCCGCGCACCGATCGCACCACGGTCAACAGGTGCAGGGCCTCGGTGTGGTTGGCATCGAGGGCCAGCGCGTTGCGCAGACTCGTTTCCATGCTTTCCCAGTCGTTGGACACGCAGGCGCAGCGGGCCAGCGCCACGTGGTTTTCTTCGTCCGACGGATCGGCCGACACGGCGGCCATGGCAGAACGCAACGCGTCGCGGTT
>JBDKGS010000092.1:0-13578 GCA_039798065.1 Fibrobacterota bacterium | reverse complement strand
ATCACGGCCGTGGCGAGGTCGGGCGATGCTTCGGCCGCGGCTCGGTTGAGCGTCGGCCAGGACGAAGCGTCACGAAGCGCGCTCCAGCGGATGTAGACCGTGTTCGGCTCCAGGCAGAGGAAATAGCCGTCGATGTACGCCAAGTGAACGGCGCCGCTGGGGAATTCGGGATCGGTGATTTCCTGGAAGACGGCATCCACGAACGTGAAGCGGTAGCCGCTCACGCCGTCGAGGATCACCATGTCATCGCCGTTGTCCGAGATTCCCACAGGCCCCGATGCGCTGCCGATCGTGCCGCGGAGAACGCGCGTCTGGTTGGAGAGGATTTCCCAGACCGATGTACCGGCAACCTGGAAGACACGTCCCTGTGAAGCCGTGTAGAGGCCCCTGCAGGCGGTCGCCACACCCTCGGCAACGTAGACGCGGAGGGAGGGGCAATGCACGAACATGCGCTGCGCCAGGGCTCCAGAACCGGCGATCTCGGGCCTGATGTTGATCGCATCGTCCCCACCGATTCCGGGGATGTTGCTGGAGTAGGGAGGAATCGCGAACGGCAATTCCGTCAGCACGACGAAACCCCGTCTCCCGTCTCCGAGAGCCTGAACGCGGCGTGCAGGTTCTTGCGCGGGATGGCGTTGACGAGGTTGCGCGTGAGAAGGAGATCGAATGCGCGCGCGGCGATTGCGGCGACCGACGGGGACACGTCCCCCGAGCCAATGCCGGGGATGCTGGACAGCCGAAGTGCTAGGCCGTACTCCATGGCCTCCCGATACTCGATCGGGTCAGGCATGTCGTCGGAAAGGTTGGCGATCTGCGAAAAGGGCGTACGGTCGAAGACGCGGATGGTTCCGGTCGAAGGCGCGGGGTACACCCACAACGTCACAGGATCACCCTGGACGGCGCACCAGACTGCGGGGTCACCGCTGGCCGTTCCGTAGCCTCGAAGCTCCTCAAAGGTGCGGCGCTCCAGGATCACGGGCTCCCCGCCTGCAAACTGGACCTGCGAAATCTGGATGGGGCGCGTCGACACGTCTCCGCCCGTTCCGAGCGTGTAGGATGCGGCGCCGTCGGACGTTACCTCGATCATGCGCTGGCCGTAGCACGTCACGCCCTGGAGGTTCCAGGTCGATCGCATGGCGTTCAGCGAGTCGAGCCCGATCTGTCCGATTGCCGCTTCGGGCGTCTCGCCTGGCGCATAGGCCCCGCACAGCTGCAGGGCGCGCGCCACGGTCTGGAATGCGGTCCAGGCCATCAGGCTACGACCTTCTTAGGGCGTCCGGGTCCACGCTTGGCGGGTGCCGCCGTCACTTCTTCTTCGATCCGCTCTTCTTCTTGCAAGCCATCTTCGGCCTCCGGTTCGGTGGTGGTTTCTGTCTGCTCGGGAATCGGCTTGTTGGGCAGGAATCCCGCGATCTTCTCCGGCTCGGCGTAGGCTTCGGACTTGTCGTGTACGACAAATTCCGTCCCGTCGATGTTTCTGCGCCACATGGGGTATCTCATCGCTTGCCCTCCGGAAGTCTTCCTACCCAAAAGGGCGCCCAAGGTTTCCCAGGGGCGCCCGAAGAGGGTCTAGCGATGCCTGACTATCAGGTCGTCGAAGCGGTGCGGAACATGCGCGCGGCGAATGCGTCTTCCACCAGCGCCGAGGCCAGGAGCACATCCCACCGGAAGGTGGTCACGCCCGTGGCGACGTTCTTCTGGCGCTCGAACAGACCGCGGATCTTGGTGCCGGGGACGGTGAACGGGGCGGCGTTGGCCTCGTCGTACGCAGGCAGGTCCAGGAACGCGGTGGCGAAGGCCATCGGGTCGTAGAAGATGCCCTGCATGACGGAAGCCGAGCCAGCGCCGTACCACACCACGGTATCGCCGGAGGTGGGAAGGCGGGTCACGTTCTGCCGAGCATCCAAGGTGCTGGCATAGATGTTCTCGGTCAGGGTCACGGTGACGATTCCGCCCGAAGCGGTGGCGTCGGCAGCGGCGCAGAACCGCTTCGGGGTTCCCAGGCTGGCCTTGGTCTGGTCGTTGACGTCTTCGCAGGCCGTGATGTAGAACACCTCGCCCTTCTTGATCGTCTCGGTTCCAGACCCGATGTCCAGAGCAACCGTGTTCGCGGCCTCGGTCATGGTCGTGCTGATCGTGCCAGCGGCGCGCGTTCCGGTGGTCTGCACGGGCATGATCGTGGCTTCCTTGATGTTGAAGCCGGACCACTCGGGGGTGGAGCCCTTGAGGTTCGACTTGCCGATCGAGGAGGCGGCGTTGAACAGGTCTTCTGTGTCCTGCTGCAGATCCTGGTTCATCTGGTAGCGAACCAGCGCCTGCAGGTTGTCCTGGGGGCAGAGCGAATCGCCCAGCATGGTGCGGATGGAAGCCATCGCGGCGGAGGTCATCGCGGCGGCGCCGTACACGCGGGAGATCTTGGGAGCCAGGTTGTCCAGGATGGACTTCTCGACAGCCGCGACCAGACGCGCCAGACCGGGCTTCATGAACTGCGCCGACATGTCCTGGAAGTTCATGCCCAACTGGTCAGGCGTAAAGTTGAAGGTCACGTTGATCGGCGTGGTGGCCATGGTCAGATCTACCGAACCATCACGCACGGCCTGCGCCGAAGACGAGGTGTCCCATGCGCCAGTGGTGACGCCAACCTTGGTCGGCTTGGCGATCTTGACGGTGGTTCCGGACTGTCCGCCCTTGAACTTGCTGGAGTAGTCGGGGATGCCGGACTTCAAGAACGTGGGATTGTTCTTGAGGAGGAATTCGGACTCGCGAACGACGAGCTGGGGAGAGACGGTGGCGACGGTGGACATGCTCAGTGCTCCTGTTTTTCACGCCAGGCGAAGTACTCCGCCTGCGTCATTTTGGAAGGGTCGGTTTCAGCCACGCGCGCAGGGCCGGAAACCGTCCGGGTAACCGGAACAGGCTGGCGCGCGGGTGGCTGGTTCGGCCTGATGGCCTGGGGTTTGGATTGAGTGCTGGACGTGGCGCCGATCGATGCCAAGATCCGTCCGGCCTGCAGCGGGGTCGCGCCAATCAGTCGGTCCATGACCTCCTGGTTGGTCACGATGTCCCAGACGAGCCCCGGCCCTTCTGCAACGATGTCGCGGAAAACATCCGGGTGGATGTCCTGCTCCAAGTTGCGGAAGATGTCGATGGCGTCGCCGATCTGCGGATTCGTCGCGGCCAGGGCTTGCGCCTGGGCGTTGAATCCTCCGACGAGCGTCTGGATTTCGGCCTGCTGCTGTGCGGCCTGGATGGTCTGCTGCGAATGCCTGGAAGCGAGGGTCTGGGCCGTGGCGTGGATGTGCTCCTGGACCGCCTGGCTGTACGCCTCGATGGAGTCGTATTTCCGAGGATCCGGAACACTGATTTCGCTTTCCCGCTGCGCTCCCTGCTGGGGGCGCGTCAGTTCGGCGAGTTGTCGCTCCAACTCCGCTGCCCGCGCCTTCGCCTGGTTCTTTTCGGAAACCACGGCAGAGAAACGGGAATACGGAATGGCGCTGGGAAGTTCGCGCTTTGGCTGTTCCTGCTTCGGTGCTTCCTCGGGGCCGGCCGGAGCATGTTCCGCGGCGTCGGTGACGCTGGGCGCAACATCTTCGGGGATCTCGGATTCGAGGATTTCGCTGGTCGTTTCTTCGCTCACTGGATGCCCTCCGGGGCAATCGAGAGGACTTGGTAGCCCTCGTCCGGCTCGTCTTCAACGTCCTCCGCGGGAGCCGTCGCCGCGGGGGTCGGAGTCGTCACGGCATCGAGAACGGCGCGCTCATTGGCGCCGCGCTCCTTCATGGCCGCAATCTGGAGGTCGGTTTCGGCGGCGATGCGCGCGGCAAGGATCTTGGCCTCACTGTCGATCTGCGCCTTCTGGATGGTCGTCTGCGCCTGCAGAGCGGTCTTCTGGATCTCGGCATCGGTGCCGGATTCCAGTTCCTGGATGCGCTGCGCCATGAGACCGCGGGCCTTCGTGGCCTCGGCAAGCTCTGCCTGCATCGCTTCCATGGCCTGCGCCATCTGGTCGAGCATCGCGCGCGGGTCGCCGCCCTGCTTCTCGTCCTGCTTGGCCTCGCGCATTCCCTGTTTGATCAGGTACTTCTCCACCACCGCGGACAATTCCTGGGCGCCGGGGATGTCCATGGCGAGGATCAATTCTGGAGCGCCAAGCTGGGCAATCACGGGATTCTTTGTCCCGATCTCCGACAGCATGGAAACGAATTGCTCCCGCTTGGTGCGGAAGTTCGGGCCGCTCACGACGCGAACGCCGTAGGTGCCGCCGTTGAATCCCTGCAGGTCTTCGCGGATGCCCTGGATCGATGCGACTTCCTGCGAGGTCAGCTTTCCGTCTTCGGCCGCGTGCAGGATCATCTGCTCATCGGCGAACACGGAAAGAAGGCCATTCAGGACGGCGCCCTCGTACTCGATCAAAGAGCGAAGATTCGCTTCGTAGTGGTAGGTTCCGAGGTCCGCCTGCTCCTGGCGCACCATCATGGCGCGGCCGGACTCGCTGGACTGGCGCCCAAGGTGAACATCGAAGATTCCGGACATGGCCTTGATCTCTTCGGACGCTTCGGCGCTGGCGTTGGCGTATCCGGCCGGAATCTCGGGGGCGCTCGGGAAGATTGGGGCCGCACCCGGGTTGCTGGCGTCAGGAGTCCACAGGCGGAAGGCCGCGGAGCTTCCTCCGGACCACGACTGGAGGACGGCCGGATCCGAAACCATGCCTGGCGTCAGGAGCGCGGGCGGCTGCTTCTTGCCGGAGAGGTATTCGTATTCCTCCGACTTCCACAGGTTCTTGAACCGCTGAGGCTCCTTGATGTCCCGAACCACGCCCTTGTAGATCACCTCTCCGCCGACATCGGTTTCTTCGCCGACGAGGAAGAAAATGGGGATCAGTGAGCCGGGGAATTGCTCGGGTTCACCAAGAACGCCCGCGCCGTCGAGAAACGTCTGCCAGACGGTCCCGTCGTCGCGCTTCTCCCAGAACTCGGCAACCCGGATAGATCCCTCCTTGACCCAAGATTCGGCGCCTTCGGGAGGCTCTGCCGAGGTCGCGGACCCGTCGGGGTACTTGGCTTTGTAGGTGGCCTCGGAAAGGTCAACGTACACCGTGCAATGGCGCATGTCCGAAAGGTTGACGGCCTTGGCCTCGCAGTCGGGGACGACGTGCAGGGGGTTCAGGATGCGCTCGTAGCGGATCTGCGGGGCGCCGCTGGCGTCCTGGCCGAGCACCACGCGGTAGGCTCCAAAGCCTCCGGTCGCCATGCACTTGACCGCAGCCGCGCGTGCAGCTTCGGCGCCTCCGGTGATCTCGATAGCTCGGATCATTCCCGCGCGGAATTCGGCCATCTCCTGGGATGCGCCCTCGCCCTGCGCCGTGACGTGGACGGAGTAGGCTTTCGAGGTGATGGCGTTGGCCACGCGCCGGATGATCGGGCCGCATACGTTGTAGGTGATGCGGGGGAGCTTGTCGGAGACGCGGCGGGACCATTCGGTGCTGTCCCACTGCTTTTCCCCACCGAGGACGGCGAACTCCGTATCCTCCTGGTAGGCCTTCCGCTGCCGAGCGCGCGCCTCTAGGTCGGCGTCGATCGTCTTCCGGAATTTCTCGTGGTTCGCGTCGGCCATGTTTCCAAAAATACGCTAATTTCCCAAATTCCGCAATTCACCAGCGTTTCGGGATCACAATGGGCGCGGAAGACTTGCCGGAAACCTTGTCTCCAGCTTGGGCAAACTGCCGAAACGCGTCGGAACCTTCGCTGTGCCTGTCGTGCTTTGGCTCACTCGACCAGCATGCGCGGCGCTCGTTCCACTCCTTCGAGTAGCGATCCAGATGGATGATCCCCTGGGCGCACGCCTCGCGATCAAACACGACAGACGCGAACGCAGCGCGGGTAAGCTGGATTCCAGCCTGGATGTTGTCGATCCTAGGTAGGACCACCGTATTAGTCAGTCCGAGGTCCTTTAGTATATCCTCTGCGGATTTGTTTGCGTGCATCCCTTGGCGCTTGTGCCCTGCATCGTGCGGAAGAAAATGTTTCCCCCACACATAACCGAGCTTCTGCATTTCTCCGACGTAATGGGAGTAATGTTTGTCCCACTCTTCGTAGAATCGAATAAACCTATCTTCTCCGGCGATTCGCTGGTGAAACCAAATTGCCGTACCGTCTCCGCTTCCAATGTCCCAGAACGTGTTTACAGGATATCCAGGCATGTAAGGAACGCTACAGATGCGTCCAGACTTCCTAACCGCCGTCATTTGCTCGGTATAGAAGCACCCTTCGGATGACTGCTCAAACGCCTCCTCCGGAAGGCTTGGATATTCTTGTTTCATCATCTGTGAATCGCCACCAAAATCGACTTGCTTCTTTGTGACGTACCAGCGCCGATGCCCTTCGTCAATTTTTCGTCCAATCTTTGCTTCTACAGAGTCAAAGTATTGGTTATCTCCTTTTGTCATCCCAATAGACGAAGAATCGAGCGAATACTCTTTTGCGTCCCACCACCCAAAGAAGTGGAATCGGAAATCCTCCTGTCCAAGATCAATTCCCTCAAGCTGAGCCTTCCTGGCCTGTTCGCACATCTCGTAGAATCGCCCCTCCTGCCCTTCCGCTGTAGACTCAATAAACGTGAATCCGTCTTTTGCGACGGCAGGTAGAGATCCCGTAATGACCTCGCGTGCCTTTGCTGGATACTTGGCGCAGATTTTCCCAAACTCAGAGACGTGCAGGAATTGGAGCGTTCCAGATCGCATCGACGTGGCAACGCGAAGCGACGAGTTGTTTGCCATCACCAGTTCTTGCGCGCTGTCTGTTACCAGCGGGCGGGCCTCGCGAACCAGTGGCGGGAGGTGATCGTATCCAAACTTGATTTTGTCGCGGAAAATTACTGTCGCGGCATCCTTGTCCTGCGCCACAACGCCTGCTCGGATGTTGTCTCGGAAAACACACTGGTCAAGCATGATGATCTGAATAAGCGTAGAGAATCCGCGCTGTCTTGCTTTTAGAATGAGATTTCTATTCCATACCTCGGAAAAGAATTTTTCCTGCGCATCATTAAGGCGGAAAGGAACAACCTTTCCATCCTTGTCCATGATCCAATAGATATTCCTTATGCGCCAATCCGGGTCCGAAAGAAGCCGAATCGCCTCGGACTCATTCTTTGGAAGGCTTTGGTACAATTGCCGCTCCTGCGATCTGGCTCATAATCCCGAGCGCGGTTCCGTCTGGGTTTTGCGGCACTACGTTCTGCTTGTCTGGCCATTCGCTTCGTCTCCGATTCTTTAGCCAAAAGATTGCGGCAGTCGAGTCTGGAGGGTAAATCTTGCGGACAGGAGTTTGGACAATAACCCCATCAGCAACGCGGACATCAGTGTCGTCGTGCTCGTATCCGACAGCTTTGGCGTAAAGCGAACGCTCGACCCTTTCGTCCGCAAAATCTTTCCCCGTCTTTATGGACTCTCGAAATTCTTCGTGTTCTGCGCTCCACCTGTAGAACGTGCTTGGACTTACTCCAAAGAAATCAGAAATCTCAACGTCTGTAGCTCCTAGCCTGCAGAGCTTTTTCGCCTGTTCGCAGTACGCGGGATCGTACTCGCTCGGCCTCCCCGCGGGCATCACCGTCCCCAATTCTGTTCGGGAATGAACCCGGCGACCGTCTCGACCCGGCACCCGGTCAGGGCTCCGTATTCGGTCTTCGCGACACCCTCCCAGCGCGAGGAACATCGAGCAGTTGCAATCGAGTGCGTCCCCCATACGATGCCAGCGCAGGCCGCAGCAATGAGGATTGTGCCGGTGACGACTCCGGCGATCTCGTCTTTCTCCCGTTCGGTCATGCCCTAAATATACGGCCAAAACCCAAAAAACGAAAACCGCCCAGGTCGTGAATCCCTGGACGGCTCTCTCCACACTTCGAAAGGATCGAAAACACACTCCCGCAAGTACGCCGACGGTGCAGGGTAAACCCCGCGATCGGCCCCCACAAGAACTGGTCTAAAGATGTGGGAATGATCGAGCGATGTCAAGCGGCTTCGGCGCAATCAGAAATTCGCACCAGAATGCGATGATCGGCGGCGGAGTCATGTGGACGCGACCGAGCGGAGACGTTCGGCGCATGCACGTTCCGCATCCTTCGCGCCATCCTTCGATGTCGTCTCCGACGCCTTGGCATCTCGCCACGTCTGATGGAAGCCAGCTCATACGTTCTCCTTGCCGCATGGATGCCACAATAATCGGTTAACCTGCTCGGACGCATCCGAACCCGTCCCGAGTGTCGAAACCACCTCCTTGGCCGATCCTTGCAGCAATGCGTGGCATATCGCAGGCCCGCCCATCTTCCACGGCCATCTGTTCATGCTCATTCTCCCGACGGGTCGTCGCCGCCATCCATCCCGAGCGCGATCAACCCAAGGACAGCGATGAGCACCAGAGCGATGATTGCGTGGCTCATGCGTCTACCACCGCCCATTTGATCCCCGTTCGTTTGAGTTCGTCGTCTGCGAGTTGCTGGGCGTCGGCCCATCGGTTGCGCGTTGATGCGGGCAAGACTTCGCGGACCTCTCTCCCGAGTCGCTTGCCCGTGACGCGCTCCAGCTTGACCGGGCGCAGGGCTCCGGTGTCGTGTTGGTTCAAAGCGTTTGCCCTCCAAAGGATACGGTTTCTCCGTGGAACCCAACTGCGAACGGCTCGACGCGCCGCCCTTTTCGGTTCTTTGCAAGCGAAACCATTCGCGAGTCCTGGGCGCCCTTGTCGGCGTAGCAGAACAAAACCCAGTCGGCGTCCTGCTCGATCGAGCCAGATTCGCGGAGGTGGTGAAGCTCGGGCGGGCCCTTTGCGGCCTCGCGTGAGAACTGCGAAAGAGCCACGACCGGAACCTGTAGCTCCATGGCCAGGAGCTTGAGATCCCGGGAAATCTCGGTAACGTCCTGCGTTCGCGATGTGCTCGGCTTCTTGGTGCGGAGAAGCTGGAGGTAATCGACCACGATCATGCGGAGCGACCCTTGGGCTTTCCGTACCATGGCTACGGCCCGAAGCTCAGAGACGGTCGGCGTAGCGCAAAAGTTCATCCTGAACGCGTCTCGGCACGCTTCGACCTTGGCCCGGTCTTGTACGCTTGCGAACCGCATCGCGTCGATGCTCCAGAGGGGGATTCCCGTCTCCTGGGCAATGATGCGCTGGGCAACCTCCTCTGGGCTCATTTCCAGGGAGCAGACAAGCGCCTCTGCGCCCTTTGCGATCTGGAGCAACATCTGGGTGGCCAGGGCGCTCTTGCCGTCTCCTGGGCGCCCCGCGATGATCCCGAGTTGCCCGCCTCGGATCTGCAGAATAGAGTCCAGGAAGTCCAGCCCGGTCGGGATTGTCGGATCTTCCTTGCGCGGTGTCGTGACCAGGTGGAACGCCGTTTGCCATGTGGTCGACGTGACTGCGGACGACCGGCGCGTGAGGTCGGAGACTGCCGCAGCCATGTCGGCCACGATCTCGTCCACCTCGCGATCATCGGAAAACGCGTCTTCGTTGAGGCGCCGGGCAATCGCGATCCCTGCACGAAGGGTCGCCTTCTGCAGGACGATCTTTTCGAACCCCTCCCATCCATGATGGGAAACCACCGAGTCGGCCAGGTCCATCAGGTAGTCTGCCCCTCCTGCGACTCCGAGCGTCTTTTCCAGGCGAAGGCGCTCCTCGACCGAAACGATCGTGACTGCATCCCCTGCCGTGGTACATGCCTGCATCGCCTCGAAGATGGCCCGGTGCCGCTCGGAATAGAAATCGGCCTTGTCGAGGCGCGACGCCTTGACCATGTAGCCAAACCGGAGGAAGACGCCGAGAATCGACTGCTCTGCGGACTCGGAGCGCGGAAGCCCCTGGCGGTCACTCATACGATCCGTCCAGTCCTGGGCGCGGTCCGCGATGGATCGGCGGAAGGTGTGCGGTCGCTTCGGCAAAGGAAAGCGGGCGGGCGGATGCTGGTGCCGCTGGTGGAGCGTCTTCGAGGAATAGGCCCGTCCAGTCGTTGGCGATGCTCTTGGAGATTGCCGCCAGTGCTGCCGGGATGCCTGCCGCGTGGATCTTGCGCAGTTGCTCTTTGGCTCCATGCTCGGAGACGCGCTTGCGCTTCGATGCGCGAACGGTGAGCCATCGATGCCACTCGTTGCAGAATGTCGAATGCTCCCTCATGGCGTTGGACAGGAGGTGATCGAACTCGTCAGGAGAAAACGCCGCTTTGCGCGGCTTGTCCGTTCCTTGTTCTTCCTTTCCTTTTACTCCTTTCCTTATACTCCTTTCCTGGGCATCCGTGAAGCATCCGGGAACGTCTGGGTGCTTCACAGGTGCTTCCCCATTGCTTCCCTGGTTGTCGTTTGGTGGAAGTTGTGAAGCGTAGCCCGCTTCCTTTCCGGACAGGCGCTGGTGCTTCGAAAACGCCGTAACCTCAATGACAGCAACGCTTTGCGCCTGGTAGCGGGTGATGAATCCGGCCTGCGCAAGCGCGTCCAGATCGTCGTCGACTGGCTCCGAGTCGTAGGGGAAAACGTCGATGCGTATGCGTTTCGGACGATCCTCTAGGCGCCCTTCGGCGTCTGCCAGGCACCACAAACCGATGAATAGCAGCCGCGTTTTGTGCGGAAGAAGCGACAATTCTTCGTGCCGGAAGAACTCTGGCTTGATTGTCCTGATCCTCATGGGGCCGAATCCTGGATAGTCGAGCGGTGCGGCTTGATCTGTCCGGCCCTCCAGCGGGCCGTTTCGATGTGCGGATAGGTCCATGCCCAAACTCCAAAAGACGCGTCCGAAGGGTAGGCTTCCGAGGCCGGAATGAGTTTCCCGGCAATGGTGCGCTCTGGGTAAACGCGGCGCTGGAATACCTCGAACCAGCAGCGCGGCGCGTCCTCTCTCTGGACCCTGTAGATGAAGAACGCGGGGCCTTCTTCGACCTTTTCGAAGACGTGGCAGTTGCGCGAAAACGTCGACTCCAGGAGGCGGAGCGAGTCGCTTGCAATGTCGAAATTCATTCGAACTCCAATGCAAAAAGCCCCATGGATTGGCGCGGTGGTACTCCGGGCATCAACTCCCGGCGAGCTTTCGCTCCCACGCCAATCCAAAGGGCTCGTCTGTTGATGGACTTGGAGACGGCAGGGTACCAGCCTGTTGTCCGTCGCTCCGTTGAATCTACGAAATCCGCACGTCGTGCGCAAGTCACATCCGGCCCCAGGCACGAAGGCACGCATCCATATCCCACATTGGGACAGACTCCGCCCGGGGCTTGCCCGTGGTAGGCCATTGTCCAGAGACAGGCAGCGGCGCCAGGCCAGCGACCACTTTGCGCGTGAATGTGAGTTGCGTTACCCCAAGAGCCTTGGCGACTTCGCGCCGTGTTGCTGTGTTCATATTTGCAAAGATACGCTCGTTTCGTAAAACTTGCTTGCTTTTCCGTAAAACGTCGGCTACCTTGTATCTCAACAGGAAGCCCGGAGGTCCGGGCCTGCGGGGGTCGGGAAACCTCGACAAATCGCGTATTCAGTGAACCGATCTACCCGGCCCCCGCTTTTGCTCTCCACCACCAGAAGGATCGAAAATGTCGAATGCTCTCCAAGAATTCCAGGGCGCACTTGCCGCCAAGCGCGGCGGAATCGTCAAGCGCCTCCCCGTCCACATGCGCGGCAACGTCGACCAGTTCGTTACCATCGCCGTGACTGCTGCAGCCAAGAACCCGAAGATCCTACAGTGCTCGCAAGAGTCGGTCATGCTCTCGATCATGGCGGCGGCGGAGATCGGGCTGAACCCGGGCGGATCGTTGGGAGAGGGGTACTTGGTCCCCTATGGCTCCACCTGCCAGTTCATCCCAGGATACCGTGGCTTGATCTCGCTGGCCCGTCGCTCTGGCCAGATTGTCTCCCTGGAGGCGCACGCGGTCCACGAAAAAGACGTGTTTGATGTGGAGTTCGGCTTGGAGTCGAAGTTGTCCCACAAGCCGAGCCTGGAAGCCGATCGCGGAACCATCACAGCCGTCTACGCCATTGCCCGCCTGGTCGGCGGAGGCATCCAGTACGACTACATGACACGTTCCGAGGTCGAGGACATCCGCAAGCGCAGCCGTGCAGGGACTTCGGGGCCGTGGGTGACGGACTTCGCGGAGATGGCCAAGAAGACCGTCATCCGCCGTCTGTTCAAGATGCTCCCCGTCAGCACCGAGATGCTGTCGAAGGCTCTGGAGCTCCAAGCGCAGGCCGAGTCCGGCGATTTTGACCCATCTTTGGAGGTCATGCAGGCCGATGCGCAGACCACCGACGATCTGAACGCCGCCGCCGCCGCCGCCGCCGCGAATCGCGAGGCCTCGAAGTGAGCGACGGGATGTATGTGCTCACGCTCGAGCGCGACTGCACCGATCCGTCTCCGCTTCAGGACGGCCGGCCGATTGTGTTTGAGCAGTACTTGGACAACGGCGCCGCGTCGCTTGAGTCTGTGACCGCACGCAAGGACAGGATTGGAGACAAGTACGGGAAGTGCAGAATCGCACGCCTTGTTTTCCTGGACGGTGAAGCGTGAGCGCCGAGATCATCCGCGGCCTTCCGTGGGAACAGTACATCCAGGGCGGCTACCTCGGATCGTCGGCCCTGTGCGACTGGGGCGGATCGTCGCTGGAGGCGTGGAGCGCCGAGTACCAGGAACAGGCCTACTCCGGAGGTGGAAGCCGCTACACGGCGGGCGGATCTGCCTTAGATGCAATGTTGACCGGGGACCAGTCCGGGAAGCGCATCGTCGTGAAGCCCGCGACCTACACCGACGAGAAAGGCGCCGTCAAGCCCTGGAATGGAATCGCCAACGTCTGCAAGTCCTGGCTGGCCGAGAACGAAGGTGCGGAAATCATCACCGAGACGCAGGACGCCGAAATCAAGCGGGCGCTGCCGCTGGTTCGCGAGGCCCTGGGCATCATGCGCACTGTGTTCGGCGGAGAGGTCGAGTACCAGACCACTCTGCGCGGCGATGTCAACGGCGTTCGGATCCAGACGCGCCCCGACTGCATGATCGGGGTCAACATGCCGGATCTCAAGTACGTCAACGGAGACGCGTTCTCGAAGTTTGACCGCAACTTCGTGGATTCGCGCTACTTCGTCCAGGCGGGCCTTTTCTTTGGCCTCATGCGGGAGGCGACCGGGGAGGATGACGCCCGCGTTTCGTTCCTACTGGCCGAGTCTGGTACGTTGTTCCCGCGTGTCGAGTGCGTCAAGATCCCGCGCCCCGTGCTCGTTGCCGGGTGGGACAAGGTGCAACGGATCACAGAGGATATCGCCCGCGTGCGGGAGTCCGCTTCCGGGTTCGTCTCGCCCGTCGGGTTCCGCGACCTGGACCTGCCGCACTTTGCCGAAGTAAAGATCGGCATCGCATAATAAACCCGCCGTGCGTCACATCGGCGCACGGCTTTCGCTCTCCACAAAACACACGAAAGAATCGAAAATGACTCTCGATCAAATCAAGCGCATGATGGACGCAAACGGGCGTATCGGCGGATCCCTGGACCTCAGTGGCACGCAGATCACGACCCTGCCGGACGGCCTGACGGTCGGCGGATCCCTGTACCTCAGTGGCACGCAGATCACGA
>JBDKGS010000091.1:0-13651 GCA_039798065.1 Fibrobacterota bacterium | reverse complement strand
GGACGAAGGCGGCGTGTACCTGGACATGGACACGCTTACGGTTTCCTCGTTCGCTCCGCTCCTGGACAAGGGATTCTTCTGCGGAACCGAAGCCGTGGTGTTTTCCGCTTCCATGCGCCAATCGCGAAACCCAGCGAAATGGGCCGGTGCCGTCGGCAAGACCACGGCGCGCAGGATCTGCCGCTGGCTTCCGTCCGGATGGCGATTGTTCCGAAAGCTGGAGCGGTTCTACGAACATCGTCCCAACAACGCTGTCCTGGGCGCGATCGCGGGGCATCCGGTGCTGTCAGAACTTGTCGCCAGGTCCGAACGAAGGGCTGTTCTCCCGGGAATCCGCCCCAAGGACATCGGGGTCCGGCTGCTCCAGGAACTTCTCGACGAACCGGACTTCATGGCACGACCCGACATCGAGACGCATGGACCGGATCGTTTCTATCCACTGCCACCCGACATCTGTGCGCATTGGTTCCGCCCCACGGATCGACTCTCGATCCACGAAATGATCGCCACCGAAACCCGAAGCGTCCATTGGTACGCTTCGCTGATTCCTTCCCGGATCAGTCAACCTGTCGACAAATTCTGGATCGAAGCCAATCGCGACCGGGTTCCTCTCGCACGCCTGGTCGCGAACCTCGATCTACCACTCTGAGCGCACCCGAGGCTTTGACAAATTCCGCCTTCTAGCTCGCGACCTCGTCGGTGATCACGGTGAAGCTCGTCAGGGTATGCGCTCCGAACGAACTGCTGATGGCCACGTCCGCGGCGTCGCGTCCCCGCGCGATCAGCACCCTGCCGATTCGCGGTGTGTTGTTGCGCGGATCGAACGTGTACCAATGCCCGCCCAAGTACACCTCGAACCAGGCGGCGAAGTCACCGGGCCCCCAGGGCTGCGGCGTGCCCATGTCGCCCAGGTAACCGGTGCAATAGCGGGCGGGGATGTTCATGCACCGACAAAAAGTGACAGCCAGGTGCGCGTAGTCGCGGCACACCCCTTTCTTCTCCCGGTAGGCTTCCAACGCGGTGCGTGTCACCCGCGCATCCATGTACCCGAACACGATGTGGTTGTGTACGAAATCGCAGATGGCCTGCACTCGCGCCCAGCCCATTGGAGTTTGGCCGAACAGGTTCCAGGCGATTTCCGACAACTGGTCGGTCTCGCAGTAGCGGCTTCCCAGCAAAAAGACCAACGCCTCTTCGGGAAGATCCTGCACCGCCGTTTGCGGCGCGCCCAATGCCACCACATCGGGAAGGCCCGAATCGCGGATGACGACATCGGAGGCCACGCGCAAACGCCCCGCGGGCGCCACCACGCGGGTGCACCAGTTGCCGAACGAATCGCGGTAGGCCGACGAGGGAACGGGCGGATCGAAGCTTAGGTCGTCGCGGCCCGCAAGGTCCGAGACGCGCGAGAAGTGCACGTTCAAATTGAAGATCATGGGGGTGGGCTGCGGGCAATCGTAGACCATCTCGAAACCAAGCCGGATATTCATCGGGGATTCTCTTTCTGATAAATTCGGTTTAAACACCTATTGCGGCACGAAACGATTCGATGAGGTTCACGCGCAGATCGATCCATTCCCGCGACGGCCCGAAGACCTTTTCCTGATTGACTTCCAGCTCGATGCCGATGTATTGGCTCGAACCGTAACGCTTTCGCAAAAACGACGTGAAACCGTCGCCCTTGCCCAGATAGGGATAGTTGCTGCGCACCCGAAGATCGGGCGCAAGCTCTGACAATGCGGCTTTCCAGCCTATGCACAATTGGCGCTCGGAACCGCGGGCCGGATCATACAACAAGCCCACATCGGCATTGCGGATTTCACCGTCCAGCACAGGCGTGAAGCTGTGCGACGAAACGTGGATCACGCGCTGGCCCTTGGCGACCCGTTCGGAAACGATCGCTTCCACCTGGCTCCGGTAGGGCCGGTAGTGCCTCTCGACAATTTCCGTCCGCAACGCGTCGGTCTGGTTCGCGGTGGCCTCGAAGAACAGATGGCGGTGCCCGATCGACCGGTTGAGGTCCACCAGCAGACGGCTCGTGGTGGAAGCCACCAACGGAGCGCCCAACGCCGCGGACAATTCCTGCGCGAAAAGCAAAGCGCCTGGATCGTACCCGCGGTGGGTTTCCAGCAACGCCGCATGGTCGACAAAAAACGACCAATAGTCCGCCGGGATTTCGTTCCCACCGTGTTCGCAGGTGACGACGAAGCAGTCCAAAACTTAGGCCTTTCCGTCGTCAACAGCGTCGCGTCCGGCAGGATGCCAGCCGCACCAATGCGATCAAAGGTACACGCGAAGAGATTCCCTCCCCACAATGTCCCTCCACCGATACCTCGTCCGGAGCGTGATCCTCGCCGCCAAACCGCTCAGATCACCCCTTCCGGCCGGTCGCTTCGGCGCGCAGACTCTCGTTGTCCCAGGCGCGATCGAGCACGTGCCCCGCTTCGGAACCGTCCTTGACCAGATGCGCAGCTTCGTCGATGCGGGTTCGCAGAAGCTGCAGCCAATCCGCCGATCCCTCGTCGAGAACGGCCAGATCGCGCACCGATTGCTCGTTGTGTCGGCGGAACAGCTCGACCGCCCGGTGCGCACGCGCCTCGCGCCAACCAAGCCGGGACAAAGCCGTTCGAGCGATGTCCAGGGCCGTGCCCACCGTCTCGCGGAAGGGCATGACGTTTTCCGTCCGCAAGGCCCCGTAGGCACCCCGGTGGTCGCGAACCCTCAACAACACCGGGATGTCGGGTCGCAGCTTGCGAGCGGTCTCGACGATCTCCAGCGCATCCCCCTGGTCGTCCACGGCCACCACCAGAAGGCGCGCCGTGGCCAATCCCGCGACCTTCAGGAGTTCCGCGCGGCGGGCATCCCCGAAATGCGGAGACAATCCGAGCCGTCGCATCTGCGCGACCTGACCCGGATCCAGATCCAGCACCGTCACGCCGATCCCCTGCGACTTCAGCACCCGGCCCACCATCGACCCCAACCTTCCGTATCCCGCCAGCAGCACCGGAGCCTCCGATGCGGGAATCTCTTCGGGAATCCCGGTTTCGACCGATTTCGATTCAGACAGATTCCGTCTCCTTCGCGACCACCAGACGGCCAGCGCGACCGGAGTCAGCGGCATCGATAGGGCCACGGCCCCTCCCAGCAGTTCGGCCAGATCGGCATCCACGATTCCCAGCCCTTTGGAAAGCCCCAGCAGCACGAAGGCGAACTCTCCCACCTGCGCAAGCCCCAGCGCCAGAGGAAGGCGGTCAGATTTCGGCATGCGTGCCGAAGTGGCCAAGAACAGAAGCACCGCCCCCTTGAAAGCGAAGATCGCCAGCGCGATCCCAAGTGCTTGGAGCGGCTTGCTCGCCAACAGCGGCAAATTCAGACCGGCACCCACGGTCGCGAAGAAGAACCCCAGGAACAATCCCCGGAAGGGCTCCAGATCGGCTTCGATCTCGTGGCGGTATTCCGAATCCGCCAGAAGCACCCCACCCAAAAACGCACCCAACGCCGCCGACAAACCCACGCTGCCGGCCACCAGGGCGATCCCCGAAACCAACAACAACGCCATGGCCGTCATGGTCTCGTGCTGGCGCGACCGTGCCAGCCAACGGAACACGTGTTTGGCACCCCATTGGGTGGCGGCCAGCACCGCCGCCAGCACCGCGATGCCCACCGGTGTACGCGCAGCGGAAGGAAACGCCTCCAACAGCGAGTGCCCTTGCACGGCCTCCGTCACCGCGCCGGGAGCCAACAGCGGCAGAAGGGCCAGCAGAGGAATCACTGCGATGTCCTGGAACAGAAGAATCGAGAGCGCTCCATTTCCGGCGGGGCCTCCTCCGAGTCCACGCTCCTTGAGAGCGGGCAAGGCCAACGCCGTGGAAGACATCGCCATGGCGACTCCAATGGCCAACGCCGTCCGCACCTCCAGCCCCAAGACCCACGCCACCACGAACAGCAAAGCCGAGGTACCCACCACCTGGGCGCCTCCCAAAGCGACCAGCGGGCCACGCAGACGCCAGAGCTCGCGCGGTCGAAGCTCGAGCCCGATCAAAAACAGCATGATCACGACTCCGAATTCGGCGGCGTGCGCAAGCGATGCGGGATCGGCCAAAAGCCCCAGGACATGGGGTCCGGCAATCACCCCGGCAAGCAGGTAGGCCATCGCCGCCCCCAGGCCCAATCGCGAAGCGAGGGGAACCAGCGCCACGGTGGCCCCCAGCAGAAACACGATCGCAAGCAGGCTCATCGCGCCACCTCCTCGCTGGCGGGCCAGGTGTCGGCAAGATCGAGCAGGTTTTCGGCCCGACGCAATTTGTCAAGATCGATGTTCTCGTGGTGAAGCCCGGCA
The DNA here is from genome assembly GCA_039798065.1 of Fibrobacterota bacterium. Classification (GTDB taxonomy): domain Bacteria; phylum Fibrobacterota; class Fibrobacteria; order UBA5070; family UBA5070; genus UBA5070. The sequence goes on along the minus strand of JBDKGS010000091.1, from coordinate 9,312 downwards.
AGCAGACGCACATAGGCCTTCGCCGACGGCGCGACATCGTTCGGTTCCCGCACCCCCAGGGCACCGTGGAACGCGAACACGCCCAGCCAATCGAGCCCGCACAAACGAGCGACGCCTTCGTACGGAAGCAGATAGTCCTTCAAGGTATGGCGATTGCGCCCCTCGGGACCGTAGGCGGCGCGTGGCCCGCCCGCCGATGTGGCCACCACCAGACGCTTTCCGCGCAACGCCGTGCCGGAACTCCCGTAGGCCCAACCATGTTCGAGCACCTGATCGATCCACTCCTTCAGGATTCCGGGACTGGAGTACCAGTACAGCGGATGCTGGAACACCACCGTGCGGGCCGAGTTCAACGCCTCTTGTTCGGCGTGAATGTCGATCACTCCTTGCGGATACAGCTCGGCGAGATCGCGCACGTCCACCCACGGCAAAGCGCGCACGGCAGAAAGCCACACGCGGTGCACACGCGAGCGCTCGAAGGCGGGATGGGCGAAGACGACGAGGGTTCGATCGGCGTTGGAAGGTATCATGGAAGCTCAAGCTACCTAGAGAATCGGGTGGAAGGCAAGGTTTCGGGCGCCCCTCGCTTGTTCTATTTCAGTGTCCATGGAATTCAAGAAGACCGATCCATTCGACTACAAAGCCTCGCCAAGCAAGCTCGAAATCCTGCAGCTCGAACCACGCCTGTTCGCGTGGATCGACGGCGTGGGCGACCCCAACAGCGAAGCCTTTTCCGGTGCGCTCGAAGCGCTCTACACCTACTGCTACGCCGTGCGCATGAGCGGCAAGAGCGAATCCCCTCCAGCAGGCTGGTTTCCCTATGTGGTGGGCGTTCTGCAAGGTCACTGGACCCTCAAGGAAGGCTGCACAAATTTTGACCCCAGCCGCAAAGCCGATCTCGCCTGGACTATCATGATCCGCCAGCCGTCATTTCTTGACATGCCGTTGCACGCCTCCCTGCACGAAAAAGCCATCAAGAAAGCACGGACAAAAGGCGGAAACGCGGCGCCGTGGTTGGAGAAGCTGCAACTGGGGAATCGCGAAGGCGGTCGGTACGCCCAGATGTTGCACGAAGGCCCCTACGACAACGAGCCCGCAACCTTCGCGCGCATGGAACAACAGCTGACAGAAATTGGCGAAGTGCGTGACGGCCACCATCACTGGGAGCTCTACCTCACCGATCCCCGCAAATCGGCTCCCGAGAAGATGCGGACCATCATGCGGGTGGCGCTGCGGAGCTGAATCCGTAAGCTGACAATTCTTGTTTTTGATCTAAGTCCGCTGAGTCACCCGCGCATTCCCTTCAACGAAGGATTTCCCAAGTGCCAGCCTTGGTGGGTCCGACATGGCGGATTCGTCCCGCCTTCTTTAGAGCGTCGAGGTGATACTTCACGCCATCGGCGGTGATCCCCAGGTGTTGCGCGAGTTGGATTCGCGTCACGGTCGGATCGCTGCGCATGGCGCTCAGGATCCGGTCCTGCGCACGTTCTTGGGTAGTTACTTGGGTAGTTTCTTGGGTAGTCCCCCCGGAATTTGCTGGATGCGCAAGGGGAGATGGATACCGGAACGTCGTCCAGAAATCCTCCCCCTCCACCCGCAATTCGGGCGTGGGCAAGCCTTGCGCTCGGCATGATTCCTGGATCTTCTCGATGCCGCGCCCCCAAGCTTCGATGCGACCGGCGCGGAAAAACGAATTGGCGAGATCGGGATTGAACGGCTTGGACGAGTGTTTGCCCAGCAGGGTCTCGAGGCTCCAATGCTCCGGGAGGACGCCGGGATTCCAAATCATGAGCTTGTCGTCGTAGACGCTGATCTGGATGGGAATGATGCCGGTGGCGTAGTCCTTGTGCAGGATCGCGTTGTACACAGCCTCGCGCAGGGCAGCATCGGGAACAGGCCAGGTCTCGACCCGCTGCATGCCCTCGTAGGCGATGTGCGCACGGAAGTACTTGGTCTGGATCAGGTCTACGGTCCGCAGGGCCTGCGTGATCAAATCGCCGTGGATCTCGTCGTGGTACAGCAGGTCGGTGTTCGAGCGAAAGAATCCGATCTTCACATAGGCCCCGGTGACGAGTACCTCGGGGTCGGGGTGGAAGAGCAGGACCGTCGCACGTTTGAGGAATCCCCCTTCGCGCAGATGGAGCTTCTCGAGCAGAGGTTCGTCGTCGAGCTCGAGCAGATCCGGCGCCACACGTTGGCTTCTCTTGGCGAGGGCTCGAAATTGCGCAATCGCCTTGGAGTCCAGGTCCATCGACTTCACATGTGGAACGGGGACGCCATCCCAAGCACGCCCGACCTTGCCCAGCAGGAACCGATCCAGGGCCGCACTTCAACCTAGATCCCGCAATAGGGCCGGGCGTATCGCATCCTAGCCCGCACAGCATCTTGGTTCGTCCAGTCTCGTCACCGCACCTGACAAGGGTGCGCCTCCTCACCCGCCAAACCAATCTGCAGCGCGTTCTTGGCGCGCTACATCCCTCTCTACTGCGGGATCTAGGTTCAATTCCTGACAGGTCGAGCCGCTGCGGACGTGATACGCTCCTCGGCAGCTGACCGGGTATGGATACGGATCGACCACGACTTCGATCCAGTCCTTCCCCTGCTCCTGTCGGAAATTGACCGCAACCAGGATTCCCAGGACATCGCGGATCTTGTTGGGCAGATCTTCCAGCAGCTTCTTCGCCTTGGTCAGCCCAACGACATCCCCCCGATCGTCGCGCCCAAGATGCAGTACCCCGCCATCGGCGTTCGCGAAAGCCGCGATCCACTTGAGGTGGTCGTCGGTCCAGACCTGCTTGAACTCGATGTGCTGGGATTCCCTCCATGGGTGCCTCTTAACAGATTCCGTCTTCTCCATGTTCGTACTCCGGCGAGATGCATGTGGTGTCCATGGTCTCCCCGGGGTGGTTCGGAGGAAGCGGATCTCGGGCGCGGCCCGGTACTCTCACCCTGACCGGCAAAATAGAACGGTTCGTTTCGCCCATGAAGGGCGCCTCCCCGTCTCCATGGATGGAGACGGGGCCGGGCTGCCGACCAGGCCTCCTCGCCATCCTCCCGACCGTGGGGACGCAAGACAATGCGTCCCTCCGTGTTTTGGATGGCTGCGGTGTCCCGGCCCAGTCGGGTGGCATCCCTGGCGCGAAGCACCTTCTATCGCGACAATTTCCGACGCAGCGACGCCTCCGATCAATCCGTCAGGACGACCATGACACCCGATGCTCCTCGCTGGATATGCATCACCGCCCAATCGCGGAGTTCCCGCAGCGATCCGCTTGCCAGCTCGGTCGTTGCGAAACCTTCGTGGCATTCCTTTCGCGACAACAGCGTGAATTCGCGATCCGGCGACTCCTCGTCGAACAGCCAGATGTCCTCGCGCTCCGATACCTTCGCAACCTTCCAGCAACGGGAACACCAATCGGCATTCAATCCGGCGTGGGGACCGAAGTGGGAATCGAGGAATGCATGGAGGTGCCGACGGGATTCGAACATTCTCAAATTATAGCTAAAGCTATATCAAGAAGAGGATTCCTCCGTGGCTTTGCGGCGCGCCTTCACGACTCCGGCAAGCCGCTTCAAATCGCCTCGATCCAAGCTGTCCAGCCTCGAGAGGATTTCTTCCAAGGCGTCTTCCGAAGTCGCGGGAATGGAAAACGCGTCGACGCCAACCCCGAACGCCTGGGCGATGGCCTGGATTCGCCGGAGAGTCGGTTGCTTCTTGTCCCGTTCGTAGTCGGCGATGGTGGGTTGCGAAATGCCCGTGCGCGAAGTAAGGTCGGCTTGCGTCCAACCTTTCTCCTTGCGCAGTTCGCGCAATTTCATCCCCCAAGTCATGGACACCAAGATGCTTTCCGGAAACCGGATCGCCATCGGTCCGGAGCCGCTCCACGCATCAATCCAGGGCCGATCGCAGCTTCGTTTCCGGCATTTGGAGCCTCTACAGCTGGCTCCCAGGAGCGATAAGATTCGTTTTCCTGAACTTTTCTAGCCTAGATTTGTTCGACAAACTGATTAGGCCACCCTCGCAGATCACTTCGTGGTGAGGTAATCAAGACCTAACCTGGATGGCGGCACCAATTTTCAGGTCTGTAACTGAGTATTGTCCAGCGACCCGGTTCTTTGTGAATCGGACCGAATAAAGTGGAGAGCTTCACGTTGACCTTGAAATAGGGAGATGAGATTGGATACAAAGGACAGCCTGCACTTCGATGTAAGCACAGGCCTCAAGCGCGTTCTGGGGCGGGAACTCATCACCGATGATGAGGTGGCAATCTTTGAGCTTATCAAGAACTCTTTCGACGCGGGTGCGGATAACGTTCAGCTGTATTTCGGGGATGACATGATCGTCATCGCAGACAACGGCTCCGGGATGTCCTATGAAGATCTTACGGACAAATGGCTGTTTGTCGCCTACTCATCCAAGCGTACGGACCGTTCCGCAGACGACTTTCGGAACATCGCAGCTGAACGTAGGCACTATGCTGGTAGCAAAGGAATCGGTCGCTTCTCATCTGATCGTTTAGGTGAAGAAGTTGTTCTACGAAGCCGCCCACGAGGTGATACGAAAGCAGTCCATTGTCTGACCGTTAATTGGGAGCTGTTCGAGAAGGACACAAAGGAGCATTTCGAAAAAGTCCCAGTCCTTTATGCCCAACAGGACGCATTCCAACTCCCGCGGGAGCTACGAAGTTTCGGATCAACACTGACTCATGGAACTGCAGTGACTATCCAACGACTGAGACGGCCGTGGCCGCGACAGCGTATTTTGGAGCTGAAGGCGTCGTTAGCGAAGCTGATCAATCCCTTCGGCGAAGAGACTGACGGCTTTGGCATTTACATCACCGCGCCGGCCGAGGTAGCCGAAGACAAGCGGCTTACTATAGCTTATGCCAAGGATGGAGAAAAGCCGCTGCCCAAGGATCTTGTTAATGGCCAGATCGGGAACTTCATCTTCAGTACTCTCCAAGACAAGACGACTTTCATACGGGTAAGTATCGAGGGCGATGAGATACATACGACGCTTACGGACCGTGGGGAGATCATCTACCACATTGCGGAACCTAACCCATACGAATACTTGTCAACGGCCGGTTTCAAGTGCGAGATCTACTATCTCAACCAGTCGGCAAAGGCCACCTTCGCACGGCGTGTTGGCTTGCCGTCTGTGCAGTTTGGATCGGTCTTTCTTTTTAGAAACAGCTTCCGCGTCTACCCAATCGGGGAGGACGGAAACGACTGGTTCGGCTTTGATCGCCGCAAGCAGCAAGGCTATGCACGCTTTCTAGGCTCGCGCGAAATCATCGGGCGCGTCGACGTATCTGGGTCAGATGAAGATTTTCAGGAAGCATCAAGTCGCAACCAGGGACTGATCGAAACCCCTGCTGTCGAGCAGCTGCACAAGGCGGTCATGGATCACTGCCTGAAGCGCCTGGAAAAGTACGTGGTCCCGGTATCCTGGATCGACAAGGCCGATGCCAACACCGAGGATCTTTCTCGCTTAATGACGGATCCAGGGCGTGCGCGCGTGTCCGCGGCCGTGGCTAACCTCGTCGATAACGACAAAATCCGTCTGATCGAGTACAGTAAGCGGCTTGTCGACTTGATCAATGAGCGATCGAGTGATTTCGAAACATCGCTGGTCAGTCTACGCGCAATCGCTGAGAAGATTGGTGACTCAAAAATGCTCGCACGGCTCGACGCTGCCGAACGTCGCTTCGACGATCTTCAGAAGTCGGAGGCCGATGCGCGCCGCGTCGCTGACAAGGCGCTCGCGATGGTAGAAACGGCCAATCGCCGAGCTGCTTCGGCAGAAGCAGAGGTAGAGACTGAGCAACGTCGTGGGCACTTCCTGGAATCCTTTGTCAACGTAGACTCTGCGACAATCCTGAATTTGCACCATCAGGTGACAATTTATGCTGTGGACATTGCGCAGCAGATTGAAAATTTTCTGACTGAGACTGCTGGGAAAACCTCGATTCCACGCGAAACCGTTCTCAAGACGCTTGAACAAATGGCTTTCCTAAATAAGAAAGTCATGTCGGTCACTAAGTTTGCTGCGAAAGCGAACTTCAAGCTCGACTCTGAGAAGATCGAGACCGACCTCGCTACTTTCATCTACGACTACATCGAACAGATCGCCCGTACCACGGGCAGCGCTCGGCTCCAGATTCTAGCTGAAAACATTCACCCCGGCTTGAAGCTTCGTTTCAACCCTATCGATGCGTCAATTATTGTCGACAATCTGATCAGTAACGCTAGGAAGGCTAAGGCTTCCCGTATCAAGTTCGTCATATCGCAGACGGACAAGAACGGCCTAACGATACATGTTAGCGATAACGGGCGTGGCCTGACAACAGGCACAAACCGATCACGCATTTTTGAGATGGGGTATACGACTACTCAGGGCTCAGGTCTCGGCCTTTATCATGTTCGGCAGGCTCTTGGTGAAATGGGAGGCAGCATCGAACTCGACGATCAAACAGAAAAGGGATTGGGCCTGATTATCAAGATCGCCGCGAAGGGGAGAAACGCATGAGACTCGATTTCAACGTGTTGTGGGTGGATGACCAACCTGACAGTGTTGCCGCGCAAATCACGAGTATTGAGTCGAAAATGGCAGCAGAGGGTTTCGAGTTCATACCCCGACAGTGCGCCTCGATCGAACAGATGGAATCTGCCATTTCCGAAGACGTATTCACCGACGAGATTGACTTGATTCTAGTGGATTGGGATCTCGGTGACGGTATGCACGGTGAGGACGCGATCGAGCGTATTCGTCGGATTATTCAGTACAAGGATGTGGTTTTCTACTCCGGGCAGGCTTCGGTCGTAGAGTTGCGACAAAAGGCCTATGAAAGACAGCTTGAGGGCGTCTACTGCGCAAGCCGCATAGATCTGGTCGACGAAGTAATCGGCGTTTTTGATTCGCTAATCAAAAAAGTTCTCGACCTTGATCATACACGCGGCATTGTCATGGGTGCCACGAGCGATATCGACCACATGGTCAACACGTGCTTGACCTTAGCCCACAGCAAGTTAGATGATGCGGGCAAGCAGAAGTTTATTGAAGCCGCTCTGAAACGCGTAGCGGATCAGGTGCAGAGCATTGTTGATCAAGGCAAGAAGCTCGAGAGCACATCTAGCGTTGAGTCCCTGTTCAATGCGCACATGCTTTTTACATCGGACCACCGCTTACGCTTTCTGGCGAGAATCCTACGTTTGGATGATTTCAAGGCCTATTCTGGAGGCGTGTCGACGGTCAAGACGTATCGTGAAGGTGTCGTGGGGAAGCGGAATAAACTGGGGCATGTGGTTTTGGCTCCTCAGGGTAAGCCAAATAGTGTTGTCGCTGACACTGGCAAAATCGTCGATATCGCTGAAATGCGCGAGCTTCGCAAGCTAATCCTAAGCCTACGCGCTGAATTCCGTACCCTGCTAGACGCCATGCAGGCGTGAGCGCAACTTGTGTGAGCCCTCAGGCCCCATTGAGTTCACCTTCTTCGGAGCAATTCCGCCAATGTCTCCCCGATTGCACGTGCGACCAGTGGCGGCACGGCGTTGGCCACTTGCGTGAAGCGAGGTACTTCTTGCTTTCGAAGATGCCCGCCTGTAGTGTACTTGCCTTGGAATGAGTACCAGTCAGGGAAACTTTGCAGTCTGGCGTTTTCGCGAACCGTTAGTGTGCGCGGCTCCGAGTAATGCAGCAGATCGTCCGGCATGCTCGTAATCGTCGGGGACGGACGATCGGGATCGAGTACGCGCAGTGCCAATTTTTTGAGACCGAAGCGTGCGCGCATTTCAGCACCGATGCTCTTATTTAAACGCCCTTCCGCGTTGCTCAGTTCGATGATTTCCTTGAATCTGTCGGCGATATCCTCAGCGTGACGCGCCAGTCGCAGGCCGGTGGGTACATCACACCCCGCATTCATCAGCTTTTGGTATTGCGTGAGCGGACCTGCGTAGCGGGTCTCCTCGAAACCTTTGCTTTCCAACGACGGCTGCGTGCCGCTCCGACCAACCTCAAGATCAGAAATTGCCGCCCCTGACGAGACCGGTACAGTCAGGCGTAACGAACGCAAGAATGAAGGAAGGCTGCTTTGAATGTGCGCGAACGGATTCGGTACATTCAACTCAGTGCGGAAAGCGAGAACGAAGTAGCGGGTGCGGGCCTGCGGAACACCGAAATTCGAGAGATCGAGAAGTTTTTCATGAACCGTATAGGCGTCGGACAACCGCGTCTTGAGAGCTTGCGAGAAATTTTTGATTTCATCACCAGCGTTGAAATCTTGCGTGAACCCGCGAACGTTCTCAATCAGAACCGCTTTGGGCTTGATAATGTCGACAAGATTCAAGTACGAGGCAAACATCTGATTGCGCGGATCATCATGCTGCCGTCGGCCAGCGCTGGAGAAGCCCTGACATGGAGGCCCGCCCACTAGCACATCTATGCTGCCTGAGATTTCTTCTAACTGGTCTTTGTAATTGCTGAGAAGCTCGACGATGCCGATCGGCTCCTTGGGGAGCCAGCGTGGCCAAACGTACTTGAAAGGGGCACCCGTGGCCAAAAGGTTAGCCTTGAGTGTGGCAAAAGCGAATTTGTCGCGTTCAATCGCAAATCGACCGATCCAGCCAGCCTGCATCAATCCGAGGGACAGTCCGCCACAACCTGCGAAGGCGTCGATGAACGTTAGTGGCTTGGAGGATGATCGCGACATAGTCTTTCTTTTTTGTGGTTCGGTGTGTGTCAATATATCATGCGCAAATTGATGGTGCCGAGCAAACGCCAACTGTTTAACCAGTTGACCGCCTCGGCCAAGGTGTTACTGTCGTTTATCACCACCACATCGAGGTTTGCTCGAAGCATTTCCATTTTCTGGTTGGGAGAAAAAACGACAGTTTAGGCCAAGAATATCTCTGCCTGATGATACAGTAAATAGTCCAGGCATTCGGGTACGTTGCGGAGCAAATGCATCTCCGCACTGACTCCGAGCCTCCGGTAATTATCATCAGAAATCGCAACGGAGGTCAGAATTCGTCCATTTCCTTCGAAGCTGACGTAGCCCGCATCGAACAGGGTGTCCAATGTCGGCGAGAGCAACAGACCATTCGCAGCAGATAGCCGTTCCTCGTTCGTAGCGTGCCTCCAAGGCTTGATGTGCGAGGCGCGAAGAACGTCGATTTGCGTCGCTCTGGCCTGTCCCCCTCTGACCGGACAAGTTAAGCAACCATTTTGAGTTCAAATTCGGCGGGGCTGCATCCGCCGAGTTTGGTGTGTCTTCGTTCCGGGTTGTACCAGTTTTCGATCCAATCGATCAT
>JBDKGS010000090.1:0-13733 GCA_039798065.1 Fibrobacterota bacterium | reverse complement strand
GCGGATCCGTAGCCGCCCGAGCGGACTCCGTCTTCCAACGTGACGATCAGGCTGTGCGAAGAGAGGATGTCGCGGTAGTGCGATTCGGAAAGCGGCTTGGCGAAGCGGGCGTTGACCACCGTGGCTTTGATTCCCTGCTCGGCCAGCAACTTGGCGGTTTCTTCGGCCACGTCCACCATGGCGCCGATTCCCAAGATGGCGACTTGGGCGCCCTGCACGACAATTTCCGGCACGCCGATCTCCAAGGCCTTCGGCTCGGCGGGCTTGGCGGTGCCGCGACCCGATCCGCGAGGATAGCGGATGGAGGAAGGGCCGGCCTTGTATTCGTAGGCGGTCTGGAGCATGTGCACCAGCTCGGCCTCGTCGCGAGGCGCCATCACCACCATCCCTTGCACGGTGCGAAGGTACGCGAGGTCCAGCACGCCGTGGTGGGTGGGGCCGTCGGCGCCCACCAGGCCGCCGCGGTCCAGACAGAAAATGACTGGCAGGTGCTGGATGGCCGCGTCGTGGACCACCTGGTCGTAGGCGCGCTGCAGGAAGGTGGAGTAGATGGCCACCACGGGCCGGATGCCTTCGCAGCAAAGTCCCGACGCGAAGGTCACGGCGTGCTGCTCGGCGATGCCCACGTCGAACACGCGATCGGGGAAGGTCTTGGCCATGATGTTCACGCCGGTGCCGCTGGGCATGGCGCCGGTGATGGCGACCACTTCGGGGTGTTTGGCGGCAAGATCTGTCAAGGCTTCGCCGAAGATCTGCGTGTAGGTGGGCTTGGAGTCGGCGGCGGGTGCCACCTTGCCAGTCTCGGGGTCGAACGCGCCCAGTCCATGCCATTTTCCGGCAGTGTCCTTTTCGGCGGGCTCGAATCCTTTGCCCTTCACGGTCAGGATATGGACGAGTTTTGGTCCCGGCACATCCTTGAGGTTGGTGAAGAGTTCGATGAGCGCGGGGAGATCGTGTCCGTCCACCGGACCGTAGTAGCGAAAGCCAAGGTCTTCGAACAGAGAGCCAGGAAGCACCATGCCCTTCACGGCGTCTTCCACCTTGCGGGCGGCCTCGCGGGCATGGTCGGCCCAGCCCTTGCCGAGCTTGTCCAAGTGGCCCATTGCGCCCCACACGTCCTTGCGCAGGCGGTTCCAGCGGGGGTCGGTAATGACGCGGTTCAGGTACTTGGAAAGACCGCCTACGTTCTCGGCGATCGACATCTTGTTGTCGTTCAGGATCACCGTGATGTCTTCGTTGCGATCGCCGGCGTTGTTCAGCGCTTCGAAGGCCATGCCTCCGGTGAGCGATCCGTCGCCGATGATGGCGAACACCCGGTTTTGACGCCCCTGAAGGTCGCGACCAACCGCCATGCCCAATGCGGCGGAAATGGACGTGGAGGCATGGCCCGCGCCGAAGTCGTCGTATTCGCTTTCCGAACGCTTCAGGAAGCCCGACAAGCCATCGTGCTGACGAATCGTGTGGAAGCGGTCGCGGCGGCCGGTGAGCAGCTTGTGCGGATAGGCCTGGTGGCCCACGTCCCACACGAAGCGGTCCACGCCCGGCTCGTGCACCTTGAAGAGCGCGACGGTGAGCTCCACGGTGCCAAGATTTGGCGACAGGTGTCCACCGTGGCGGCTGATCGCGTTCACGATGAATTCGCGGATTTCTTGAGACAATTTCTCGAGGTGAGGAATGTCCAGCTTCTTCACGTCTCCGGGGTGGTTGATCCCCGAAAGGAGCGGGCCCGCCTGGGGCAGCCCGGAATCGTTCGCCATGTCAGTTCCCCCGTTCGACGATGAAGCGCGCGAGATCGGCCAATACCGAACTGCGCGGACCCATGCGTCCGGCCAATTCTACCGCGCGATCCACCAGGACGCGCGCTTGTCTTTTGCTTTCTTCCAGACCGACCACGGCGGGGTAGGTGGCCTTCTGGTTTTCCACGTCCGATCCCACGTCTTTGCCAAGGGCTTCGGTGGACGATTCGATGTCCAGGATGTCGTCGACGATCTGGAACGCAAGCCCGATGGCGCGTCCGTAGTCGCGGTACAATTTCCGTCGTTCGATGCTCGCACCTGCCAGCACCGCGCCCAGTTCCAAAGACGCCTCGATGAGGGCGGACGTCTTGTGGACATGGATGTAATCGACCGTCTCCAGTGTGCAGGGCTTGCCTTCGGACTCGATGTCCACGACTTGGCCGCCCAACATGCCGTCGGACCCCAAGGCTTCGGCAAGAACGGTCACCGCTTCTGCGCTGCCGGATTTTGCCAACACCTGGAAGGCGAGGATGGACAACGCGTCGCCGGCCAGAACGGCCATGGCTTCGCCGAACTTCTTGTGGCAAGTGGGCATGCCGCGACGGAAATCGTCATCGTCCATGCACGGAAGGTCGTCGTGGATGAGCGAGAAGGTGTGCACCATCTCCAGGGCCGATGCGCCCCAATCGGCCGCGTCGCCCGTGCCGCCGCAGTCTTCGAACGCCGCGTAGCAAAGCGCCGGACGCAGCCGCTTGCCGCCAGCCATCATGCTGTAGCGCATGGCTTCGTGCAGGGTGCCGGGCGTGTGCGAAACCGCGGGCAGGACCTTGTCCAAAACCGCTTCCACGCGCGTCTTGGATTCTTGGAGGAACTCGTTGACTTGGTTCAATGGGCACCTCCGAGGATCACTTGGTTCCCCCAAACAGGCTGGAAGCGGGGACTTCCTCGACCTCGGGCAATCCGTTGCGTTCAACCAGGCGTTTGACCTTGAGCTCGGCGCGTTCCAGATCGGTGCGGCAGCGCCCGACCAACTTCACGCCTTCTTCGTAGCGCTCGAGAGCTTCGTCCAACGGCAGATCGCCGCTTTCCAGACGGGCCACCACCTCTTCCAGGCGTGACAACGATTGTTCGAATGTCTGGGCATTGCTCATGGTGACGCTTCGTTCGCTCCGGTCGTGTCAAGGTTGCCCCCAACGATGCGACTCGTCGGAGGCAGTAGAATATAGAACCTGTGTGCCATGGGGCCGTTTTTGGGGTTGTGATGGCCGTTCGCGGAACCGGGAACAGGATCCAAGATTGGCAACGATATCCAAACTCGGGCGTCTCCCCCAAGGGTGGGGACCGGGCCCTATGTCGCCTGGCGGCGCCACGCAGCCCCCTTTCAATCCATCATGAATTTTTCCGGAACGTGTGGGCAATTCATGAATTGCACCTACACACTGGTTGGCGAACCCAACGAATGGCGGGGTCTGCGCCCCAAATCATCCGCTTCGGCCCGAAGCGGGCCTGCGCGGCGGCGGGTAACGGTCCCTGACGCGGGATGTGAACGGTCAGGTCGTCCTGGTTTTGGAATAGTTCAGGAGCAGCCCGGCACCCCATCCAAGGATGGGGTAGAACGCCCAGGTCAAGGTTCCGTTCGACACGAAGTCGATCACAAGAAACATCGCGCTCATCACCAGGAAGATCCGGACCCGGTCGGGGAAGCTTTGGCGTCGGTTTTTGTCCGAGGTTTCGGTTTCGCAAGACCCAAGGCCTCGCGACCACTGCGATAAGCCGTGCAAAAGCAATCCGAGCCCCCAACCCAGCACGGGCCAAAACGACCAGTGGTACGCCGAACCGCTCGAAAAATCCAGGTACACCAGGAACGAACAGACCGCCAAGTAGACCACCAGGTGCCGCAGGAACGATCCTTCTCCAAGCCGTCCCGACGACGCATTCTGAGGTTGTTCGACCACTGCGGGTGCTGGCTCGGGGGAATCGGGCTCTCCGGCTTTGCCGACAAAAATCGACACGTCCACCCCAAAGGCTGCCGCCAACGCCAGTCGCGAGTCCGCCGAGGCGTTGCCTTCGCGCTCGATGCGTTGGACGGTACGCAGGCTCACCCCGGCCACTTCCGCGAGGTGCTCTTGGGTCCAGGAGCGCTCGTCGCGAAGCTGCCGCAAAAGCTGGGTGTCGATTTTCATGTTGTCTGAGCAGGGTAGGTCGTGCATGGATCGAATGTCAACGGAACGCCTCCGTTTTCAAACGACAGCCAGCCGCCAATCGCCCGCCAGGTGCCGCCAAATGGATTGCCATAGCGATGACAGGGAGGCCGGGTGAATCAGCTCCCGCCCTTGTAGGGCGGGGGGGGTGGGTTGGAGCAAGCGAACGGGGGGATGATCGGGTATGCGCCGTCCCTGGCGCGTAGCGCCAACATCCCGTTCCCCTCCTTGTCACCCATTCGGGTGACCCGCCTGCTTTGTAATTGCCGTAGCGGTGACAGGGAGGCCGGGTTCCCATCGCTTACTGAGCGATGGGATGCTCATAGGGAGTGGGGGATGATCTAAGGAAGCATGGACAACAGCGTGAGTGCTGGGACGGCCACCGGGTCGTGGCGGGTGAACGGATCGATTTCCACGTACGGCAGTTCTTGCACCAGCTGGAAGGCATGGGGGCAATGCGTGGCGGCTTGGAAATGCTTGAGGCTGGCGGTGGGATGCGGATCCGACGTCTTGGCCTCCACCAGAAACCACGGTTGATCGTCGCGCACCACCAGGAAATCGACCTCGCGCTTTTCCGTGTCGCGTAGGTAGTGCAGCGCGAACGTTCCCAGTCCGGCGTCCTCCCAGCTTTCCACGGCCTTCAACAAGTGGCAGGCCACCATGTTCTCGTAGCGGGCGCCGGGATCCGTGATGGTGGAAAAATCCCGCAAATAGACCTTGGGCTCCTTGGTGAGCGCCTTGTTCACGTTGCGATGCCAGGGGCGCACCAGGAACACCAGATGCAGGGCCTCCAGGTGGTCGACCCATCGCTGCACCGACTCCACCGACGAGCGCACCCCGCGGGCCAAGTCGGAAAATGTCAGCGACTGGGCGGCGCGAGCGCGGACAAGTTCCGCCAGCAACTCCACTCGCGAGATTTCGGTGGCGCGCGTGAGGTCGCGCAAATCTTCGCGCACCGCCTGGTCCATGCGAAGGCGCGACCATCGGACGAAGAATCGCTTGTCGCGGCGCAAAAACGGTTCGGGAAAACACCCGAAGTTGCGCATCGCGCTCCAGTCGTCTGCCAGAATCTGTCGCGGTGGGAGAAGCAAGTCGGTGGCGCACCGATCCGGATGGGCAAGCTCGCCCACCGAAAGCGGATTCATCCGGTAGCGGAGGTATCGGCCCATGAGGCTGTCGCCGCCGCGCGAGAAGTGGTCCAGTCTCGCGCTGCCCGTTGCCAATATCCTGCAGTGGGCGCCCCAGACATCGAAAAATCCCTTGAGCCAATTCTTCCAGTCGGGGTATTTCTGCACCTCGTCGAAGACGACCATGGGTGGGGCTTGGACGCGATCCAGTCCGAAATCCATCGCCAAAGCATCGTGTCCGGCCAGAATGCGCTCGCGGTGCGCCGGGCTGTCCCAAGTCAGGTAGTGGGATTCGGGGTACAGGTTTTGGGATGCGGTGGTTTTTCCGCATTGGCGCGGCCCTGAAACCAAGGCAAGTTGCCGGTTTTCCTGGAAATGGTCGCGCAGCAGGTTCTGGTACCACCGGTTCATGACTGGAAATATCGGATTTATCGAAGAAAAATCCAGAGATTTTTCATATCGATCGAAAATTTATCCGGAGAAATTTTCGATTCACATGAAATTTATCGGGCTCTAACCTGCTTCAATCCTGGCAATTCGGGTCGCGTCGGCAAACGCGATCTTCACCGTGTCGCCAGCGGACAGGTCGGCGGCTTTCACCACCACCTTGCCGGAACTGGTGCTGATGGCGGCATACCCGCGCGACAGCACCTTGAGCGGCGACAATGCATCCAACCGACCCGCGATGTTCACCAGCTTGGCTTGGGCGCGTTCGGTCACACGCGCCTGGGCGCGGTCCATGCGGTCCGACAACAAGTCGATGGTCTGGTGGGCACGTTCAATGGGCTCTTCGGGGCGCAACAGGCACGGCCGTTTGGCGATCCATTCGAGCCGTTCGCGGCGGCGTTCCACCATGCGCAACAAGGCTTCGCCGGCGCGGATCAAATGGTCGTCCACGGTGGCGAGCAACACGTCGCGCTCCTCGCTGACAAGTTCTGCCGCAGCCGACGGGGTTGGCGCGCGCACGTCGGCGGCAAAATCGCAAAGGGTGGTGTCGGTCTCGTGGCCCACCGCCGAGATGGTGGGGAACGGACAAGCGGCTACCGCGCGAACCACGGCTTCTTCGTTGAAGGCCCACAGGTCTTCGAGCGACCCTCCGCCGCGTGCCACGATCACCACGTCGGGTTCGTCGGGCGAGCCTTCCAAGAGCGCGATGCGATCGAGCGCGGCGACCAGGCCAGCAATGGCTTCCGCGCCCTGCACGGGTGCCGGGACCAGCATGAGTTCCAGGTGAGGCGCACGACGCGACAGAACATGCCAGATGTCGTGGAGCACGGCGCCGGTGGGACTGGTCACCACCGCCACCTTGAAGGGATAGGCCGGAAGGTCCCGTTTCTTGTCGGCGTCGAACAAACCTTCGGTGGTCAATTTCCGTCGCAGCTCTTCCAACCGCGCCTGCAGGTCGCCTTGGCCAGCCGGCTTGAGCTGGTTGGCCACCAGCTGGTACGATCCACGCGGTTCGTACACCGTGAGCCGCCCGGCCACCACCACCTTGTCGCCGTCGCGCGGCACCTTGGGCAGGCGCGAGGCCTGGTTGCGCCACATCACGCTGGAGACCACCGCGCCTTCGTCCTTCAGCGAGAAGTAGAAGTGGCCGCTGGAGTGCAGTTTGGACGACGAAATTTCGCCTTCCACCAGCACGGCATCGAAGCCTTCTTCGAGCGTTCCCTTGATCGCGCGGGTCAACTCGGTGACCGAAACTGCTTCGCTCATGTCACATCGAAATGCCGCTCATCCTGAGGAGGCCCGTAGGGCCGTCTCGAAGGGCGAGCGGTATTTTCCACGATGTCAATTTTTGGCGCATTGATCAGGACAGGCGCTCGGCGGCGTCCACGGTGTTGGAAAGCAAAAGCGCGATGGTCATGAGGCCAACGCCGCCCGGAACCGGGGTCACGGCGGCGGCCACCTTGGATGCGCCTTCGTAATCCACATCGCCGACCACGCGATAGCCCTTTGGCGACGATTCGTCGTTCACGCGGTTGATGCCCACGTCGATCACCACCGCACCCGGCTTGAGCCATTCGGCCTTGACAAATTCTGCCTTGCCGATGGCGGCCACCACGAAATCCGCCTCGCGGACCACTGCGGCAAGATCCGGCGTGCGCGAATGGGCCACGGTCACGGTGGCGTCGCCGAAGGCTCCCTTGTGCAGAAGCAGCGAAGCCATGGGGCGTCCGACAATATCCGACCGGCCGATCACCACGGCGCGCTTGCCCGCGGTGGGGAGGTTGTAGTGCTTGAGCAGCTGGATCACGCCCCAAGGCGTGCAGGGACGGTGGCCGGGGCGATCGAGCGAGAGCAGGCCCACGTTGGTGGGATGGAAGCCATCCACGTCCTTGGCCGGATGGATGCAATCCACGACCTTGGCTTCGTCAAGACCCTTGGGCAGCGGCGACTGCACCAGGATGCCGTGCACGCTGGGATCGGCCGACAATTTCTGGATATGCGCTTCCAGCTCTGCCTGGGTGGTGGCGGCGGGAAGACGGAACGTCTTGGCCTCGATGCCCAGTTCCTTGGCGGCTTTGTCCTTGGAGTTCACGTAGATCTGGCTGGAGGGGTCTTCGCCGACCAAGGTCACGGAGAGGCATGGCGTGATGCCGCGGGCGACCAAGGCCTGCACGCGAGGCTTGAGTTCGGCGCGGATCGCTTCGGCGACGGGTTTTCCTTCCAAACGAATCATCTCAAACCTCCGGTAGCCGCTCGGCGAGCGACGAAATCTGTCCACGCAGCGCGTCCAGTTCGGCGCGCGTGGTTTCCAATTCTTGTCGAGCTTCCATCAGGTCGCCCGCCACCTGCAAAGAGGCCAGCACGGCCACGCGGAAGCGGTCGGTTTCGCCCAACGCGGCCTTGGCTTCGATGATGCGTTGGTCCACGTAATGGGCAACCCGCTCGATGGTCTCGGGGGGCGCGTCGGAGCGCACGCTGAAGGTCTCGCCGCCGATGGCGACGCGACGGGTGTGGTCCAGCCTGGGCTCGCTCAATGCCACGAACTCAATCCGCCTGGATGCGTTCGATCAACGACTGCACGCGGGTGGCAGCCGTCTGGATGCGGGCGTCGCGCTCCTGGATCTCGGTGCGGGCGGCCTGCAGATCGGCACGGGCGGCATCGGCCTCGGTGCGCGCGATCTCAAGCTCCAACTCGAGTTCCTGGTTTTTGGCGCCGCCTTCGGCCTGAAGCGCTTCCACTTCGGCCTTGAGACGGTTGCGGTCGGCGATCAGCGCATCGATGCGCTGGCTGAGCTTTTCGAAGAGTTCCTGGTCCATGGGGCGGAAAGGTAAGTCCGCCACATGAAGGATTGGATCAATACGCGACGGACCCCGAGAACCAGAAGGCCTTGACCTTGCTTGCGGTCTTGGCGCCGAACGGCTGGAAGGTGACGTCGTGCAGCGAAAGGCGCGAGCCCTTGGCGTGGTGCAAGGTCACGATACCCGCTTCGTCGTCGCCAGCTCCTTCGAAGTACAAGCGGATGAGTTCTTCCTCGAACTCCACCACGCAAGCCGACACGCCCGCCTTCTTGCCGTCCAACATGGTTTCGAAGCGCATGCCGCCGACTTCGTCCTCGTAGGTCATCATTTCCATCCAGTCGATGGAGTCGATGCGATAGCCTTCGCCCCAGTCCAGATGCAGCACCAGGTCGCAATCAGCCGAACCCAAACGCTTCAGGACTTCGGGCCACGAGAACAGGTGGACCACGCCGTCGGTTTCGTATTCCAGGCCCGCAGGGCCCAAGCGCAGTTCGAGGTCGGGAATGCTTTTGTTCTGGGTCTTCTTGGCCATTGAGTAATCCTCCGTTTGAATTCGGGGACAAAGATGCTTTGTCGCGGCGGAAGCCGTCAGTCTACCATGCTCGGCGTGGTCATTTCCGCCCCGTCTCTTCGCGGAACAGTTCCATGATCTGGCGCGTGACTGGGCCGGGAGCGCCTGTGCCCACCGGGATTCCAGCGATGCGCACGATGGGCATCACGCCGCGCACGGCCGAAGTCAAGAACGCCTCGTCGAAGGTCTTGATGTCTTCGCCGTTCAGGATCCGTTCGGCCGCGGGAAGCTTCGCACCTTTGGCCAGGCGCAGGATGGCCGAGCGTGTCACGCCGGCCAGGATCCCCAGCCGCAGCGGTGGGGTCAGAATTTGTCCAAAGCGCACCGCGAAAAAGGTCGCCGACGACAATTCCAGGATGCGTCCGCGTCCGTCCAGGAACAACGACTCGTAGCACCCCTGGGCGTCGGCCTCCAGCCGCGCCAGCACAGCGGGAAGGTATTGGGTTGCCTTGATGGACGGATCGATCGCGTGGGCTCTGGGGAAGCTCGCGACGGAAATCGACACGCCGTCCACGTAGAGCTTCGGGTCCACGTGCTCGGCGTCCGAGCAGGTGGCGATCAGGCGGGGGGCGTCGCCGGTGTCGGAGAGCGTGCCTCTGTACGGGCCGCGCGTGAGAGTGAATCGCACCGAGGCGTCGGCGAGTTCGGAAAGACGACAGATTTCGGCGCAGATGGCTTCGAGATCGCCTTGCGAGAACGGCTGGCGCATGCGGACCAGTTCCGCCGATCGACAGAATCTGGCGAAGTGCCCCTCGAAGAACTCGATGGCGCCGTGCTTGGCCCGCACCGTCTCGAAGATGCCGTCGCCCAGCATGAGTCCACGGTCCAAGACGGGAATCGTTGCCTGGTCCTCGGGAAGGTACCGGCCATCCACATAGGCGTAGCGGGGCATCGGCGGCGGATCAGCCCGAAATTCCGCAGCCCTTGGTGGGTGGTTTTGCCGAAACCGGGGCCGGTTTGCCTTGCAGGACGGAATCGAGGGCGTCGGAAACGTCGGGGTATCCGAAGATGTCGTTGGCCGCTTCGGCGGGGCCGCTCCAGCGCACGTGTCCGGCGGCATCCACAACCGACGCGGTGGGAACGCGCCCCACGCCCCATTGTTTGGCGAGCATGCCCTTGTCGTCGATCACCGCCTGGCCGCGCAGCTTCTGGTCCTTGAGCCAGCCTTTCAGCATGGGGCCATCCATGAAGGAACCGTCCTTCGCGTCGCGCGACGAAACGTAGAGGAGCCAGATGTTCCGGGAATCCTGCATCCAGCGGCTCTCCAACAGGCGCAAGGCGCCTTCCGAAGCGGTGGCGTCCTGCACGTCGGCACAGGTGGGATCCACCCACACCACCACGCCCACGCGGCCCTTCAGCGTTTCGGAGCTCAAGGTGTCGCCGTCGGCGGTGGCCAATTTCCAAGCCTGCACGTCAAAATTCGTCTTAGGGGCGGAGTACATGGCGCCACAGCCGGTCAGGCTGGAAAGGGCGACAGCGGTCAGGAGGCGCAGCGGGGATTTGCGGTTCATTTCAGTTCCAATCCGATCGGGCAGTGGTCGGAGCCCATTTGTTGAGGTTCGTGCCAGCATTTTTTCACGCGAGGCCAGAGGTTTTCGGAGACGGTGGCGTAGTCGATGCGCCAGCCATGGTTCTTGGCGCGCACACCTGGACGGTTCGACCACCAGGTGTACTGGGCGGGAACGCCGGGATGGAAACGACGGAAACAGTCGGCGAATCCGGCGTCCAGATAGGCGCCCAGCTTGTCGCGCTCCACCGGACGGAATCCGACACTGTCCTTGTTGCCCACCGGGTCGGCGATGTCGATGGCCTGGTGACAGATATTGTAATCGCCCAGGAAGGCCACATCGAAGCCGTCCTTGACCCATCCTGCGTGCTGTTCCCGGATTTTGTCGTAGAACTCGAGCTTGTCGCGGAAAGCCTCGTCGGACTTGCCGCCGTTGAACACGTACGACCCGATGATCTTGAGGTTGCCCACCGTGAGAATGAGCACGCGGCCTTCGCGATCGGCCACATCCCAGCCCATGCCCTTTTGGAATTCATACGGCCCCACCGAATCGCGGACCCAGGCGGCAACCCCCGAGTAGCCCTTCTTGGAGCTGGCAGGGAAGAACACCGTCGAATACCCGAGAGTGGAAACCAGGTCTGGATCGAGCTGTTCGGGCTCGGCGCGCAGTTCTTGGATCAACACGACATCGGCATCCGAGCGGGCGAACCAGTCTCGGAAATGGGTCTTCGAACAGGCCCGCAGGCCGTTGACATTCCAGGAAACGATCTTCACGCGCGAAAAGATACCTGTTCTTCGTGCTAGGAGTGCTGGAAACGGCACTTCCCAAACCCGTTTCAGGTGGTATACTGAGGGCTGACCACAAAACCGGGAGAATCGCGCCATGCGTCGTATTTCGTCAGCCCTACTCGCTTGCTCCACCCTGGCCCTGATCGCCACCGGGTGCTCGCGTTCGCCTGCCGAATCGTTCACCTCGATCGGATTCCGCGGCATGCGGGTGGTCTTCGTGTCGGATTCCGCCGATGTGAACATCAAGGATTTGTCGGAACGTGTCCAGAAGGTGCCGGCCATGCCACGCACCTCGGCGCCCGAGGTCGCAATCCGCCAGATCGTGGGGAACAGCCTGTACGGATGGGGCGAAGACTGCGGCAGCCATTACATCGCCAAGCGCGTGACCTGGGATCCCCGCATGGGCCTCGCGCACGCCACCGACGGCTGGAACGTGGGCGACGCGGCCGTGCTTCGCAGCTACATCCGCACCACCAACACCGATTACATCGTGGTCCTGAACAAAGTCAGCGTGCGCCGTGGCGACGTAGCCAAGACCGGTGACGGCAACAACGCCAAACTTTCTTTCGCCGACGTGTCGCTGGACCTCTCCATCATCGACGCCAAGACCGCCAAACGCGTGTGGCGGTCGCCCGCGCAGGCCCGCACCGAGGCCTCCGACTCGCTGGAGCAGATGGTCCCGCAGGCCCTGGATCTGGCCGTCGACAACTTCTTCGTGTCGCTGCCCGAAGTTCGCCGCTGGGGATGTCGGAACGTCGGCGACCGCTTCCAGTAAATACCGGAATCCGACAAATTCGGACAATTTCTGCTCCCGTCGGATGACACCACCCGGCGGGAATTTTTGTTTCCACGATCCGGAGTAGCCTCCTTTGATCCATGCGACGGTTTTTGCGCTTCTGGCCGGATTCGCCGGTGCGAGCGATACGACATTTTCCGACGGCTCGGGCTGCGGTGGGTGCGATTCCATCGTGGTGTCGCCCCGGGCAGGCTCGACCAGCGCGGGAACGGACTCCGTCGGGCAGGAGCGGACCGAGACTCCGTATCGTGCAGGCCGCAAAAACGGGATCGAAAAAGTCTGGTATCCCTCGGGAAAGCCGAAGCGCGAGACGAATTTTGTCAATGATCGTCGGGAAGGCCTCCAGAAGGAATACTTCGAGACGGGAATCGTGAAATCGGAAACGCCGTTTTCCGGCGACCGCCAGGACGGAACGCGGAAGGTCTACGGGGCAACAGGCCTGCTCGCCGAAGAAACTCGGTACGTCGCCGGCGAGCTGAACGGTTTGGATCGCAAGTTCTACGCGAATTCCAAGGTGGTCTTGACCGAATGGACCTACGCGAACGGTGTCGCGAACGGACCCATGAAGCGTTTCTACAAAAACGGTGCGATCAAGCTGGACGCCATGTACCAAAACGGCCTGGAGCACGGCTTGCACCGTGGGTTCTACGAGTCGGGATCGGTTCGCTGGGAGACGGAATTCATCAAAGGAAAACGGTCCGGTGCGCACAGGGAATACGCCCAGGACGGGAAGGTCGCAGGCTCCGCGACCTTCAGGGGTGGGGTGCTTGTGGGTGCCAAGACCTGCGCAGATGGCCGGACTGGATCGGATGCGTTGGAGTGTTCTTCGCCCTGATCGGCCGAATCGCGTTGGATCGTTCCGTCCAGGACGCACCGGAGTGAACGACCCTGGTTTGAAACCAAGATCGTCAGATTTTGGCTACTGTTCTGCCCTGTCACGCGCTTTTGACAGGAGTCGGAAATGGAATCGAGCTCAAGCAACCCCGCAGGATTGGACGTTCTTCTCGCGCACGTGCCCAAGCGATCGAGCTGGTACAAGCCCTTGGACGAGTTCGTTTCCGTCAACTACATCGCCATGGGCCTGTTCGGGCTTTGCGATCTTCTGAACAGGAACGGCCACCGCTCGAAGATCGTGCATGTCGGGTTGGAGACACTTCTTGACCCCGGATTTTCGGTGGCCGAAATGGTCGCCTCGCGAGGGGCCAAGATCGTCGGACTCACGCTGCACTGGCATTACCAATCCTACGACGTGATCGATGTGGCGGCCAAGATCAAGGCCCGCAACCCCGAGGTCAAGATCGTGCTGGGCGGATTCACCGCGACCCGTTTCGCAGCCGAGATCCTGGAAAGCCACCCCCAGGTCGATTTCGTGATTCGAGGGGATTCGGAAAAAGGCTTGCTGGCGCTGGCCGAAGCCGTGAAGAGCGGTGAACAGAATTTGTCGTCGGTGCCCAATTGCGTGTGGCGCCGCGACGGAGGGGTCGTCGACAACGGAGTCTCCTATGTCGCCGATGGAGCCGCGTTGGAGGGGTTGTCCTTCGCCGACTTCGGCCAGCTGGAGCATGCGGTCGAATACCGCACCTACTTCAAGGCCCCGTTCACCTGGTCGGTGAACGGAACCATGAAGGAAAACCTCCAGAAGAAGGTGGGCGGAGCGTCCACCGTCTTTCCGCTGATGGTGGGGCGCGGATGCCCCGTGAATTGCAGCTTCTGCGGCGGCAGTCGCGACGCGCAGCTGGAATTGTGCGGACGCAAACACC